>NZ_JAUHIU010000026.1:0-61704 GCF_032381555.1 Bradyrhizobium sp. SZCCHNPS1003
GAGGGCCGGATGGTTCGGAAATCCAATCCTAACCCTTCTTGACCACCCGCCGCCCCATAGGATCTGTGGTGACTGCCCCATGCAATCTTTCCGCACGGGTGCCACGGGTGCCAGTCGGCACCCGGCCTTCCCTGCGCCCACCGACTAATGAGGAGGGAATGATCGTCAAAGCTGGGGCGCAATCGCGCCGCGAGAGCGGCTCCGTTCGTCTCCGCGTCGACCGCGCTGCGCCGCGGGCCGATCGAGCCTGCTGCCACCGGGCGATGCCGCCCAGAGCTGAATATTCGGGCACCGCCCGCCACATCTGCTCCACTTTATCGGCGCAAATCCGCCCAGTATGAATCCCTAAAACTCAGGTAAGCCTTCCAAAAGTAAGATTTTGGCAATCAATCGAACGCTAACTAAGGTTACCAAGTGCTCAACGTCATGCGGAGACTCTGAACGTGAGCGACCAAAAGCCCGAACGGGCCAGCCTTGGCGTGGCCGATACGACTGGCATGGCCAGTGCGAGTGTCGACCTGATGCCGAAGACATCCGCGTTCCCCGATGCAGTCGACCTGGCCGTGCCTGCGATCGCGACCGTCGCCCCGCCCATGATCGCGCCGGATCACGAAGCGCCTGCGGCTGACCGTCCGGGCATCGACCCCAAGGCGGCGATCGTGGAAGCGGTGACCGCGCCCGAGCCGCAGGCCGAGGCCAACAAGTCTGAGATCAAGACCGAGATGACGGCCGATACCGAGATCGGGACGATCAGCGTCAAGCCGGTCAAGCCCGAACAGGTCAAGGTCGAAGCCCTTACGGCCGAGCCGGAAAAGATCGAGCCCGCCAAGATCCAAGCGGCGAAGCCGGAGCGAGCCAAACCAGAGCCCGCGCGGCTCGACCTGGTCAAGTCCGACAAGGGCAAATCCGACAAGGTCAAGCCCGAGCTGACCAAGGCCCAGGCGGCGGGGGGCAACCTTGCGGCGATGGGCAAAGTCGAAGCCGCAGCGAGCTCGAGTGCTGCGAAATCTCCCTCGACGATCCTGGATCTGATCAGGACGGAGCCGGTCAAGTCGGAGCCGATCAAGACGGCTGCGGCCGGTGAGCTCCTCAAGGTCGAGACACCGAAGCTGTCGATGCTCGCGGCCAATGCGCCGAAAGTCGGCCCGATGGCGGCGGCTGCGCCGAAGCCGGAGACGGCCATCAAGCCGGACGCGCCGATCAAGTCCGTGGCTGCCACCAAGACGGAAGCTGTCGTCCGGCCAGAGCCGGCTGCCAAGTCGGAGACTGTTGCCAGGCCCGAGACTGTCGCCAAGTCGGAGGCCAAGTCGGAGCCCGTTGCCAAGCAGGCATCCGCGGCCAAACCCGAGGTGTCCGCGACGCGCCCGGTCACGCCAGTCCAGGCGGATGCCGGACCGGCGACCAAGGCGGGTGCTTTTGCCGCGGTCGACAAGGCCGCGGCCTGGGCCAAAGCGAAGTTCAAGACCGAGCCCTTCAAGTTCGATGCAACGTCCAAGTCGGCGTCCGCTGCCGCAACGGCGGCCAGCGCGACCGGTACCGGAGCGGCGCTGCCGCCTCCGCAGCCGGGCCAGGCCCCGCGGCCGCATGGCGTGAACGGCAGGCTCGGCCTTCCGGCCATGGCCGCGATCCTGCTGCTGTCGATGATTGTCGGCGGCGTTGCCGGTGGTCTGGTCACGGCCAAGTTCGTCACGCGCTCCGGCGGCGGTGACGTGGCCGATGCGGCGGCAGGCGAGGCTACAGACTCCACGCTTGGCGCGACCGTGGCGCGGATCGACAATGATGTCGCCGCGCTGAAGGCGAGCCTCGACCAGACCAATCAGACCAGCCTCGTCGAGCTCAACAAGTCCGCCGAGCGTCTCGACCGGCTCGAGAAGATCCTGGGTGACCTGTCGACGAAATCGTCGGCCAAGCCGAGCGAGCTGCAGCGTCTGAGCGAGGCCGTGGACCGGCTGCGCGCCGCGCAGGCTTCCGCGACCGCGCAGGCCCCCGCGCGAGACAGCGCCGCGTCCGTGCCGCAGGCGGTGGGCGCGATCAATGCGGCGGCGCCGCCCGCGGGCGTGGCGAGCCGGGCCGACGCGGCCAGGACCACCGAGGCAGCCAGGACCGAAGCAGCAAGGGCAGAGGCGAGCCGGGCCGAGCCGGCGAGGGCGGAGACCGCTCGCCCCGAGCCGAACCGCACGGAGGCCACCAAACCCAAGGTCGTCGAGGGCTGGGTGCTGCGCGACGTCGGTCGTGGTGGCGCGCTGATCGAGGGCCGCGGTGGCCTCTACGAGGTCTATGCCGGCGATCCCGTGCCGGGCCTCGGCAAGGTCGACGCGATCCGCAAGCAGGACGGTCGCTGGGTGGTCGTCACCACCAAGGGGCTTGTCGTCGCGCGCTGACGGACCATCTGTTTTTGGAGACAAATCTGACGAGGCGCCTCACCGCGACGTGAGGCGCCTCGTCGCACAATTGTCCGAAGCCGCCCGCCTTTCGGCTATCTTCGAGGACTAGCAGGCCCTCAATTGCATGTTCGTGGAAGCGAGGAGGCGCGTCTTGCGACTGTCGGTATTCGGCCTTGTCATGCTGTGCTGCGGCCAGCTCGCTCATGCGGACGAGAGCCCGCCGGTCGAGCGCGGCGCCGCGATCCTCGAGCCGTTCGCGCTGCGTGAGCTCGACAACGGCGCGTTCGGCCTCGGGAAGATGCTTGCGCGCGCGAGCGATGCGCCGCTGACCGACGCGGCATTGTTTGCGCTGCCGTCGATGATTCCCGTGCGCAAGGCGCTCGACACGGAGTTCGACCGCTACGTCGACAAGCACAAGACGACGTTGCCGAACGAGAGCATCGGCGTCGGCACGTCCTACGCGTTCCAGCTGTTCGACCGCACCGTGCTCGATTCGTCCGATGCCCGCTTCGTGCTGGCCGGCGTCGTCAATCGCATGGATCGCGCCTTCGTCGATCCCGACCATTGCGGCGAGGTGCGGCTGCTGTACCGCCTGACGCGGACCACGCCGCCCGAGGCCAAAGATGGCGAGGTCGCCTCGCCGCGGCTGCCGATGACGCTCAACATCGTGCTCAAGGCGCGCAGCGATGCGGAGGCCAAGAACAATTCGCCGAGCTGTGCCGAGATCGCCAAGCGCTGGCTGGCGATGTCCGATCTGCAACTGACCGGCCCGGAGCTTGCCGCGAAGCTGACGGCGCCGGACGGTCCGCTGGCGCTGATCAGGCCGGAGAACATCCACCGCATCGAGACCAACCTGCAGATCGCGCATGCGCCGAAATCGGCGATCCGCGATTTCCGCACCGACTACATGATGAAGGTGTTCGACTATCAGGCCGCGAGCGGGACGTTCGAGGAGGCGGTGCTGGAGGATCAGGTCGATCGCGACCGGCTGCTGGCGGATGCCGCGCTGGCGCGCGAGTTCAAGGCCTGGCTGCTCGACCCGGTCCATCTCGGCGAGCTCGACCGCGGCACCGCGGTGATCCCCCAGCAGTTCCTGGCCAAGGTTGCGGTGGCGCCGACCCCGGTCGGATTCGTCAATTCCGATCTGCTGCCGGCCTACGGGCTGGTGCAGGGGAGCGCGGCCGGGCAGGGCGCGGTGTTCACCGAGGCCGACGTGGTCGGTGCGCTGGAGAAGGCGGCCGCGCAGGGCATCGTGCTGCATAACATCCGGTCGGTCGCGGGCTTCGAGCGCCGCCTCAACGATTCGAGCTGCGGCGGCTGCCATCAGACCCGCGGCATCGGCGGCTTTCACTTTCCCGGCGTCGACTGGATGGCGGAGAAGCCGTCCAACACCGTCGTGGTGCCGGGCTCGCCGCACTTCTTCGGCGACCAGGTCCGCCGGCGCGACATCCTCAACGCCTTTGCCGAGGGGCGGACTCCGGATTTCTCGCGCGGCTTCGCCAGCCGCCCGCAATTGCGCGGCAGCGATGAGCTCGTCGGCACGGTCTACAACGACGGCTGGGGCGGGCATTGCTACGCGAGCCACGCCGCGGCCGCGGACAATGACAAGAGCTTCTCGACCTGGACCTGCGCCGCGAACCTGTCCTGTCAGACCGGCCCGGCGACGCGGTTCGGCATGTGCTTCATCGCGACCCGCTAGCTCAGGCCACCGCGCCGCGCGCGCGCAGGTCGCGGATGGTCTCGTCGTCGAAGCCGGCGCTGCGCAGGATCTCGTCGCTGTGTTGGCCTATGCCGGGCGGCTTGCGCGGGGTGACCTTGCGCTGGCCGTCGATGAAGATCGGGCTGTTGACCGTCAGCATGGTGTCGTTCTCGAACGGCACCAGCACCTCGTTCTCGATCATCTGCCTGTCGTTTGGAATGTCGTCGAGAATGCCGACCACCCCGAACACGAGCCCGCTGCCGTCGAGGATCCGGCGCCATTCGGCCAGCGGCCTGGTCGCGAACACCGCGTCGAACTCGTGGATCAGCTCGACCGAGCGGGCGTGGCGATCGGCCTTGGTGACGAAGCGCGGATCATCGATCAGCTCCTCCCGGCCGAGGCAGCGGGCGAGGATCGGCCACTGCTTCTCCTCATTGAGGAGCGACAGCATGATCCAGCGGCCGTCCTGGCACTTGTAATGATTGGCGACCGCGTTCAGCGCGCGTTCGCGTGGCCGCCGCTCGACGAAGGTCGCGCCGCAAAGCTTGGCCTGAGCAAGCACGGAGGCCGCCCAGACCCCGTTCGCCATCAGGTTGGAGGCGACATGGCTGCCCTTGCCGGTCTTCTCGCGCTGGTAAAGCGCCGTGACGATCGCGCCATAGAACGCCATCGCGCAGGGGTGGTCGCCCATCCCGGCGACGGAGCGGGCGGGTGTCGTGCTCTCGTCGGCGCGGACCAGGTCCATCAGTCCGGAGCGCGCCCAATAGGCATTGCTGTCGAAGCCGGGCTTGTCGGCTTCCTCGCCCTTCTCGCCATACCCGGTGAACGACGCATAGATCAGCCGCGGATTGAGCGGCGCCAGCTTTTCGTGGGTGAGGCCGAGCTTGGCGCGGACCGACGGCGGGAAGTTGGTGATGAAGACATCGGCTTCACTCACCAGCCGCTGCAGCACGGCTTGAGCTTCGGATTTCGAAAGATCGAGCGCGAGGCTCCGCTTGTTGCGGGCTTCGAGATACCACGCGTAGTTATGCTCGCTGCGCGGATAGCCCGGCAGGTTCGGCAGGTTGCGGTAGGGATCGCCGGCGCCGGGCGGCTCGATCTTGATGACGTCAGCGCCGAAATCGGAAAGAACGGTGGCGGCTGCAGGGGCTGCGATGAAGCTCGCGCAGTCCAGCACCTTCAGGCCATCGAAAATGCCCTTGTCGTCCATGATGCCTCGCTCCCGTCGCTTGTTTCCGCGCGCTGGAATTCTGCTGACGGCGCGGTTCGAGGCGCATTTGACCCAGGTCGGGCGAGCGAGGCAATGGCGGGGAGGGAGCCGAAATTACAAACAAACGTAAAGATGTGATCAGGAGCGGGCACCGCTCCTGTCTATTTCGACGTGTCGACAATCATGCTGGCTTGGTGAGGGAAACGATCGCGCCGAAAAGCCGCGAGGCGGAATGGCGCGCCAATTGGTCCACTACACTTTCAGGTTCTCGGCCGAACTCCTGCCGCGGTTGGCGATCTCGTCGTACTCGATCGTCTGGCCCTCGTTGAGGGTCGTCAGCCCGGCCTTCTGCACTGCGGAGATGTGAACGAAAATGTCCTTGCCCCCGGCCGCGGGCTGGATGAAGCCATAGCCCTTGGTCGGGTTGAACCACTTGACCGTACCTTTAGCCATACGTCGCCTCCGCGGGACCAATCCGAGTACGAGCCGGCGGTCCCCGCAAACCGTCAGGCCCGGAATTCAAGACTACTGCGGTTGCGACAGGCGTGATAGCGCAAACAGCGGGCGGTTTTGGCCCGAAATGATCGATATCGTGGCGGCTTTGCGGCTTTTGACCGCAGCGCCACCGTTCCGCCAGTCACCGCGGACCCGCTGCAACCGTTCTCGGTATGACAGCGCAGGCTGCAAACAGGTTCAACGCAACGCGTCATGCAGCGGCCCCCTCGTCCGAGAGCATCGCGAGTTCGGCGGCATCCATGGCCGTCCTGACGCGCATCGGCTCGGCGCGGCCGCGAATCTCGACCTCGCGCTGCGACAGCACGTCGGAGGCGAGTCGCGCCCGCGCGTAGACCTCGTCCGAGATGATCACCTGGCAGCCGAGGGTCTTCGTCATGTCCTGCAGTCGTGATGCGACGTTGACGGCGTCGCCCAGCGCGGTGAACACCATGTGGTCGCGATAGCCGATCTCGCCGACGATCACCTCGCCGCCGTGAATGCCGATGCCGAAGCGGATCGGCTCATGCAGATCATGGCTGAGGAACGCGTTCAGCTCGGCGATGTTGGCCGCGATGTCACGCGCCGCCTGGATCGCCTGGCCGCAGGCGACATGTGAATCGGCGGCTAGTCCGAACAGCGCGAGCATACCGTCGCCGACGAACTGATTGGGCTGCCCGCCATTCGCGAGCACGGCCTGGGAGACGGCGCTGAGGAAGCGGTTGACGATGAACACCACGTCGAACGGCAGCCGTTTCTCAGCGAGGCCGGTCGATCCGCGCATGTCGACGAACAGGCTGACGAGGTAGCGCTCCTGCCCGATTCCGGCACGCGAGCTGCCGCGCTCGCCGGGTGTCGGGTTCGGCATGAACAGTTGAAAGAATGAGAGATCGTCAGTGGGGCGCAACTGACAGGCCAGCCTGACCGACGGGTCCGCCGCGCCGATCTGCGCGAGCACGAAGGCCTCGCGAGGCGAGGGGGGCGGCAGCGCGCCGGGATCTCCGATCACCCTGATGCGGCAGGTCGAGCAGCGCGCGCGGCCGCCGCACATGCTGGCATGCGGTACGTTGTTGCGCAGACTGGCCTCGAGCACGGACAAACCCTTTGGCACCCGGATGGAGCGGCCATTGTTGTAGGACAGCGTGACCATGCCGCCACGTCGCTCATGGACCGCTCGCACGCCGCGCGCGGCGAGCGCCAAGCCGATCAGGCCGCCATAGCCGACCAGAAAGCCGTTCATGATGGTCTCCAGCACCGCCTGTTCAGATGGCGTGCCGGTCTGCTTCAATGAAAGATTTTCGGCACGCCACTGCGGTGTTGCGTTGGCGGCGATGACGTCTCGGCCTCCACGGTAGAAGCCGAGCAGCGCCAGCGCCGGGAGCAGCACGGCGCAGGCGAGCAGCCACGGCGCCGCGCGCTTGTAGAACGGCTTGAGCCGTAGCCAGAAATGCAGCCCGATGCAGCCATGCGCCCATGACGTCAGCAGGGCTGCCGACATCAACCAGATCCGCCAGGACGGGCCGGTCCAATACGAGTACAGGACCTGCGGGTACAGCTTCTCCTGTCCGTACAGGGTCTGCCCGATGCGGACGCCGGCGATGTGGCTGAAGATCAGCGCCGGAATGCTCAGGCCGAGCAGCAGTTGCAGCGGCTCCATCGTGCTGCGGCTGAATTGCCGGCGCTGATAAAGCGCCCACACGCCGAGCCCGCCATGGGTAACAACGGCCGCATAGAACAGCACGGCGATCGGAAGAAACTGCCAGAACGCCACGTGATAGGACACGCCCTCCGCGAGCGCCTGCAGCGAGATATTGCCGAGCGCATGGTTGAGAAAATGACTGAGCAGGTAGCTGAAGAGTATGAAGCCGCAGATCAGCCGCACCTGCCGCACACCGATGCCGCGACAGGCGGACTGCAAACGATGGTAAATCGAAATGGTCATGTGGTCCGTATGATCTGGAGCGGCAATGCTAGAGATTTATTCCCTGTTGTCCTAGAGGGCTGGTGACGGCGGTCATCCGGCGGCGCGAGCTGTGCGCGGGAACGTTGACTCGCCCGGCGGAGTCGGGGAAAAGCACCGCGTGACGGCCATTTCCCCAGGCATCGACAGCCCAGAGTCTCGGTCCATGCGCGCTGCGTGGCTGATGGCTGCGGCCGTGATCGCGAGCATGACGATCATCCGCATCGTCTATGCCGGGACGCTCGATCTGCGCACCGACGAGGCCTATTACTGGACCTGGTCGAAGGAGCTGCAGCTCTGCTTCCTCGATCATCCGCCCATGATCGCCTGGTTCATCCGGCTGGGCACTGCCCTGTTCGGCGATACCAATCTCGGTGTTCGCTTTGCCGGCATCCTCGCGATGGCGGTGACGCAGCTCCTGCTCGCCGACATCGTTCGCCGTACCACTCACGATATGCGGGCCGTGATCCTCGCGGTGCTGCTGCCCGAGGCGGCGCTCTACTATGGCCTGCTGATGGCCAAGGTGGCGCCGGATGTCGCGGCGATCCCGTTTGCGCTCGCGATGATCTGGGCGCTGGTGCGCCTCGCCGAGAGCGACGATGGCCGCTGGTGGCTCGCGGCCGGCCTGTTCGGTGGACTGGCGCTGTTGTCCAAATTCACGGTGGTCATGCTGCTGCCGGGCGTGGCGGCGTTCCTGCTCGTTCCGGCCTGGCGCAGCCGTTGGCTTCTCAGTCCCTATCCATGGTGCGGGGCGCTGATCGCGCTCGCCGTGTTCTCGCCGGTGCTGATCTGGAACGTTCAGCACGACTGGGCCTCGTTCCGCTTCCAGTTCGTTCGCGCCACGGCGCCGCATGATTTTTCGTTGCGGACGCTGGGCGATTACATCGGACTGCAGTTCGGACAGGTCGGCTTCGTCCTGCTGCCGGTCACGCTGTCGGCGCTGAGTTTCACGGCCTGGCGAGGCTATCGCACGCGTGAGCCGGTCGCGATCCTGTTGTCGACGGCGGTGCTGGTGCCGTTTCTCTACTTCCTCTGGAAATCGTTTACCTTGCGGATCGGCGACACCTGGCCGATGTTCATGTGGCCGATCGGATTTGCGGCGGTCGCGATCAACATCGTCAAGCTGACGCAGGATGGCGCATCCGCCTGGTTCGTCCGATCGACCGTGCGCTGGGCGCGCATCGCCGTCGTCAGCGGCATTGCCATGGTGGTCCTGATCTTCCTCTACTACGTCGCAGCGCCCTGGAATTTCCTCGGACGAGCCGATCCGATCGGCGCCGAGGCGGGCTATCAGCAGGTTGCGGCGCGCGTTGAGCAGGAACTGGCAAACACCGGCGCCACCTGGATCGCAACCTCCGACTACCGCACCTACGCAATGATGCGGTGGTTCTTCAGAGGCCGCGTGCCGGTGGTCCAGATCAACGAGCGTGCCCGCTTCATCGGCTTCCGTGATCCCGGCATGGACCTGATCGCAGGACATGCCGGCCTCTATGTCGTGCGCGAGCCGGACAATGCCGGCCCGCTGCTGGCGGACACGACCGCGCACCGCGAGCCGCTCGGACATGTCGAGCGGAGCTGGCGCGGCCACGTCATGGACACTTACGCGTTCGGCAAGCTGACGGGCTGGACGCCGGAGCTGGCGCCGCCACCGGACTCGCCATTGTACCCATGGCGCTGGCTCGCCGGTGACCCCGATCACACGCCGCGGGCTTGAGCTTCATGCCTGGTCCTCCTGCTTGCGCAGGAGATCCTTGGCGAGATCGGCCAGCGCCGGCCGCGGCAGCGCGGCGAACGGCATCGGCCGCGTCACGTCGATGGCCGCGAGGCCGAGCCGCGCGGTGAGAAGGCCGTTGAGCACGCCTTCGCCGAGCCGCTGCGACAGTTTTGCCGCGATGCCATGCCCCAGCACCTGCTGGATCAGGCTGTCGCTCGCGGCCATGCCGCCGGTGATGGCGAGATGCGCGACGACGTGGCGCAACAGGCTGATCATGCCGAGCGCGCCGGGACGGCCGCCATAGAGCCGCGCGAGTTGCCGGATCATCCGCAAGCTTGCCACGAATACGAACAGCACGTCGATCAGCGCGCGCGGACTGACCGCCGTGACCACAGAGACCCGTTGCGCCGCGACCGACACCAGCCGCCGTGCCTCGATGTCGAGCGGCGCCATCAGCTCGCGCTCGGCGAGCTTGATCATGTCACCGCCGTCGATGATGTCGTCGGCGTGGCCGGCAAGCGCGGCACGCGGACGCGCCAGCCGGGGATTGGCATGTGCGATCCGCAGCAGCTCGGCGACCACCTCGCGGCTCTCGGCGCGATCGTCGGACAGCAGCACCGCGGCCGCGCGCTGATGCAGCTTCTCGATGGTGGCGAGACGCACCAGCCCGTAGGTTTCGCGGGCAGTGACGGCCGCCAACGCGATCGCGGCTGCGGCCGCGAACCCCGCGCCGACATAGCCGAGGGCCTCGCTGCGGGCGAACAGATCCTCGATCAGTCTGACGACGCCGAGGCCGAGTCCGAGCAGGACGAGGCCGGCGACCGAGCCCCAAAAAAGCGCGCCCCAGCCGAAGCCGCGCCGCGCCGGCAGGACGGTCTCGACCGGCACCGGCAATTGCGCCGGATCGGCCTCCGGCGTGATCTGGATGGTGCCGCGGCCCGGCCGGGTGGCCTCTTCGGCATCGACCACGACGACGTCGGGATCGTCGAGCCGGAAGGTCTGGGGACGACGTGGCTTGGCGCGTTCGCTCATTGCAGCCGGTCTCCGATCAGGAACTGAAGGGCGCGGTCCATGCGGATATGGGGCAAAGCGGGCTCGGCGCCAGCATCTGGGGTCAGCAAAGGCGGGCGGAAGCGAAGAAAGCGGAAATCGGTCCCGTCGGCGGCGGCGCTCGACAGGCCGCGATAGGCGCCCCCCTTGAACAGCTCCTCCGGATCGGCCGGCAGCTCGCCCGGAAAAGTGGCGACCTCGGTGTTGCCGTCGAAGATCTCGCCATTGGCGCTCTCGCCGGCGGCGGGGGTGCCGAGCAGCGAGGGGAGCTTGTCGCGGCCGCGGGCGACCAGCGCCTCGCGCGTCGCCCTGACCGCGGCCAGCGCCACGACGTCGATCGCAGCGCCCGTGCTCTCGGCGCGCGCGACGGCATGGTTGACGGCACGCCGCAGCACCGCTTCGAGCCGGTCGTGGCTGGTGTGATGCAGATGGTCGGCCTTGGTCGCCGCGAACAGGATGCGGTCGATGCGCGGCCGGAACAGCGCCGTCAGCATGTTTCCGCGCCCGACGCGGAAGCAATCGAGAATGCCGGTCAGCGCGGCTTCGAGATCATGCAGCGCCTCGGGGCCGGCATTGAACGCCGCCAGCGCGTCGACCAGCACGATCTGGCGGTCGAGCCGGGCGAAGTGGTCGCGGAAGAACGGCCGCACCACGATGTCCTTGTAGGACTCGTAGCGCCGCGCCATCATCGCCCACAGCGATCCGCTCGGCGCCTGGCCTTCGGCCGGCACGTCGAGGGGCGCGAAGGTGAGCGCCGGCGAGCCCGCGAGATTGCCCGGCATCAGGAAGCGGCCGGGCGGCAGCAGGCTCATGGCGAAGCGCTCGTCGCGGCAGGTGCGCAGATATTCGGTGAACAGCCGCGCCGCCTCCAGCGTCGCCGGCTCGTCCTCCAGGCCTTCGGGGGCGAGCGTCGCCAGATGCGCGTGCCAGTCCTTGGCGACATGCGCGCGCGGCTCGCTGCGCGACAGCGCGAGGCTTTCTTGCGCCCACTGCTCATAGCTCTTGTTCAGCAGCGGCAGGTCGAGCAGCCATTCGCCGGGATAGTCGACGATGTCGAGCGTGAGCGTCCGCTCGGCGCCGTTGGCGCGCTGGAATTCGATCACCAGCCTGAGCTCGCTGATGTCGACGGTCGAACTCGGCCAGCGCCGCTCGGCGACCAGCGCCCGCAAATGACTCTCATAGGCAAAGCGCGGCACGCCGTCGTCGGGTTGCGGCGTCAGATTGGCGCGGGCGATGCGGCCCGATGCCAAGGCCTCGAACACCGGCATGCGCCCGCCGCGAACGAGGTCATGGATCAGCGCGGTGATGAACACGGTCTTGCCGGCCCGTGACAGCCCGGTGACGCCGAGGCGGATGGTCGGGTTGAGGAAGCTCTCGCCATAATCGAGCAGGGCACGGGCCGAGAGCCGCGCTTCCTCGACGAGTTCGGAAAAGGTCACCATGGGAGGAGGGGGAATTCGCAGTTGAAAAGGGCGTGAGCGATTTTTGACAGGTGGCGATGCAAAACGCCGGATTCAAGCTCACAATTCCGGCCCGTTTCCGGATAGAACCAGACTTTGAACGGAACGTTGACCACTGGAAACCATAATCCTTCCGGCACAATTGTCCCGGAAAACCGGCACCAGGTTCTGACATGACCGTATTTCAACTGAAGCAGTTCGCCTCGACCTCCGTCCATGCCGCCACCGGCGCAATGCGCAGGAACTACGACAGGGTCGAGATGATCGCGGACGGCGTCGTCCACGTCGTCGGCATCGCCGCCGGGCTGGTCGCCGCAACCGTGCTCGTCGTGCTGACCTCGATCTATGCCAGCGCCGTCGACATCGTGGTGGTGTCGATCTACGTCGCGGGACTGCTCTCGATGCTGACGCTGTCGGCAACCTATAATCTGTGGCCGGTGTCGCCGACCAAATGGGTGCTGCGCCGCTTCGACCACTCCGCCATCTACGTGCTGATCGCAGCCACCTATACGCCGTTCATCGCCGCCCTGAAGGATACGGTATTCTCGGCCGCGCTGCTGCTCGGTGTCTGGGGCGTCGCCATCTTCGGCATCGTGCTGAAGCTGCGTTGGCCCGGGCGCTTCGATGCGCTCTCGATCGGCCTGTATCTCGCGCTCGGCTGGAGCGGCGTGATGATGTACGACCGGGTGATCTCGGTGATGCCGGCCTCGGTCCTGGCCTGCGTGCTCACCGGCGGCATCCTCTACAGCCTCGGCGTCATCTTCCACTCGTGGCGGCGCTTGCGCTTCCAGAACGCGATCTGGCATGGTTTCGTGTTGCTGGGCGCCGGCTTTCACTATACCGCGGTGCTCGATCTGGTCTTGACCTAGAAAATTCCACGAGGAGGGCTTTGCATGCAGGTGACCGGCAAGATTGTTGTGGTCACCGGCGGAGCCCGCGGCATCGGCAAGGCGCTGTGCGAGGCCTTTGCGAAGGCCGGTGCCGCCAAGGTGATCGTGGCCGATCTCGACGAAGCCGGAGCCAAGGCCGTCGCTGATGGCATCGGCGGCGCAGCCTTCAGATGCGACGTCTCCCAGGAAGCCGACATCCGGCACGTGATCGAGGAGACCGAGCGGCAGTTCGGACCCATTGCGCTGTTCTGCTCCAATGCCGGCATCGGCGGCGGCTTCGACCCGTTGTCGGTGAATGCCGGCGGCACCTCCGACGAGCCGTGGGCGCGCAGTTGGGCCATCCACGTGATGGCTCATGTCTATGCGGCGCGGCATCTGATCCCGCGCTACAAGGCGCGCGGCGGCGGCTATTTCCTCAACACGATCTCGGCGGCCGGCCTGTTGTCGCAGGTCGGCAGCGCGCCTTACTCCACCACCAAGCATGCCGCGGTGGGATTTGCCGAGAACCTCGCGATCTCGCACAAGGCTGACAACATCAAGGTCTCGATCCTGTGTCCGCAGGGCGTCGACACCGACATGCTGCGCGCGATCCCGAAGGGCCCGCAATCCGGCGACGGCGATCTGACGCCGGAGCAGGTCGCGCAGGACGTGCTGAAGGGCCTTGCCGAGGAGAGCTTCCTGATCCTGCCGCATCCGCAGGTGCTCGGCTACATGCGCAAGAAGACCGAGAACT
Organism: Bradyrhizobium sp. SZCCHNPS1003; assembly: GCF_032381555.1. NCBI lineage: Bacteria > Pseudomonadati > Pseudomonadota > Alphaproteobacteria > Hyphomicrobiales > Nitrobacteraceae > Bradyrhizobium > Bradyrhizobium sp. SZCCHNPS1003. Next base: position 13,593 of record NZ_JAUHIU010000026.1, read on the forward strand.
ACGACCGCTGGCTCGGCGGCATGGCCAAGATCCAGGCGAAGGTGCGCGAGGAATTTAAGTAGGTCCAAGGGGAGAGGGCGCATTCACTTGCACCGCGTATAAGCTTGCGAATTTTAAGCGTGTAGGGTGGGCAAAGGCGCGCGGGCGATACTGTGTGCATCATGCCGCGCTCCCTCGCGCGCCGTGCCCACCATTTGCTCCGCGTGCGGAGATCGACGGTGGGCACGCGACCGCCCTGCGGGCGGCTGCTTTGCCCACCCTACGGCAGTGTCGCTCAGGCTCGCCCGATTCACATCTCAAACAGCTTCTGACACGACCTTACGGCCTCGCGGCGGATCACGCCCGAGTGGTTCGGTCGACACGACCCTCCAACACATGGGAGGGCGCAGGGAATGCCGGGTGAAGGCCTCACCCATGGCCCGCCTGCAGCAAAAAATGCAGGCGGCAGGTACCACAGGTGCAGCCGATCACCGGCATTCCCTGCGCGATGGTCTTCACGCTTATACGCAGTCTCCCTGGTGCGCCGGGCTGTTGGCCACCATTGTCCGCGCGGCGCATCAGCGCCATCGCGAACGTAACACCAGCATCGGGGTGTCAGGACGCTGCGACTTCACGTCCGCGGCCACGCCGTTCGTCCGCGTAGCAAGCTACGCTGCGGCATGGCCACGGCCATCGCATCCCGCCTCGCGTGTCGTGACGATCGCGCGCAACGCCCCTCCGTGGTGAGGCGGGATGCGCGGAAAGATCGTCCTGATTTGCCCGACGACGCAAGGCCGCATGCTGCGGCATTTCAACACGACGGGCAGTTTCGTCATGGTGCGTATGCGCAATCTGCCCGTCGGGCGCGCTCATGGCTCCGACGGCTGCATGTCCTGCTCTGCCGCGCGCCAGGCTTCGAGCGCGCGGGCGTACAGCAACAGGCCCTCGCACACCGTGCGCTGCTCGGCTTTCGACAGCGACGACAGGGCGCCGCGAACCTGTTGGCGGCCGAAGGCGTGCAACGTGCCGAGCGTCTTCCGTCCCTTCGCGGTGAGGCAGAGCGGCTTGATGCGGGCGTCGCCGGAATCGATTGTCTCCTGCAACTCGCCGCTGTCGATCAGCTTGCGGACCATGCGGCTGATGCTGGATTTCTCGAGATGCAGGATCGTGCCGAGCTGCATCGCGGTCAGCGGGCCGCGCAGGCCGATCTCCAGGATGGTGTGGACCGCCGACGGCGGAAGGTCGGTGGCGGCCAGCGTCGATTCCATGAAGCCGAGCTCGCGCACCATTAGGCGCGAGGCGGCGCGGATGTCGTCGACGAGCGTGAGATCGGGATCCGGCATCTTGACTCCTGCCATATAGTTGTATCATACAACAAATAGCCGATGCAACGTGGCATCGACGACGCCATATCGCCGGAGGGTCGGAGATGGGTGATACGCAGCTCACGGCCGAGGCACGCTTGACCGCGGCGTCGCGCATGCAGGGGCAGGTCTGCCTCGTCACCGGGGGCGGCTCCGGCATCGGCCGCGCCGCCGCCTTGAAGCTCGCCGCCGACGGCGCGGAGGCGGTCGTCGTCGCCGGGCGGCGCGAGGCCCAGCTGGCCGATACGGCGGCACGATGCCGGGCGCTCGGGGCCGAGGCCCTCGCGGTGAAAGCCGACGTCACGCGCGAGGACGATGTGGCGAGCCTGGTACAGGCAGTGCTGGAGCGCTACGGCCGGCTGGATGCGGCCTTCAACAATGCCGGTGTCCAGGAGCGCCGGGCGCCGATCGAGCAGCAGGGCAACGGCGTCTATGCGGACGTGTTCGACGCCAATGTGCGCTCGGTGTTTCTGTGCCTGCGCGCGCAGTTGCCGATCATGTATGCGCGCGGCCGGGGACGCATCGTGATCAACGCCTCCGTCAGCGGCGTGCGCAATCCGAATGCGGGGCTTGCGCTCTATTCGGCCTCGAAAGCCGCCGTCATTTCGCTGACGCGATCGGCCGCGATGGAGGCGGCACCGCGCGGCGTCCGGATCAACGCGATTGCGCCCGGACGTGTCGTCACCGACATGATGCTGCGCGCCGGTGTCGGCGACGTCGCGACCGTCGCCGCCGGCCTGCCGCTGCGCCGGATGGGGCAGCCTGAGGACATCGCCGAGGCCGTGCTGTGGTTGTTGTCGGACGCGTCGTCCTACGTCGTCGGCCACGTTCTGGCGGCCGATGGCGGCTTCTTGGCTTCCTGAACGGCGGCAACGGCGCAAGACCCGCGATCGCCGAAGCCGGTCTCGGGCGAATGATCGTCGAAACGACATCATGCCGAAGTCCGAATTTCGCCGACTTTGGCGAAGCCGCGCAACGATCGTCCTCGTTTCAACTAATTAGTGCTGTCTGCGAACGCGGAGATGCCGCGGCGCCGCTTCGCGGCGGTTCATTGCGAACACCTCTCAATCTCGCCTGAAATCGTCCCAGCTCGGCAAAACTTCCGCCGACGTTTGCCGGCTATCTGCAAGGCAAGGGGAGCTCGTCGCGAGCATGCGCTGCGTAATCGTTGCGGCGGCGCCCCGACCTGACGTCGTCGCGTGATATTGGCATACTCTCCGGCATTGCTTTGCAGGCTCATTCACGACAAAAGACCGGCGCGTTCGCGGTGCGGACCAAGCGGCTCATGGTGACGCGATCCCACCGCGGGGTCACGCTCGCGCTCGTCGAGGTGCTGCTCTTGACCGTGATGGTGGTGGATGCCGCGTCCGGACAGCAGACCATCAAGGCCAAGCCGACGGACGTCGTCCCGGGACGCGCCGATCGGCTGTTCTTCCGTCACGTGACGGCGCGCAGCATCTACTACAACGTTCCGCGGATCACCAACGACAGCCGGACGCTGATGATGCGCCAGGACCCGCGTGGCGTGAGCGCATTGTTGCGTCCGGTGCGGGAGGCCGGCGCGCCGTCGCTGGCCGCGCCAGGCAAGCCCGGCGCTCCGGTCGGCAGCTTCGGATTTGGATTCGCGGCGGTTCAGCCAGCCCGTGGCGCGCGCGTGGCCACGGCCGAGTCGGCGCGAGACGCTCAACGCGCCGCGCCGCAACCGGCCGCACGGCAGATCGCGGCAAAGCCCGCTGCAGCCGCCGGGGCGCCGCCGGCCAAGCCGGACGAGACCGTGGCAGCCGCCCAGCCCGCGGCCGTGCTGCGCAACCGCGACGTTCTTCCCGATCGCAATCTGAACACGGTGAAGCCGCAACCGGTGACCGCCGATGCGAAGCCCTACGATCCGACGGGGATGACGGTCGGGTCGTTCCTGGTGAAGCCGGCCGTCGAGATCCAGGCCGGCTATGACACCAATCCCACCCGGCGAAACGGCGGGCAGGGCTCGCCGGTCGCAATCGTGGCAACGGAGGTCGCGGTCCGCTCACAGTGGGAGCGGCATCAGCTCAACGCGGATTTCCGCGGCGCCTACACCGAGGACACCAACGTCCGCTCCATCAGCCATCCGACCTTCGAGGCGCGGGCGCAAGGGCGTTACGACGTCACCGAGGGCACGGCCGTCACCGGCGAGGCGCGTTTCGTCAACGACGCCTTGACGCTTCCGGGCGCGCTCAAGCTGCCGCGGGCCACCAGCTTCGGCGGCAGCGCCGGCGTGCTGCAGAAGATCGGTCCGACCGAGATCGCGTTCAAGGGATCGGCGGACCGGGTCGTCTTCAACGATGCTGTCATCACGGCCAACGTGCCGCTGCGGACGCAGGACCGCAACTACACCCAGCCGGGCGCGCAGGTCCGCGTCACCTATGTGCTGACGCCGAACATCTCGCCGTTCGTCGACATGAGCTTCGATCGGCGCAACCACGATCTGCAGGTCGACTTCAACGGCCAGCGCCGCGATTCCAGCGGCATCACCGCGCGTGGCGGCGCCGTCGTCAACATGGGATCGCTGACCGGCGAAGCCTCGGTCGGCTATCTCACGCGCCGCATGGACTCGCCGCTGATGCCTAACGTCAGCGGCGTGATCGCGGATGCGACGCTCGCATGGGCCGCGACCGACACCACGACCTTCGTGCTGGTGGCGCGCTCGCAGGCCTCGGAGACGCCGGCGATGAACGTCTCGGGCATCCTGTCCCGCGACGTGATCCTGCAGATGGATCATCAGTTCGAGCCGTGGCTGATCGGAACGCTGCGCGGCGGCTACGGCCAGGATCAGTTCGTCGGCATCGGCCGCGTCGACCAGCGCATGTTCGTCGCCGCCGGCGGCACCTACAAGATGAACCGCAACGTTCAGCTGAAGAGCGAGGTCCGCACCGAATGGACCCGCTCCAACATCGCGCTCAACAATTTCATGGCGGTGGTCGGCGTCGTCGGCGTGCGTGTCCAGTACTGAGCGTGTGATGGGGGCCGTTTGGCTGACCGTCGCCGCCAACATCACCGCCGACCCGCAGGGCTATTGCAGATGGCCTTCCCATGGCGGCGCCCTCCGGGCCTCATGGTTCTCAGGGCGATGCAGAGCATCGCCTGAACGCGCCGAAGAGCGGCGCTCCTTACCATGAGGTCTGGCTCCGATACCGGCGCTCGAAGGATGGCCGCGACATGATCGCTCGGTCGCGCACAAAAAAAGCCCCGCAGGGGGGCGGGGCTCAAGGCATGGCATGCCGGGCGGTGGGGGGGGACCGGGGCGCGTCTCACGCGGCGGGGTGAGGTCAGGTCGCTGACGCGTGCGCCGTCCCCGATCGGTTCGGCATGTGGCTGGTGATGGTCTTGTTGTTATGAGCGGGTCCGCGCTGCCGGTCGGCGACGCGGACCGCAATCGCGTTACTGCTCGAGCGCGGCCAGCGCAGCGTTGCCGATCTGCTGCGCCTCGGCCCAGGCGGCCTGGGTCGCCTGCTGAGCGGCGGTGTAGCCGGCCTGGATCTGCTGTTGAGCCGCCGCGCGCAGCGCCCCCTCCTGCTGCTCGCCGGTTTCGCGCGCCTGGGTCAGGGCCTGGTTGTCGGCGTTCAGCGTCGCATTGGCCTGGTTGAAGGCGTTGGCGGTGGTCTGCGCCTTGGCCTGGGCCGCCGCCAGCGCGGCCTGGTTGGCCGCGTTGTTGGCGCGCTCGAGGACCTCGGCGGCCTCCTGCGCATCCTGCTTGGCCTGCTGTGCCGCCTGACGCGCCTGCTCCAGGGCCTGCCGGTCGGCATTCACCTTCTGCTCGGCCGCTTCCACCGTCGCATCGATCGTGCCGATCTTCTGGTTCAGCGCGGCCTCGACCGTCTTCTGGTTCTGGGTCGCAGCCGCCTGCGCGGCCTGGGTCTTCTGCTGGGCGACCGCGCGGGCCTGCTCGCCGGTCTTCAACGCCGCCTGCAGCGCGGCCTGCTCGGCGGCTTCCTGGGCCGCCTGGTTCTGCTGGTTGCTGTTATTGTTGTTGTTGCCGCCGTTGCCGGCCGCCGCTCCGCCATTGTTGGCATTGCCGCCATTGTTGGCGTTGCCACCATTGTTGGCGTTTCCGGCGGCTTGGCCGGCCTGCTGGGCCGCCTTCGCGGCGGCCTCGGCGGTCTCGCGCGCCGTGTCCTTGGCGGCGTTGGCGGCTTCCTTGGCCTCGTTGGAGACGTCGATGTCCTTGTCGAGCTTCTGGAAGGCGCTCTGCAGCGCGGCCGAGGCGGCCGTCAGCTTCGCGGCGTTCGCAGCCGCCGCGGCCTGGTTGGCCGCGGTCGGGTTCTTCTCGGCCTGCTCCTGGGCCTCGATCGCGGCGCCTCGTGCGTTCTGCTCGGCCTGACGTGCGACATCGATCGCCTTGCGGTCGGCGGCGACCTGCGCCTCGGCGGCGGCGGCGGTCTGCGCGGCGGCCGCGGCCGCCGCGTTGGCCTTGGCGACGGCATCGGTGCTGCTCGACGCCGCGGCAGCCGCCTTGGCCGGGGTTGCTGCGGCGGCAGGCGTGGCGGTGGCCTTTGCGAGGGCGACAGTGGTGGTTGCCGTCGCTGCGGCAGCCGCGGCCGGCTTGGCAGCGCTCGTGCTCGTGCCCGTGGTGGTCGCGGTTGCAGTCTTGGCCGTGCCGGTCGTCGTCGTTGCCGCGGTGGCGGCCGCGGCGGGCTTGGCTGTGCTGGCCGCCGTAGTGGTGGCCGCGACGGGCTTGGCCGCGGTGCTGGCCGTTGCAACCGTGGCCGTCGGGGTTGCGGCGGCGGTCTTGGCTGCCGTGCTCGCTGCGGTGGCGGCTGCCGTTGCTGCGGCCGTGGTGGCCGCCTTGGCGGCGGCGCTGGTCGCGGCCTTTGCGGCGGCGTTGGCGGCGGCCTTTGAAGCGGCGTCGGCTGCGGCCTTGGCGGCGGCGTTGGTTGCAGCCTTTGCAGCGGCGTTAGCTGCCGCCTTTGCAGCGGCATCGCTCGCCGCCTTCGCCGCCGCCTTGGCAGCGGCGTCCTGCGCCGCCTTGGCCGCGGCCTTCGCCGCCGCATCCTGCGCCGCCTTCGCGGCGGCGTTGGTGGTGGCCGAAGTGGCAAGGGCGGTGGTCATGGCCTGCGCATGGGCCCGATGCGGCAGCGCCGTCATCGTCAGGGCGGTCATCAGGGCCAGCACGCTGACATGGCGATAGAGATCGGTCCTCGACGCCGCGGTTTGAAGGTTCTTCTTGTCCGCCATCAGCTCAACTCCCTTGGTACGCTGGATTGGATGATGGAACCTTTTGAAAATGATTTTGGCTTGCAGCATGGTCGGACCTTGCAAGCAGCAAGGCGTCCGCCTGCAAGCTGACGGCAGGATTTCGCGATGTTTGCGGCGAGCCGGCCGCGACGAGATGGCGCAGGGGAACAGAAAGCTTTTGAAACAAGCGGTTGCCGTCGGTACGCCGGTTGCATGGTTGCGGCGGGCCGATGAGCATTTCGCGGCGAGCCATGCTGCCGCCATTGAAGATGCGACGCATTGTCGCATATGTCATGATTGACAAGTCGTCCGCTGTGCGAACGTCGGATCAGCCCTTCCGGGCGTAGAGCAGCGGGACCGCGGCGTCGACCATCACCTCGACGAGGCTCGTGCCGGCATGTGCGAGGGCTCGCGTCAGCGCACTGGCGAGCTCGGCGGCATTGCTCACGCGCACTGCATCGCAGCCCATGCCTTCCGCGAGCTTGACGAAATCGAGGCCGGGCAGCTCGAGCCCAGGCACGTTGCGCACCTGCATGACCTGGCTGAACGAGCGCATCGCGCCATAGCCGGAATTGTTGATGACGACGACCGTCAGCGGCAGCCTGCGCTGCGTGGCGGTCCACAGCGCCTGCAGCGAATACATCGCCGAGCCGTCGCCGATCAGGCACACCGTGCGGCCCGCGGTGCGCCCCAGCGCCAAGCCGACCGCCGCCGGCAGGCTGTAGCCGAGTCCGCCGCTCGCCATCGTGTAGAACGAATCCGCGCCGGGCATCGGCATGTACTTGTGCATCAGCGGCCGATGCGAGGGGATCTCCTCGACCACGGCGCTGCCCGCCGGAAGCGCCTGCGCCAGCGTATGCAGGAGATAGTCGACCGGGATCGGATCGGCCGGCTTCGGCGCGGCCGGCAGCACGCGGCCCTTCGGCGCCGCGCGCCTGGTCTCCGGCAGCAACGCCAGCAACACCTCCAGCGCCGGCCGCATGGTGGCAATGATGCTGGTGCCGATCGGCGGCACGGCCGCGCCTTCGGCATCGTCGGTGATCTGATAGAGCGTGGTGGCGCCGTCGAAGATGGCGGCATGGCCCTCGACATGGAAGGTGAACACCGGGGCGCCGAACACGACGACGAGGTCGTGCGGCTTCAGGGCGTCGGACAATTGTCCGGGTGAGGCGTGCAGAAAGCCCTGGAATTGCGGATGGCGCTCTGGGAACGCGCAGCGCGCCGAGAACGGGCTGACCCAGACCGCGGCCTTGGCCTTCTCGGCGACCTCGACCATCAGTTCGACGCAGCCGGCGCGGTCGATGCCGGGGCCGACCACGAGCGCGGGATTCTTCGCGGCGGCAAGTGCGCTCACCAGTTCGTCCATGGCGGCGCGATCGGGGCCGAGCTCGCGGCTCACCTTGCGGGCGGTGATCGGCTGCGCCGGATGCATCCAGTCGTCGATCGGGATCGAGACGAAGGTCGGCCCGCACGGCGGCTGCATCGCGGTGTAGTAGGCGCGGGCGATCGCGCCCGGCACGTCCTCGGGCCGCGCCGGCTCGACGCTGTATTTGACGTAAGGGCGCGGGAATTCGGACGGGCGTTCGGCATAGAGAAAGGCCTGCAGCGGCAGGATCGCGCGCGCCTGCTGGCCGGCGGTGATCACCAGCGGCGTCTGGTTGCGATGCGCGGTGTAGATGTTGCCGAGCGCGTTGCCGACGCCGGCCGCCGAATGCAGATTGACGAAGCCGGCATTGCGCGTCGCCTGGGCATAGCCGTCGGCCATGCCGACCACCGAGGCCTCCTGCAGGCCGAGCACGTAGTCGATGTCGTCGGGCCAGTCGCTGAGGAAGGGCAGCTCGGTCGAGCCGGGATTGCCGAAGACTTTTTTGATGCCGAACGCGCGCAGCAGTTCGAACGTGGCCTGCTTGACGGTGACGGGTTTGGTTGTTGTTCTTGTGGTTTTTGGCACGGCGTTTCCTCGAATGACCGTCATTGCGAGGAGCGAAGCGACGAAGCAATCCAGAGTCGCGGGTGGAACTCTGGATTGCGTCGCTTCGCTCGCATTGACGAGACCGACTTCACCAATTCGCCGTGCCCTTCATCGTCGGCTGGCGCTCGGCGTTGGCGGTCCACAGCTCCAGGCCGCCATCCTTGTCATTCGCATTCACCGAGAACGCGCTGCCCTCGAACAAAGGCTGCACGCCGCGATAGGCGAACTTGGCCGGCGGCTTGCCCTTGAGCCTAGCGGCGAACTCGACCAGCAGCGCGGCCTGCAAAGGTCCGTGGAAGATCAGGCCCGGATAGCCTTCGACCCTGGTGACGTAGTCGCGGTCGTAATGGATGCGATGGCCGTTGAAGGTCAGGGCGGAATAGCGAAACAGCAGCACGGCATCGGAGATACGCGTCTCGCTGTGCTGCGCGACCGGCGGAGGCGGCGGCGCTTTTGCCGGCGCAGCCTGCGCCCCGCCCATGTCGCGATAGACGATGTCCTGGCGCTCGCGGATCGCGACACCGCGCGGCGTGGTCACGACGTGCTCGACGGCGACGAAGCAGAGCTGGCCGGTCGAACCGCTCTTAAGGGTGACGTCTGAGATCGTCGAGACGCGGGTGGCGACATCGCCGACGCGCAAGGGATCGATGAACTGCACCTCGCCGCCCGCCCACATGCGGCGCGGCAAGGGTACCGGCGGCAGGAAGCCGCCGCGGGTGGGATGGCCGTCGGGGCCGAGCTGATCGTGCGGAAACACGGGCTGGCCCAGGCACCAATGCACCGTGTAGGGCGCGATGTCGCCGGTTGTCGGCTCGCCGATGTCCTGGAACAGCGTCGCGCGCAGGCCCTTGGTGAGCTGCGCGGTGACGATGTCGGTCGCCTCGGCGCTGCGGCCGACCCATTGCCGGAGATGGTCGAGATCGAGCGTGTCCGTCATGATCATCCCTTGCGCTGATGGGGCGAAGCGGCCTCGCCGATCGCGGGCACGGCGCCGTAATGCCTGTCCTCGCCGACCACGATCGCCGCCGGCGCGGGATAGCTGACGACGCCGTTCGGCGTGTCCACCTCGATGCGCCGCAGATGCGGATGGACCGCGAGATCCACCATGCTGTTGACCTCGGCGAAGGCGATGTCGGCCGCGGCGAGCTTGCCCAGCAGCTCATCGCGCGACAGCGCCGCGAAGCGCTCCGCGACGATGCCATCGGTGAGGCTGCGGTTGCGGACGCGTTCGACCATGTTGGCGAAGCGCGGGTCGTCGGGCAGGGCCGGCTGGTCCAGCACCTTGGCGCACAGCGTCTTCCACTCGCGCTCGCTCTGGATCGAGATCAGGATGTCCTTGCCGTCTTTCGAGGTGAACACGCCATAGGGCGCGATCGAGGGATGGGCGAGGCCGATGCGCTTCGGCGCGTTGCCGGCTTCCGCGTTGAGCAGGGGCACCGTGAGCCAGTCGGCCATCACGTCGAACATCGAGATCCTGATATCGGCGCCCTCATTGGTGCGGCCGCGCCTGATCAGCGCCTCCAGGATCGCGGCATGCGCCGTCGCGCCGGTCGCGACGTCGACGATCGACATGCCGACCCGCGACGGACCGTCGGGGCCGCCGGTGATCGAGGCCAGTCCGCTCTCGGCCTGGATCAGCAGGTCATAGGCCTTGCGGTCGGCATAGGGACCGGAGTCGCCGTAGCCGGTGATGGTGCAGCAGATCAGCTTCGGATAGTCCTGGCGCAGCCGCTCGCGGGCGAAGCCCATTCTGTCCATCGAGCCGGGCTTGAGGTTCTGCAAGAGAACGTCGGCGCCGGCGATCAGCTTCTCCAGCTCGGCGCGACCTTCCGGTTTTGAAAGGTCGACGATGACGGAGTCCTTGCCGCGGTTGAGCCAGACGAAGTAGCTGCTCTGGCCCTTGGCGGCGGCGTCGTAGCCTCGGGCGAAATCGCCCTCGGGCCGTTCGATCTTGATGACATGGGCGCCGGCATCGGCGAGGCGCGACGAGCAGAACGGCGCGGCCACCGCCTGCTCGACGGCGACGACAATGATCCCTTCAAGCGGCAGCATGGCAGGACCTCAATACGACCTGGGCATGCCGAGCACGTGCTCGGCGACGTAGGACAGGATGAGGTTGGTCGAGATCGGCGCCACCTGATACAGCCGCGTCTCGCGGAATTTGCGCTCCACGTCGTATTCCTCGGCGAAGCCGAAGCCGCCATGGGTCTGGATGCAGGCATTGGCCGCCTCGAACGACGCATCGGCCGCCAGCATCTTGGCCATATTGGCCTCGGCGCCGCAATCGAGCCCCGCCTCGTATTTGCGGGTCGCTTCCTTGACCATCAGCTCGGCCGCGCGCATCGACGCATAGGCCTTGGCGATCGGGAACTGGATGCCCTGGTTCTGGCCGATCGGGCGGCCGAACACGACGCGCTCCTTGGCATAGGCGGTGGCCTTGGCGATGAACCATTTGGCATCGCCGACGCATTCGGCCGCGATCAGGATGCGCTCGGCGTTCATGCCGGAGAGGATGTAGCGGAAGCCCTTGCCTTCCTCGCCGATCAGGTTCTCCGCCGGCACCCGCATGTCGGTGAAGAAGACTTCCGTCGTGGCGTGGTTCATCATGGTCCGGATGGGGCGGATGGCGAGCCCGGCCTTCTTGGCCTCGCGCATGTCGACGATGAAGACGGAGAGACCGTCGGTGCGCTTCTGCGCCTGGTCCTTCGGCGTGGTGCGCGCCAGCAGGATCATCAGGTCGGAATATTCGGCGCGGCTGGTCCAGATCTTCTGGCCGTTGACGACGTAGCTGTCGCCGTCGCGCCTGGCGAAGGTCTTCAGCGACGATGTGTCGGTGCCTGACGTCGGCTCGGTGACGCCGAACGCCTGCAGCCGCAATTCGCCGCTCGCGACTTTTGGCAGCCACTTGGCCTTCTGCTCGGCATTGCCATGACGCAGTACCGTGCCCATCGTGTACATCTGGGCATGGCAGCCGCCGCCATTGCAGCCGGCGCGCTGGATCTCCTCGAGGATCGCCGCCGCGGCCGACAGCTTCAATCCGGCGCCGCCATATTCCTCGGGGATCAGCACGGAGAGATAGCCGGCCTGTGTCAGCGCATCCACGAAGGCGGACGGGTAGGCCATCTCGCGATCGAGCTTGCGCCAATACTCACCGGGGAACTGGGCGCAGAGCTTTGCCACCGCGTCGCGGATGTCGGCATAATCGTCGTGCGGATGGTGTTCGGTCATGCGCTGCTCCGCGGACCGCTGTCGCGCGGCCCCGCGGTCTCCCTATGCTTGTTCGTCATAGCCTATGACGAAGCATGCCAGCCTTGGCAAGCAGGGAATGACCACGCCGCGCGCGTCCGGCCCCGCCACAGCGGCATGGCGCGCCCGCGCCGCGATGGCGTTCTAGCTGACGGGAAATCCGAGATGGCCGCGAAAGCGGTTCTTCAGGAAAACGCCGTCGCGCGGCGGCAACGCGCGGTCGACATGATCGGTCGAGATCGTCACGCGGGCGAAATGCGGACCCTGCCGATCGCGCAGCTTCGGCCGGAAGGCGTCGAGTGCGGCACGCGTTTCGATCGTGCTCACCGAGGGAAAGCCGGCGCCCGCGGCAATCAGCTCCAGCTTCGCGCCGAGCCCGGAATGACTCATCTGCATCCCGGTCTCGCCGAAATGGGCGTTGTCGAGCACGACGATCGAGAGGTTCTTCGGCTGCTTCGCCGCCGAGGTCGCGAGGCTGCCGAGCCCCATCAGTTGCTCGCCATCGCCGGTGATCACGACGACCGGCCGCGACGGCTGCGCCAGCGCAAGGCCAAGGCCGATCATGACGGCGCCGCCCATTGCGCCCCAGAGATAGAAGTTCGCCGGATGATCGCCGGCGGCGAACACGTCGTAGGAAGACGAGCCGAGACCGCTGACGACCAGCAGGTCGCCGCGGTCAGCGAGCAGGGCCGTCACCGCGGCGCGACGATCGAGCGGTGCGCTCATCACTTGCTCTCCGTCCATTTCTTGGCGCCGATCATGCGCTGGGAGATCAGCACCGCGATCGGCTGGTCGCTGTCGAACGCGAGCCTCGCTGCAGCGGCCGCCATCTCGCCGGCGTCCTCGGGACGCCCGAGCCGGAACACCGTGACGCCCATGATCTCGAAAGCCGCCTGCGTCGCTTTGCCCATCGGCACCTGCCACGGATTGAACTCGGCCCATTCGCCGCGCATGGTCACGAAGCTGAGGAACGGGAAGCGGCAGCTCGCCAGCAGCGACAGCATGTTGACGCAATTGCCGACGCCGCTCGACTGCATCAGGAGCACTGCGCGCTGGCCGCCGAGCCAGGCGCCGGCGGAGAGCGCGATACCTTCCTCCTCGGTGGTGAGGACCGTGGTGGCGATCGCGGGATCGTCATGGGCGAGGCTGATCAGGCGGGAATGGCCGGCATCGGGGACGTAGCAGAGCTGCCGGACGTCAGCCGCCTTCAGTGCCTGGTAGATGGCGAGCGGCCAGTCGGGGCTGGGGCTTGGTGTATCGGAAGCGGCCATGGCGTCCTGTGGTTCGTGTGCACCCGTGGTGCAGCGGATGATTTAGCCAGAAACGACCGTCGAAGCCCATTGAATCCCGGTGGACCCAGCCATGCCGTTATAGGCAGCTAAGGCCCCACGGTTCGAGACGCGCCGCAAGCGGCGCTCCTCACCATGAGGGTCTGGAGCCTCGCTCATCCAGGCGGGCCTTCACCCTCATGGTGAGGAGCCGCGTAGCGGCGTCTCGAACCATGAGGCCCGAATTCGGTCGACTGAACGAGTGTCCATTTGGAAGAGGTCGACTGGAGCTCACCCGGGAATCCGCACCGGCAGGCTCTCGTAGCCGCGCACGAAGCTGGAATAGACCCGCTTCGGCTCGCCCACGACCTCGATACGGTCGAAGCGCTTGAGGATCTCCTGCCAGACGATGCGCAGCTGCAGCTCGGCGAGCCGCATGCCGACGCAGCGATGGATGCCGAAGCCGAATGACAAATGGATGCGCGGCCGCTTGCGGTCGATGATGAAGGCGTCCGGATTCTCGATCACCTCCCCGTCGCGGTTGCCCGAGACGTACCACATCACGACGCGGTCGCCCTTCTTGATCGTCTTCCCGCCGAGCTCGGTATCGACCAGCGCGGTGCGGCGCATGTGGGCGAGCGGCGTCTGCCAGCGGATCACCTCAGGCACCATGGTCTCGATCAGCGCCGGATTGTCGCGCAGCTTCTGATACTCGGCCGGGTTCTCGTTCAGCGCCAGCACCGATGCCGTCATGGTGTTGCGCGTGGTGTCGTTGCCGCCGACGATGAGCAGGATCAGGTTGCCCATCAGATTGTCCGGCGTCATGTGCCGCGTCGCCTCGCTATGCGCCATCATCGAGATCAGGTCGCGGCCAGGCTCGGCCTGGCGCGCCTTCCACATCCGGCCGAAGGTCTCGGCGCATTCGCCGAGCTCGCGGCGGCGCTCCTCCTCCGACGAGACGATGCCGCTTTTGGGCAGCGCGGTCGAGACGTCGGACCAGCGCGTCAGCTTGCGGCGTTCCTCGAACGGGAAATCGAACAGGGTCGCCAGCATCTGCGTGGTCAGCTCGATCGAGACCTTCTCGACCCAGTTGAAGGTCTCGTTGCGCGGCAGCGAATCCAGCACCTTGGCCGAGCGCTCGCGGATCAGCACCGCCATCTGGTCGAGATGGTCGGGCGTGAACATCGGCGACACCGTCTTGCGCTGCTCGCCATGAACAGGCTCGTCCATCGCGATGAAGCTCGGCCATTCGTATCCGGGCGGCACGTCTCGGATCATGATCCCGCCATTGCTGACGTCCGAGGAGAAGATCGCGTGGTTGGTGTCGACATGCATGATGTCGTGATAGCGCGTCACCGACCAATAGGGCTCGATTGGCGCCTTGGTGCAGTAGTGCACCGGCGCCTCCTTGCGCAGCCGCTCGAACCACGGCCAGATCGTGTCGTTCTGGAACAGCCGTGGTGCGCCAGGATGGAAGTCCTCGATCGGGGTGGAATAGGCCTCGAGGCGCGCGTCGCGCAGCAGATCGGCCTTATCGGAGCGAAGCGCGGCCTGGGCGGTCATGGGGGGCGTCCTTTGCTAAACAGTCGCTCGACAATCGAGACAAGTCATAAGTCTGCTCGCCTGTCGTCGCGAGCAGGACGCGTAGGGTGGGCAAAGCGAAGCGTGCCCACCGCGTTTCGCGCCAATCGAAAGATGGTGGGCACAGCGTTCGCGCTATGCGCGACCGCCTTTGCCCACCCTACGGGACCGTTCGTGTCGGACCCGATTCGTCTTCAATACAACTTAAGCCGCAATCCTGACCGGCAATGCCTCATATCCCTTCACGAAGCTCGAATAGACCCGCTTTGGCTCCTCCATCACGTCGATATGATCGAATCGCTTCAGGATTTCCTCCCAGATGATCTTGAGTTGCAGTTCGGCCAATCGCAAGCCAACGCAGCGGTGGATGCCGAAGCCGAACGACAGATGCTGACGCGGTCTGATACGGTCGATGATGAAGTCGTAGGGGCGTTCGATGGCGGCCTCGTCGCGGTTGCCCGAGACATACCACATCACGACCTTGTCGCCTTTCTTGATCTGCTTGCCACGGAACTCGATGTCGAAAAGCGCGGTGCGGCGCATGTGGGCGAGCGGGGTCTGCCAGCGGATGACCTCGGGGACGAAGCTGTCGATCAGCGCGGGGTTATCCTTGAGCTTGCGGTACTGATCCGGGTTCTGGCTGAGCGCATAGATGCTGCCGGACATGGTGTTGCGCGTGGTGTCGTTGCCGCCGACAATCAGGAGCACGAGATTGCCGAGGAAGTTCTTCGGATCCATGTTCCGCGTCGCCTCGCTGTGGGCCATCATCGACAGCAGGTCGCTCTTCGGCGGCTGGTTGACGCGCTCCTGCCAGAGCCGCGCGAAATAGCGCGCGCAGTCCATCAGCTCGGCCTGCCTTTCATCCTCGGTCGCGACCAGCCCGTCCGGACCCGGGATGGTGGTCGCGATATCCGACCAGCGCGTCAGCTTGCGGCGGTCCTCCCAGGGGAAGTCGAACAGCACCGCCAGCATCTGCGTGGTCAGCTCGATCGAGACACGATCGACCCAGTCGAACACCTCGCCAACAGGCAGATTGTCCAGGCATTCGGCGGAGCGCTTGCGGATGTTGATCGCGAGCTCGTCGAGATGTGTCGGCGTGAACATCGGCGCCACGGTCTTGCGCTGCGCGGCATGGCGCGGCGGATCCATCGCGATGAAGCTCTCACGGCGCAGGTCGGGGTCGACGTCGCGAATGGTGATGCCGCCGAGCGCGGACGCCGAGGAGAACACCGCGTGGTTGGTCTCGATCTCCATGATGTCGTCGTAGCGGGTGATCGACCAGTAGGGGCCGAACATGGACTCCTTGCAGTAGTGCACCGGATCCTCGCGACGCAGCCGGTCGAAATAGGGCCAGTGCGTGTCGGTACGGAACAACTCCGGATGACCGGGGTCGAATTCGGCGAGCGGCAACGATGCGGCGCGACTGGCGGCCGCGTCGTTGACGCGCTCGCCTGCTGCGGCGTGTCGCTGTGCCTCGGCCGTCGTGGTGGTCCCGTGCATGGACGTCTCCCTGATGGCCGGATTCTAGCTGTCCGGCGATGTCGGGCGCGATTACATCCTGCCCGGGAGCGCGGGGCAAGCGCGGAGTTTGGGCCGCCGGGCCGGTCTTGCGTCGCAACTCTGGTATTTGTCCGGACGTCGGGCGTGACAAGCGCCACGTCACGGAATATGGCTTTGAGCGATTGTTGCAAAGCAGAAGACTAGCAGGAGGCCGCCCCATGATCGCCAACGCGCAGCGCATGTTCAATTTCGATCTCGGCGAGACTGCGGACGCAATCCGCGAGACGGTGGCGAGCTTTTCGCAGGAGCAGATCGCGCCGCGCGCCGCCGAGATCGACCGCTCCAACCAGTTTCCGCGCGACCTCTGGCCCCGCATCGGCGAGCTCGGCCTGCACGGCATCACCGTCGAGGAGGAGTATGGCGGGGCGGGTCTCGGCTATCTCGAGCACTGCATCGCCATGGAGGAGATCTCGCGCGCCTCGGCCTCGGTCGGCCTGTCCTACGGCGCCCACTCCAATCTCTGCGTCAACCAGATCCGCCGCAACGGCAACGAGGCGCAGAAGCGCAAATATCTGCCCAAGCTGATCTCGGGCGAGCATGTCGGGTCGCTGGCGATGTCCGAGCCGCAGGCCGGCTCCGACGTGGTGTCGATGAAGACGCGCGCCGACAAAAAGGGTGATCGCTTCGTCCTCAACGGCAACAAGATGTGGATCACCAACGGTCCGATCGCGGAAACGCTGGTGGTCTATGCCAAGACTGATCCGCAGGGCGGGCCGCGCGGCATCACTGCCTTCATCATCGAGAAGGGCATGAAGGGCTTCTCGACCGCGCAGAAGCTCGACAAGCTCGGAATGCGCGGCTCCGACACCTGCGAGCTGGTGTTCGAGGATTGCGAGGTGCCGGAGGAGAACGTGCTGGGGCAGGTCGGCCGCGGCGTCAACGTGCTGATGAGTGGCCTCGACTACGAGCGCGCGGTGCTCGCCGCAGGTCCGCTCGGCATCATGCAGGCCTGCATGGACGCTGTGCTGCCTTACGTGCATGAGCGCAAGCAGTTCGGCCAGCCGATCGGCACCTTCCAGCTCGTGCAGGGCAAGGTCGCCGACATGTACACGACGATGAACGCCGCGCGCGCCTATGTCTATGCGGTGGCCAAGGCCTGCGATCGCGGCGAGACCACGCGCGAGGACGCGGCGGGCGCGATTCTGTTCGCCGCCGAAAAGGCGACGCAATGTGCGCTCGATGCGATCCAGCTGCTCGGCGGCAACGGCTACATCAACGACTATGCGACCGGGCGGCTGCTGCGCGACGCCAAGCTCTACGAGATCGGCGCCGGCACCAGCGAGATCCGGCGCATGCTGATCGGGCGGGAATTGTTCGACAAGACGTCTTGAGGTGCCGACCAAGCGGTTGGCGCATGCGGGACATGCGTTCGCCAACCGGCCGGATGCAGATATTTTAGTCATCCTCGTCGAGGCCGGTGTTTTTTTCCGGCCGACTTGCGTAGAAAATACGTCGAACCTCGGAGTCGTCCCGGCGACGAACAATCGAGGTATATTGTAGATCTTTTGCGTGTGTCGGAGGCCCTGAGCCGTGAACCAGATGAGTTACGTTCCGGAGCAGCTGCCGCCGCTTCCGCCTCTCACCGCCACCTTCTCAGGTGCGCGTGGCGAGTTCTTCCGGCTGGTCAGCCGCGGGGCGGCCATCGAACTGATCACACTGGGCTTCTACCGGTTCTGGCTCGCGACCGACATCCGCCGGCATCTCTGGGTCAACACGGCTGTCGACGGTGATGCCGCAGAATATACCGGGCGCGGCAAGGAGCTCCTGATCGGCTTCCTGTTCGCGATGGCGATCCTGGTCCCGATCTATCTCGCCTATTTCCTCATCGGCGTCGAGGCCGAGCGCTACCAGGGCTTCGCCAGCGTGCCGCTGGTGATCGCCTTCTACGCCTTCGGCCAGTTCGCCATCTTCCGCGCGCGCCGCTACCGGCTGACGCGCACGGTCTGGCGCGGCATTCGGTTCTGGATGACGGGTTCGGGCTGGGCCTATGCCGGGCGCGCCATGCTGTGGACCTTGTTGACGGTGGTCACGCTCGGGCTGGCCTGGCCGTGGCGCGCCGCCGCGCTCGAGCGCTACAAGATGCGACATTCGCACTATGGCGATCTCAGCGGCGACTTCGAGGGACGCGGCTGGGAGTTCTTCAAGCGCGCCTGGTATCTGTGGGTCATCGCGCCGTTTGCGCTCGTGCTGTTTCCGTTGTTTCCGTTCGTCTATGCGCAGTTCAAAGCGATCGAGTGGCGCTGGTGGCTGTCGGGCATTCGCTTCGGCGGCGTGCGTCTGGAATCGGACCTGCCCGGCAATGCGTTCTATGGTCTCTATTGGAAGGTGATCGGCTGGTGGTTTCTGCTGTCGATCGCCTCCAGCGCCTATTTCGGCGGTGTCGCCGCGCTGATGCTCAGATTGCTGGGGCCGGGGAGTGACGGCCGGCCTCAGGCGCAGGCGCTGTCCGACAACGTGCCGATGCTGGTGCTGGTCGGATTGGGCTACATCGCCTGGATCCTGGCGCTCAACGTCGTGATGCGGCTCTATCTGGTGCGCGACATGTGGGCGACCGTGCTGCAGTCGGTTCAAGTGCATGGCATCGAGGCCATGGCCAATGTCGCCGCCAGGGGCGATCTGGCCAGCGCGCTCGGCGAAGGATTTGCCGATGGACTCGACGTCGCCGGATTCTGATCCCGGGCAGGTGGCCGCTGCTGCGCCGGCCGCCGCCACGCCGGTCGAGCCGGCCGCTCCGCTCGGCGGCCCTGCGGTCTATTTCGACGGCCTGTCCAACCGGCGGCAGACGGTCACGATCGGCTTCGCCAATCAGCTCGTGATGCGCAGCGCCGACAATTTCGTCTCCTGGCCCTATGCCGACATCCGCCGCGTCGACGGCCCGAGCGGCACGCTGCGCGTGAGCTGCCTGTCGGCATCGCCGCTGGCACGGCTGGAGATCCGCGACGCGGCGTTGTCGGCCGAGCTGATCGCGCGCTGCAGCCATATCGACCAGAACAGGATGACCCGCGGCGCCATCGCGCGCATCGTCGGCTGGTCGCTGGCCGCCGTCGCCTCGATCGTCGCCGTCGTGCTGGTGGTGATTCCGTTCGCATCCGATCGGCTGACGCCCCTGGTGCCGCCGACCATGGAGCGGCATCTCGGCGAGGCCGCCGTGGTGCAGATCCAGACCGTGTTCGGTGACAAGCTTTGCGGCGAGGCGGCCGGGCAGGCCGCGTTCGCCAAGCTGGTGTCGGCGCTGCGCCGCCCCGCCGGCCTCGACGACAGCATCGCGTCGCAGGTGCTGGATACGCCGATCCCCAACGCCTTCGCGTTGCCGGGCGGGCAATTCTTCCTGTTCAGGGGGCTGCTCGACAAGGCCAATGACCCCGACGAGGTCGCCGGTGTGCTGGCGCATGAGCTCGGCCACCTCAAGCACCGCGACAACCTGCGGCAGCTGATCCACAATGGCGGCAGCTCATTCCTGATCGGCCTGCTGTTCGGCGACGTCACCGGCGCGGGCGCGGCGATCTTCGCCTCGCGGGCCATGATCAATGCGTCCTATTCGCGCGAGGCGGAGGCGGCGGCGGACGGTTTCGCGATCGACGTGATGCACAAGCTCGGACGGCCGACGCGCCCGATGGGCGAATTGCTGTTTCGCATCACCGGCAAGGAGGACGGCAAGCGCCCGTCGCTGTGGGCCAGCCATCCGCTCAGCGAGGACCGTCTCGCCCGCATGCGCGCCGAGGACCGGCCGCCGAGCGGCCCGCCGCTGCTGAGTGCGGAGGAGTGGCGGGCGCTGAAGGGGATTTGCAAGTAGCCGCCGGCGATCCGGCGCCTCACGCACGGCTGGTCGGGACGATCGACCCTCTCTCATCCGTCATTGCGAGCGCAGCGAAGCAATCCAGAGGTCCGCGGCGGCAAGATTCTGGATTGCTTCGCTGCGCTCGCAATGACGGGGTGAGAATGGTGCGCGTCAGCTTCGATGCGGGGTGAGCGACGGTACTGCTGGTGAGATGGCAGCGCCGACACCTATTCCGCCAGATTGTTCGTCTTCCTCACCCAGGCGCGGACATCCGTCAGCACGTCCGGCAGCACGGCCTTGACCTCGGCGAGCGTCATGCCGGCCTTGACGCGCGGATCGTACAGCAGATTGAGGATGTACTGGTCGTAGACGTCGAAATAGCCCATCGAGACGTTGTCGTTGAACATGGTCCAGGGCACGCTCGAAGTGTCGTTGATCGGCCCGAGCGACTGCAGGAGCTCCTCATAGGCGCAGTCGAGAAAGACGAAATCGCCGTTGTCGACGGTGAGGATGACGTCGGAATGCTCGATCTCGAACGCCTCGTTCTTGCGGAAGCCGGACAGGCATTGCGGATCCAGCGAGGTCTTGATCTCGCGCGCGCGCTCGCTGCCATAGGATTGGCTGATGGTGTGGTAGAGATCGCGGTCGCGCACCAGCTTGACGCGGACATTGGCGTCGCCGTCGGTGTCGGTCATCGCAATGTCGAGGTTGCGGATGCGCGCGGCGATGTCGCTGACGACCTTGGCGAGCTGCGCCTTGCGATCGGCGCGGCGGCCATCGGCGAACACCCGCACCGGTGCGCTGTACTTCCGGATGCGGTCGACCCGGCCCGCCAGGTGATACTCGGCGCCGAACGCGGTCTTGAAGAAGCCGTCGGTGATCTCGGCGTCGGTGAAGCTCTTCTTCTCGATGCGCTGGCGGGCGGCGATCGCCGGAATTTCGGTGGTCGACGCCGGCAGCGGGACCATCGCGGTCACAAGCGCAGCCAGCGCGGCCGCCACCGCGCTCCGCAGGGGGCGCCAGGAGCACGGATGCTCGTGGCGAGGATGCGCGCTGTGACATTGCCTCATCGTCGTGGTCGAGTGCGGCTCTAGTTCTTGACGATCACGGTCGTGCCAACCGAGACGCGGTCGTAGAGGTCGGCGACGTCGTCATTGGTCATGCGGAAGCAGCCCGACGATACCGCCTGGCCGATCGTCTCGGGCTCGTTCGAGCCGTGGATTCGGTACAGCGTTGAACCGAGATACATTGCGCGCGCGCCGAGCGGGTTCTCGATGCCGCCGGCCATGTGGCGCGGCAGGTCGGGCCGGCGCCGCAGCATCTGCGACGGCGGGGTCCAGGCCGGCCATTCCTTCTTGGCGGTGATGCGGTGCACGCCGCTCCAGCGGAACCCGTCACGGCCGACGCCGATGCCGTAGCGCAGCGCCTGGCCGCCCGGCAGGACCAGATAGAGCCGGCGCTCACTGGTGCTCACGACGATGGTGCCTGGCGCATACTGGCTCTGGAACATCACGGTCTGGCGCGGAATCGGGCTGACACCGCTCTGATAGAAGTTCGGCCCGCCGCCGAAGAGGTCCCTGGTGTCGAACATTTCCGCCCGCGCCATCCCGGCGCTTGCCACCGACGCGACCGCAGCAATTCCCAAAGCCAAACAGCGCTTCATTTCCGTCCCCTGGCAAACATCAAATTCCGTTCGCAGACAGGCCATAAACGGTTGCACTACGCAACCCACGGCGGCGTGAGGCCGGTATGTGGCGACGGTCCGTGACCCAAATCCCACGGACAATCGCGCGCGTCCTGGACCAACATCCTGTTAGCCAAGCCCGCGCATGAGCACCGTGGCGATGGCAGCAATGCGGCCAGCCCCTTTGACGCCGCGGGCGAACAATGATTGATCTGCCCAACATTGCAAATAGCGCGCGGAATCAGCAGGAGAACATGATGAACGGTGCGGAAAGCCTGGTACGGACCCTGGTCGCAGGGGGCGTTGACGTCTGCTTTACCAATCCGGGCACCTCCGAAATGCACTTCGTCGCCGCGCTCGACCGCGTCGAGGGCATGCGCTGCGTGCTCGGCCTGTTCGAGGGCGTGGTGACCGGCGCCGCAGATGGCTATTTCCGCATGAAGGGCACGCCGGCCTCGACGCTTCTCCATCTCGGTCCTGGCCTGGCCAACGGCCTCGCCAACCTGCACAACGCCAAGAAGGCGCGCTCGGGCATCGTCAACATCGTCGGCCAGCACGCGACCTACCACATCGGCTTCAATGCGCCGCTGACCTCGGACATCGAGGGCCTGGCGCGGCCGATGTCCGATTGGGTGCGGACCTCGCCGAGCGCCAAGGCCGTGGCTGCCGACGGCGCCGCCGCGATCGCCGCCGCCAAGAGCGCGCCGCCGCAGATCGCCACCCTGATCCTGCCCGCTGACACCGCCTGGAACGAGGTCGACGGCATTGCCCAGGTTCCGGGAGAGGCGCAGCGCCCGAGCTATTCGGCTGACGCGGTCGAGAAGGCCGCGAAGATCCTGCACGCCCACGGCCCCGAGACGCTGGTGCTGATGACAGCGGGCGCATTGACCGAGCAGGCTCTGACCTTCGCCCAGCAGATCGCCGGCAAGACCGGCTGCCGCGTGATGGGCCAGACCTATCACCCGCGCATGGCGCGCGGCGCCGGACGGTTCTCGATCGACCGCATCCCTTACGTGATCGAGCAGGCGCTGCCGATCCTGAAGAACTACAAGCATATCGTGCTGGTCGAGGCCAACGACCCCGTCGCCTTCTTCGCCTATCCGAACAAGCCGAGCATGCTCAAGGCCGAGGGCACCGAGGTGCACCGCATGACCGCCTGGGGCGAGAACTCGGCCGCCGCCCTCGAGGCGCTCGCCGGCCATCTCGGCGCCAAGGCCGCCGACGTTAAGCCGCAGCCGCTCGCCGAGCTGATCAAGCCCACCGGCGCGTTGAACCACACCACCATCGCCCAGGCGATCGCCTATGCGATCCCGGAGAACGCGATCATCGTCGACGAATCCATCACCACGGGCCGCGGCTTCTTCCCGCCGACGGCGGCCGCCAAGCCGCATGACTGGCTGCAGAACATGGGCGGCTCGATCGGCTTCTCGACCCCCGTCGCGACCGGCGCCGCGGTGGCCTGCCCGGACCGCAAGGTCATGTGCCTCGTGGGCGACGGCAGCGCGATGTACACGATCCAGTCGCTGTGGACCCAGGCGCGCGAGAACCTCAACGTCGTCACGGTGGTGTTCGCCAACAGGATCTACCAGATCCTGCGCGGCGAGTTCGACGGCGTCGGCGCCGGCGAGCCGGGCCAGCGCGCCCAGGACATGCTCAAGATCGACCGTCCGACGCTCGACTTCGTCGCCATGGCGAAGGGCATGGGCGTCCCCGGCCGCGCCGTCACCTCGGCCGACGAGTTCAATGCCGCGCTGGCCGAGGCGAACGCCGAATATGGTCCGCGCCTGATCGAAGTGCAGATGTAAATCCGCAACGCTGGCGGCCGCAAAAGGGCCGCGGGCCGAGGGAAGGCGCATCGCCTCATTTATGGGGTTGGCGACTCACGCCGATCGCGTGTTGATGGTGAGGTGTCCTTCTCTCCTGTATCTGAGCGGCATGCACAGTGAATTGAACCGGCTGATCTCTGCGCTGCAGGAGTTCTATGCGCGCGAGCGCTTCATCCTCGACCGTGATCTCGGCGAGCGCGCCTTGACGCATCGGCTGGCGGTGCATCTCGAACGCAACTTCCTGGGGTGGGACGTCGATTGCGATTACAATCGGCTCGGCGACCGCGCCATGCTGCTGCCGCGTGGCACCATCGTCTCGACCGACGATGAGCTGGGAAAATCGGTCTACCCGGACATCGTCGTGCACAAGCGTGCCGTGCCCGACAATCTGCTGGCGATCGAGGTCCGCAAGGCCGGCAACCACCAGCCGCTGGCGCATGACCGCCACAAGCTGATGGCGCTGACCGATCCGCATCTGTGGTTCGCCTATTGGATCGGCGTGCTGGTGATTCTCGACCGCCGCAGCGTGATCACGCCGGAGGTCTATGTCGGCGCCCGGATCGATCCGGCATTGTCGGCCTGGTTCGCGGGGCGATTGCAGCAGATGGGACTCGCCGCCGGCTGAGACATCTCGCAGAAGAGGTGTGCGATCGCGGTCGACACGAATGAACAAGGGCCGCCCCTGAGAGGAGCGGCCCGATCTCGTCGCGCATGTGGAGCCTGCGGACAGGCGCGCCCACGCCCTACTTCGACATGGCGTCGCCGGACGACTTCTTCGCCGACTTCTTCTTCGTCTTGCTCATCTTCATGTCGTCGCCCCCGCCCATGGCGTCGCCGCTCTTCGCCGACTGGCCGGTGGTCGTCATCGGCTTCTCCGTGGACTGGGCAAGAGCGGCCGTCGAGACGAACGCGAGGGCGGCGGTGGCGATGATCAGTTTACGCATGCGGAAAACCTCCGAGGGTTGGAAACGCGCCGGACCATAGGCGAATTCGAGCGCGGCGTTCTGACGCAGGAATCAGGAAAACGTGAGAGCTCCGCCCCGCAAAAGCCGCCTTGCGCCGTCCCCGCGGAGGTAGCAGGTGCATTCTGTGACTGATGTGCTGGATGCAGGGCGCCCATGCGCGGACGAACGAGGTCAAAATGGCCGGGTGCGGCGATCCAATTGCCTCGATGCACATTCGATGCGTAGCCGCGGCCGTTGCTGCGACGTCGGCCTCTGGTCCAAATGGAATAGCTTCGGGCTTCATGGGGGGAGAACGGAATGTCGAACAACCTGAGCGCGGTCCGCTCTTCCGAGGAGATCGAGACGCTCGCGCGCGATGCAGTCGCCGACGCTCGGGCGGAGCGTCGCGAGCAGGCGTTGCAGAAGCTCGCGCCGTTGCGGAAGGCGCAGACCTGTCAGCGCGAAGCGGCCATGGTGCTGCTGTGGGTGGTCGATCATATCTGCCTGCCGCGGGACGTCGCGGCCGGGATTCTCATGGAGATCGCGCGATCTCACGACGAGGACGCCGACATTCTCGCCAGGGAAGCAGCTCGGACTACCGGTCGACATCGGCCGCTTCAGCCTGCCGGAATGTGAACTCGGCCAATGCAAGGTCAAGCTCGCCGAGCGTCCGCTGGCGGTGCCCCGATCGTCATCATGCGATGGCGGTATGGGCCCCAGATGGACGGTAGTAAACACGGAACTGACGCGCAAATTCAGAGGTCAATGGTGGGCGCACAAGGGATCGAACCTTGGACCTCTCCCGTGTGAAGGGAACGCTCTCCCGCTGAGCTATGCGCCCGGATCCTGGTGGCTGCCGGCCGTGGGGCCGTAAGAGGCAGCTGCCGAAGCAGTCCGTCGGAGCCCGCGATTTACGAAGCGCGGGCAGGGGGTGTCAAGGATTTGCGGCGCCGCTGGCGAGGAAAACTGCCGGGGTGCGGTGGCCCGTCCTCGATAGGGGCCGAAACCGGCCCTCTCGCGGGCCGGCCTCCATGCTGAAGCGAGGGGCAGATATCCGCCGCACTCGGCGCCGATCCGGCGGCCTCAGGCCCCGAGCTGCCGTGCTCGCGAGGCATGAGACTGCAGCGCGCGGATGCGGTCGGCCAGGGTGCCGCCTTGCGGACCGCCTGCGCCGGCTGCAGCGGCCGGAGCCGCGGCGACGCCATTGGCGTTGGCCGGCTTGGCGGGGGTCGGCTCGGCGGCCAGCATGGCTTCGATGGTCGAGTTCGGGCCCTCGATCTGCATTGCGAGCTTGGCGACCTCGGCGGCGATGTCGTTGATGCGCTCACGCAAGAGCGCGTTCTCCATCCGCTCCTGGGCCCAGGTGCTCTCGGCCTGCTGCTGGATCGCGTTCATCTCGCGCTGCAGCTTGGTGCGCTCGTCGCGGGCGGCCTGCAATTGCTCTTCGAGGGCGGCCTTCTCGGATTTGAGCCGCTCGAATGCGGCCGACTTGCCGCTGCCGAAGCCGGCCAGCTCCTCGCGCAGCTCCTTCAAGGCGCGGTCGGCGGCCACGTTGGCCTCGCGCAACTGGTTGTTCTCGAAATCACGTTCGGCAAGCAGCTTGCCCTGGGTCGACAGCCGGCCTTCGAGGTCGGCGACGCGGGTCGCCAGCATCTCGGCTTCCTTGACCTGGACGATCAGCTGGCGGTCGAGCTCGGTGACGCGCTGGCTGAGATTCTCGACCCGCGCGCGGGCGTCGTTGAGCGCCTTGGTCGCGGTGTCGGATTCGTCGCGCTCCAGCGCGAGCCGCGTCTGGGTCGCGGAGAATTCCTTCTCGGCGTCGGCCACGCGGCTGCGCAGCTCCTCGACCTGGGTCCTGACCGACACCAGCTCGACCTGGCGGCTGTCCGCCAGCAGCGCCTTGTCGTTGAGCTCGGTGCTCAGCCGGACCAGCTCGGCCTGCTTCTCCTTCAGCGCCTGCTCGGCGGCGCGCAGCGCCTCGGTCTTGGCGGCGAACTCCTCTTCCGTGGCGCGGAGCTGGTCCTTGAGCGCCTTCTCGCGCGCCTCCAGCGCGAAGATCGCGGCGTTCTTCTCGCCGAGCTCGATCTTCATGCGGTTGATGGCGTCGGTCTTCTTGCCGAGGTCGGCGAGCTGGCCGGTGGCCTTGTTCTTGAGCGCGTCGACGCTCATCTCCAGCCGCCGCGCCGACATCGCGAACTCCGCGCGCAGCTGGTCCTTGTCGGCCTGGATCTCGGCCATCGACAACGGCGTCGCCGCCTCGAGCCGGCGCGTCGTCAGCCGCACCGCACGATTGTGCACCAGCGGCACGATCATCAGCGCACAGAGCATGGCGATCAGAAAACCGATCGCAAAATACATGATCGGCTCGACCATGACGCACAACTCCCGGTCCAAAATGATTAACGGAATCACAATGCACGGCGGGCTGATTCAACGCCAGCCCAATGCCGTGTTAACCTTGATCCGTCGCGGGAGAACGTGTCCTAGCGGTACCAACCGGCGACCTCAGAACGGGTTCCAGGTCGCACTTGGGGTGAACTTGAGGTAGCCGACATTGGCGCCGAGCCGCAGGCCGATCCCGGATCGGATCGGCACCAGCACGATGTTGTTGGCGGTCAGCGCCGTCATGCCGAAGCCGCCGACGATATAGGCCGAGCCGTCGATGCCGACGAAGCGCTGATAGATCGCGCTGGTGGCCGGCAGGTTGTAGACCAGCGTCATGGTGCGGGCGCCGTCGCCGCCCCAGTCGAAGCCGAGCGAGGGGCCCTGCCAGTAGACGCGGAGGTCGCCGGCGTTCTTGGTGTAGAGCGTGCCCTCGCCGTAACGGAGACCGGCGACGAAAGCACCGGCGCCTTCCTCGCCCAGGATATAGCCGTTCGGCAGGCCCCATTGGCTGACGGCGCGCTCGATCACCGAGGCGAGGCCGCGCGAGACGTTGCCGAAGAAGCGATGGCCGGCATTGACGAGCTCGTCCGGATTGAAGCTGTCCGGGCTCGGCGCAGGGCGCGGCGGCGGTGCGGGCTGCTGATACGGCGGCGCAGCCTGGTAGGGCGGCGCAGCAGGCGGGGGCGCCTGCTGCGCGGCGACCGACGCGGTCATGGCCAGCACGGCCGCTAACGTGGCGGCGGCAAGGCGTGATGCGAAACTCATCGATGGAAATCCCCTGCTATCGGCTGCCCGAGCCTCGCCTTAACCTGACGCCAACCCCATCGGGCGATTGTCGGGCGAGGGGCGATGCCCCTGCGACTCCCATGTTATCGGCATCAACTATGACCGCACAACGGCAACAACCGAACCGGACCGGATCAAAGTCGCTGTTTCGCCTTGTAATTGCCGCTATCGCGCTCGCTGCGCTGCTGCTGCCGGTCGGCGCGCCGGCGGCCACGACGCAGCGCATCATCTCCGACCGCTTCAGCGGGCTGGCGATCGACGGCTTCGACCCCGTTTCCTATTTCGTCGATGGCAAGGCCCTGCTGGGACTGCCGGATTTCGAGGCGTCCCAGGATGGGGTGGTCTGGCGGTTTCGCAACGAGGGCAATCGCGCCTCCTTCCTGGCCCATCCGGAGGTCTACGGCCCGCAATTCGGCGGCTACGACCCGACCGATGTGGCTCGCGGCGTGACGGTGGCCGGCAACCCGCGCTTCTTCGTCGTGGTCGAGGAACGGCTGTTCCTGTTCAACCGCGAGGAAAGCCGCGACGCCTTCGCGGCCGACCCGAGCCGCTATCTGCCGCGGGCGGAAGCCCGCTGGCCGGCGCTGGAGGAGGATCTGCCGCAGTAGGCGGTAGGGCTGTCTCAAATCCTCACCGCAGCCGGGTCGCCCCAGGCGATGAAGGACGGCACGATGAAGCCGTCGGGGCGCTCGCCATAGCGCAACGGCGCGCCGGTCTCGCTGGTGACGGTGCCGCCGGCGGCTGCGACCACGGCATGGCCTGCCGCCACGTCCCATTCCGAGGTCGGGCCGAGCCGCGGATAGATGTCGGCCAGACCTTCGGCGAGCCGGCCGAACTTCACGGCCGAGCCGAGCGGCAGGCGCACCGCGCCCGGACGTGCCGCAATGAAGGCTTCGGTGCGGGCATCGCCATGCGACCGGCTGACCGCGGCGACCCATGCCGCGCCCTGCGGCGGCATCGGCCGGGTGCGGATCGGCTCGGCGGCCGCCAAACCCGCCTCCGTGAACGACAGCCGCTCGGCGCCACGGCCGACCAGACCGCGCCAGATCTGGCCGATGGCCGGCGCGCAGACGATGCCGAGCAGCGGGCTGCCGCCGGTGACCAGCGCCAGATTGACCGTGAACTCGCCGCGCCCAGCGACGAACTCCTTGGTGCCGTCGAGCGGATCGATCAGGAAGAAGCTGCCATTGAACGGTCCTGCGCTCGCCCCGACCCGCTCCTCCGACAGCGCGGGAATCGCGGGCGCCAGCCGTGCCAGCCCTTCGGCAATGACCCTGTCGGCGGCAAGATCGGCCTCGGTGACCGGCGAGCCGTCGGATTTGTCGGTGACAGCCATGGCGCGGCGGTTGACGGCGAGGATCGCGTAGGCCGCCTCGACGACGAGCTCCGTCAGGGGCGTCATCAGCGCGGCGGCGGCCTCGACCTCGACGGTTCCTGCAGTCGGTGCCGTCGTCATTGCGCGGTGCTCCTTCCGGCCGTTCCGTACGCAGCTTGCATCATCGTATCCTTGTTCTGGCGCCGGCGCATCCGGGTACGGCCGTTCGCACGTTCATTGAGCTGCGGCTGCCGGGAAAACCGCTACGTACTTTCCCGTGTCCCGCCCTCAGTCCGGTGGCGGTCCATGCTTTCGCAGTGTATCAAGCGTTAACGCAAGCATGATTCGCCCAGGTTCGCGGATTTCAGGAACATCGAATGTCCGGCACGTCCTCTCCCGAGATCGCCAATCCGATTCCCGCTCCCGATACGCTCGAACTTGCCGCTCTGCTCTGCTCGAAGGTCTGCCACGACCTGATTAGTCCGGTCGGCGCGATCGTCAATGGGCTCGAGGTGCTCGACGACAATCCGAAGCCAGAGGATCGCGACTTCGCGCTGGAGCTGATCCGCAAGAGCGCCAAGACGGCGTCGGCGCGGCTGCAGTTCTGCCGCCTCGCCTTTGGTGCGGCCGGCTCTGCGGGCGCGCAGATCGATCTCGGCGACGCCCAGACCATGGCGCGCGGCCACATCGAGGACGCCAAGACCTCGATCACCTGGAATCTGCCGCGGCTGCTGTTGCCCAAGAACCGGGTCAAGCTGCTGCTCAACATGATGGTGGTGGCGCAGCAGACGATCCCGCGCGGCGGCATGCTGACCGTCGACCCGATCGGCGACGGCGAGTCCATGAGCTTCCGCGTCGCTGCCACCGGGCTCAATGCCCGCCTGCCGCAGAACATCGTCAATCTGCTTGGCGGCGAATTGCAGTCGACCATCGATGCCCACGCGGTGCAGCCCTACTACACCCGTCTGCTCGCCGATGCCTGCGGCCTCAAGGTGACGCTCACCGCCGACGGTAACGCGATGGTCGTGCAGGCGGCCTGATCTGGCAGACGTCCTGCCGCGTCAGTCCTGCGACCTCGTGTCGTGGGACAGACGCAACAATCCATTCACCATGGTTAATCAAGCCTTGCCGATGGGTCCGAATTTGTCCGGATGCATCTTATCTCTTTGTTGAGTCCGTTCATTTGCGCTTACTCAACTAATATTAAACGCTTTGCACCGAAACTGGCCACGGTTTGAAGGGCGCGTCATGTCGCGTTCCGTTGCGTGCGAAGGCCAGTTTCATGGATGACCTGTTGCGTGAGTTTCTGACGGAGACCAGCGAGAGCCTGGACACCGTCGATAATCAATTGGTGCGGTTCGAGCAGGAGCCGAACAACGCCAAGATCCTCGATAACATCTTCCGGCTGGTGCACACGATCAAGGGGACCTGCGGCTTCCTCGGCCTGCCGCGGCTCGAAGCGCTGGCGCATGCCGCCGAGACCCTGATGGGCAAGTTCCGCGACGGCATGCCGGTCACCGGCGAGGCCGTGACGCTGATCCTCACCACCATCGACCGCATCAAGGACATCCTCGGACAGCTCGAGGCCAACGAGGCCGAGCCCGAGGGCGAGGACCGCGACCTCATCAGCGAGCTCGAAGCCATGGTCGAGCGCGGCATGGCGGCAATGGCCGCGTCGGCGGAGCCGATCGCGATGGCCGGCGAGACCGCGCCACCGCTTGCGCCTGCAGCGCCGGCCGCGCCCGCGGTCACGCACGGCTCGCTGATCGACCAGACGCTGGAGCGTCCGCTGCGTCCGGGCGAAGTGTCGCTCGACGAGCTCGAGCGCGCCTTCCGCGAGACCGCGATCGAGTTGCCGCCCGCGCATGAGAAGGCGCCTGAGCCCAAAGCCGCTGCCCCGGCGCCGGTCGCCAAGGCCGGGCCTGCCAAGGCGGAAGCAGAGGCCAAGGCCGAGGCGCCGAAGAAGGCGGCGCGCGCCAAGGCCAATGCCGATGGCGAGGTGCACGAGAACGACAAGGTCGCCAACCAGTCGATCCGCGTCAACGTCGACACGCTCGAACATCTGATGACGATGGTCTCGGAGCTGGTGCTGACGCGCAACCAGCTGCTCGAGATCGCCCGCCGCAACGAGGACACCGAGTTCAAGGTGCCGCTGCAGCGGCTGTCCAACGTCACCGCCGAGCTGCAGGAGGGCGTCATGAAGACGCGCATGCAGCCGATCGGCAATGCCTGGCAGAAGCTGCCGCGCATCGTCCGCGACCTCGCCACCGAGCTCGGCAAGCAGATCGAGCTCGAGATGCACGGCGCCGACACCGAGCTCGACCGCCAGGTGCTCGACCTGATCAAGGACCCGCTCACCCACATGGTGCGCAACTCCGCCGATCACGGCCTGGAGACGATGGCCGAGCGTGCCGCGGCCGGCAAGGCCGAGCAGGGCACCATCCGGCTGTCCGCCTATCATGAAGGCGGCCACATCATCATCTGCATCGCCGACAACGGCCGCGGCCTCAACACCGAGCGCATCAAGGCCAAGGCCTTGGCGAACGGCCTCGTCACCGAGGCCGAGCTCGAGAAGATGACGGAAGCGCAGATCCACAAGTTCATCTTCGAGCCGGGCTTCTCGACCGCGGCCGCCGTCACCTCGGTCTCGGGCCGCGGCGTCGGCATGGACGTGGTGCGCACCAACATCGACCAGATCGGCGGCACCATCGACATCAAGTCGGTGCTCGGCGAGGGCACCTCGGTCACCATCAAGATCCCGCTGACGCTCGCGATCGTCTCGGCGCTGATCGTCGAAGCCGGCGGCGACCGCTTCGCGATCCCGCAATTGTCGGTCGTCGAGCTGGTGCGCGCGCGCGCCAACTCCGAGCACCGCATCGAGCGCATCAAGGACACCGCGGTGCTGCGCTTGCGCAACAAGCTGCTGCCGCTGATGCATCTGAAGAAGCTCTTGAAGATCGACGACGGCTCGTCGACCGATCCGGAGAACGGCTTCATCGTGGTGACGCAGGTCGGCAACCAGACCTTCGGCATCGTGGTCGACTGCGTGTTCCACACCGAGGAAATCGTGGTCAAGCCGATGTCGACCAAGCTGCGTCACATCGACATGTTCTCGGGCAACACCATCCTGGGCGACGGCGCCGTGATCATGATCATCGATCCGAACGGCATTGCGAAAGCGCTCGGCGCCGCCGGCTCGGCCTCGCAGGCGGTATCCGACGAACACGCCGCGCATCACGCGATCGGCGGCGAGCAGCTCACCTCGCTCCTGGTGTTCCGCGCCGGCACGGCGCAGCCCAAGGCGGTGCCGCTGGCGCTGGTCACGCGCCTGGAGGAGATCGCGGCCGACAAGATCGAGATCTCCAACGGCCGCTACATGGTGCAGTACCGCGACCAGCTGATGCCCTTGGTGCAGATGGAAGGCGTGTCGGTGCAGACGTCGGGCTCGCAGCCGATCCTGGTGTTCGCCGACGAGACCCGGGCGATGGGCCTCGTGGTCGACGAGATCATCGACATCGTCGAGGAGCGGCTCAACATCCAGGTATCCGGCGCCAAGGACGGCATCCTCGGCTCGGCGGTGATCAAGGGCCAGGCGACGGAAGTGATCGACGTCGGCCACTTCCTGCCGATGGCGTTCGCCGACTGGTTCATCCGCAAGGAGATGGCGACCGAGTCGCAGACGCAGTCGGTGCTCTTGGTCGACGACTCGCCGTTCTTCCGCAACATGCTGGCGCCGGTGTTGAAGTCGGCCGGCTACAAGGTGCGCACGGCGGCGTCGGCGATCGAGGGCCTCGCCACGCTGCGTTCCGGGCACAGCTTCGACATCGTCGTCACCGACATCGAGATGCCGGAGATGAACGGCTTCGAGTTCACCGAGGCGATCCGCGCCGACCAGAACCTGAACCAGATGCCGGTCATCGCGGTGTCGTCGCTGGTGTCGCCGGCGGCGATCGAGCGCGGCCGCCAGGCCGGGCTCTACGACTACATCGCCAAGTTCGACCGTCCCGGCCTGATCGCGGCGCTGAAGGAACAGATCGAGGAACGGGCGCGCGCCGAAGCCAACCGGCGGGCCGCGTGACAGCAAGCGGACAGGAGCAGCGTGCGATGAGCAGCAAGATCGAAACCACCGAAGGCGCCGCCGTCGAATACGTCACTGCGATGATCGGCGGTCAGCTGTTCGGCCTGCCCATCTCGCGGGTGCAGGACGTGTTCATGCCGGAGCGGGTGACGCGGGTGCCGCTGTCGTCGGCGGAGATCGCCGGCGTCCTCAACCTGCGCGGCCGCATCGTGACCGTCGTCGACATGCGGGCGCGGCTCGGCCTCGCCCGCGCCGAGGACGGCAAGCCGCCGATGGCGGTCGGCGTCGATCTGCGTGGCGAGTCCTATGGTCTCCTGATCGATCAGATCGGCGAGGTGCTGCGGCTGCCCGAGGAGAGCCGGGAGGAGAACCCGGTCAATCTCGACCCGCGCATGGCGAAGCTCGCCGGCGGCGTGCACCGCCTCGACGGTCAGCTGATGGTCATCCTCGATGTCGATCGCGTGCTCGAGCTCGCAGCAGACAAGATGGCGGCCTGAACACTGCAATTTGAGGGCGGCGGCGCATCAGGCGTCGTTGCATTGGATCCTGACCTCGTGAGGCTGATATGAGAACGTGTCTGGTAGTTGACGATTCCAGCGTCATTCGAAAGGTGGCGCGACGCATTCTGGAAGGTCTGGATTTCCAGATCGTGGAAGCGGAGGACGGCGAGCAGGCTCTGGAGATCTGCAAGCGGGGCCTTCCCGATGCGGTGTTGCTCGACTGGAACATGCCCGTCATGGACGGCTATGAGTTTCTCGGCAATCTCCGGCGCATGCCCGGTGGCGACGCGCCGAAGGTGGTGTTCTGCACGACCGAGAACGATGTCGCGCACATCGCGCGCGCGCTGCACGCCGGCGCCAACGAGTACATCATGAAGCCCTTCGACAAGGACATCGTGACCGCGAAGTTTCAGGAAGTCGGGCTGATCTGATCTCCGTTGCGTGCGGCGGTCCCGTGGTCGTCCGGGCTTGCCGTCACCCCGTGCCTCTGTCCTGTTGGTGAACTATGAGCGTCGCGTTGGCCAGTTCTTCGATCCCGAGTTCGATCAGGCAGGAACCTCTCCGGGTGATGGTCGTGGACGACTCCGTCGTCATCCGCGGCATGATCTCGCGTTGGATCGCGTCTGAGCCCGACATGGTCGTGGCGGCGTCGCTGCGCACCGGCCTTGAAGCCGTGAACCAGATCGATCGCGTCAATCCCGACGTCGCCGTGCTCGACATCGAGATGCCCGAGCTCGACGGCATTGCCGCCCTGCCGAAGCTGCTTGCCAAGAAGAAGAACCTCGCCGTCATCATGGCGTCGACGCTGACCCGCCGCAACGCGGAGATCAGCTTCAAGGCGCTGTCGCTCGGCGCGGCCGACTACATCCCGAAGCCCGAGAGCACGCGCGAGGCCTCGGCGGCCGACAATTTCCACTACGATTTGATTCAGAAGATCCGCAATCTTGGCGCCAAGGCGCGCCGCGCCGCTCCTGCTCCGCATGCGCCGGCCGCATCGCCGATCGTTCCGCAAGTCCAGGGGCTCCGGCCTGCGCTTGCATCGCGGCCGATGGTCGCCCCCGTGGCGCCCGCCGTGCCGACCCAGCTGGCGCGCCGCTCCTTCAGCACGCAGATGCCGAAGGTGCTGCTGATCGGATCGTCGACGGGCGGCCCGCAGGCGCTGATGTCGCTGGTGACCGAGCTCGGTCCCGTGATCGACCGCTTTCCGGTGCTGATCACCCAGCATATGCCGCCGACCTTCACCACCATCCTCGCCGAGCATCTGGCGCGCTCGAGCCGCCGACCGGCCCACGAGGCCGTCGACGGTGAGGTGGTGAAGCCGGGTCAGATCTACCTTGCCCCCGGCGGCCGCCACATGCGTGTGGCGCGCCATGGCGCCGATGTGGTGATCGCGCTCGACAACGGTCCTCCGATCAATTTCTGCAAGCCCGCCGTCGATCCCTTGTTCATGTCGGCGATCGAGGTCTGGCAGGGCTCGACCCTGGCCGTGATCCTGACGGGCATGGGCTCCGACGGCATGCGCGGCGGCAAGGACATCGTCGCCGCCGGTGGCAGCGTGATCGCGCAGGACGAGGCGACCAGCGTGGTCTGGGGCATGCCGGGCTCAGCCGCCAATGCCGGCATCTGCGCGGCCGTCCTTCCCTTGAACCAGATCGGGCCGAAGCTGGTCCGTCTGTTTGCTGGAGACCGTTCGTGACACCCCTGGACTATGAGTTCTTGCGTAAGGTCCTGAAGGATCGCTCCGGCCTCGATCTGTCGGCCGACAAGCAGTACCTGGTCGAAAGCCGGTTGCTGCCGCTGGCCCGCCGCGCCAACCTGCCGGGCATCCCGGAGCTGGTGCAGAAGATCAGGAGCGGCGCGGAGCAGCTCACGACGCAGGTGGTCGAGGCGATGACCACCAACGAGACGTTCTTCTTCCGCGACAAGATTCCGTTCGATCATCTCCGTGAGGGCATCCTGCCGGCGCTGATTCAGTCGCGCGCCAATCGTCGTTCCCTGCGCATCTGGTCGGCCGCCTGCTCGACCGGACAGGAGCCGTATTCGATCGCGATGTGCCTGCGCGAATTCGGTCCCGCTCTGGCGGGCTGGCGCATCGAGATCATTGCCACCGACCTGTCGCAGGAGGTGCTGGAGAAATCGAAGGCCGGCCTCTATAGCCAGTTCGAGGTGCAGCGTGGATTGCCGATCCAGCTGCTGGTGAAATATTTCACGCAGCTCGGCGAGCTCTGGCAGCTCAGCGCCGACATCCGCGGCATGGTCCAGCATCGCCAGCTCAATCTGCTGCAGGACTTCTCGCATCTCGGCAAGTTCGACATCATCTTCTGCCGCAACGTGCTGATCTATTTCGACCAGGAGACCAAGGCCTCGATCTTCGAGCGGATGGCCAAGGTGATGGAGCCGGACGGCACGCTGCTGCTGGGAGCCGCCGAATCGGTCGTCGGCATCACCGACGCGTTCAGGCCCAACCAGGAGCGGCGGGGTCTGTACCAGATCAATCCGGTGCGCAGTCCGCGCGGTGGCGCTGCGCTGCTGCCCGGCCTCAAGGTGGTCGCTGCTCGCTGACGTTTGCGCTGGGGGCGGAGACATCGCCGGAACATCCGCCGGCGTCGGCCGTGCGGCCGGACTGACCGGTGTGTGATGAAGGTCGGGCTCCGGTCGGTGCTTCCTCGTCCTCGCCGTATCGGCCCTCACGTCGAGCGCTGAACTCAGGCCCGTCGGCACCACACGTCGTAGTCCCTCTCCGTCGCCTCGCGTGCGGCGTGGGAAGCTCTGCGCAGCCAGCCCGAACCGCGTTTCCTGAGATCCGCCGCGATGGTGCCGCTGACGCGACCGTCAGCCGCATGGACGGAGGCGAGCTCCGCGCCCATGCCGCGCAGAAGGACGAGCTTGAGGTCGGCGCCGGCCTCCTTGCCGAGGTCGATCTTGCGCGCATCGGCCGACAATCGCCGAACGACGTAGTCCCCCTCATCGGTCCGGTAAACGCGGAGGAATGGATCGGGCGCGCGATGGGCTCCATTCGAGAGTTCAATGAACCTGTGCTGAGGCGCCGGCTTCCGTTGCGGCTTGTCCTTCGCCCAGGTCCAGGCCGAAGGGACCAACGCCTTCGCTTCGCGCACGACGCGGCCGCCGCGCCATGTTGCGACGACGACGAAGCGTGGACGTCCCAGGCTGCCGCCGCCGGCGGCGCGGCGGAAGAATCTCGGCGTCTCGCCCGTCCCGGGAAGGCTGCCGAGGAGCAACTTATGGACGGCGGAAGGAATTGCATCCGCCGGCTTCAATCCGTCGATCTCGTCCCAGAATTTTCGCCGGCACTGATCCGAGCATTTGACGTAGGAGCGGATCCACATCTCATGGTCGTCGAGCAGCGCCGGCCCTGGCCTTTGAAGTCCGTGGCGATAGCCTTCCAGGATCGCGTCTGCCGCATCGCGGTTGCCGATCTCCATTTTCGGCGCGAGCTCGACGCTGGTCGTGAGTCGGACCAGATCGAGGACGTAGGGCATCACCGCGGCTTCGTCGAAATCATTGACGCCCCACACCCAGCGCCCGTCGGCGTCGCGCCACGTGCCGAAATTCTCCAGATGGATGTCGCCGACGCAGAGCGCAGCTGGTGCGTCGGTGAGCTCGGGGCTGGTCTCGGCGATGCGCCGCGCCCAGCGGTAGTACGTCGCCCGCAGGAAGATGAAGGGGCTCTTTCGCATCCGCTCGTGCTTGGTGAGGAGGTCGTCCTCGACCACTGCGCATTGGCTGCGAAGCCAGGCCTCGTAGGCCGCGGTATCTTCGATGATGGACACGCGATGCCTCCGGATGTGCCGGGCCCGAGCGAAGCCTTATGAGTTGCGCTGATGCCGAACGAACGTGGCCTCGCACATCGCGCGCAGCGCGCGCTTGTCGAACGGCTTGGCGAGCCGGGGCAGGCCGCGGATATCCGGCGGAAACAGCGTCGCATCGTCATGGCCCGAGGTAGTGACGATCTTCAGCTCGAGCGCAATCAGGCCCTCGTCCTCGGCGACCAGGATCCGCAGGCCTTCGAGTTCGGAGTTGTCCGTCGCCATGCCTCATCCCGACTATGCGCGCCGATCCGGCAGGGAATTCCCCTCGGTCCTATCTAGTGCTCCGGAACCGCGTGTCGAGGCGCTTTCGCTGGCTGTCGTCAATATCCTACAGGATTGCATGCGGCAAAAAGCGCGAGCGGTTGCCGGTGATCGGGCTCGTGTCCTCGCGGATCGACAGGCCGCATGGCTCGTGGTCGACGAGCCAGCTGCCGATCACCGGGAACACGCCGCCGAAATCCGGCAGCGGCGCCACCGCCTGGCGGATGTAGCCCTCGGCGCCGTAGGGCCCGTCCTGCGCGGAGACGGCGACGCCGTCGGACACCAGGCTGACATTGGCGCCCTCGCGCGAGTAGATCGGCTTGCGCACGAAGCTCGAGCCGAGGCTGGCGGCCTTCGGATCGTCCTCGAAATAGGCCGGCAGCAGGTTCGGATGGCCTTCGTGCATCTGCCAGAGCAGCGGCAGGATGCCCTTGTTGGACAGGATGGCCTTCCACGGCGGCTCGATCCATTGCGTCGGCGCTTGCGCGAGCTTGGCGCCGAACGCATCGCGGAACATCCATTCCCAGGGATAGAGCTTGAAGGCGAGCGCGATGTCGCCGTCGTCGAGATCGACGAAGCCGCCGCCGGTCTCGCGCCAGCCGATGTCGGCGACATCAAGGATGGTTGTCGACAGGCCCGCTTGGGCTGCCGTGTCGGCCAGATAGACCAGGGTCGCAGTGTCCTCGGCGTTGCCGGTGAGGCCGGCCAGATGCACGCGGCGCTGCCTGCCCAGGGCGCGCCAGCGCTCGATCAGCCGCTCGTGGATCGAGTTGTACTGGTCCGCACGCCCCGGCAGGATGCGCCGTTCGATCGCCTGCTCCAGCCAGGTCCATTGGAACACCGCAGCCTCGAAGATCGAGGTCGGCGTGTCCGCGTTGTATTCGAGCAGCTTCGCCGGCGCGCGGCCGCCGTGATAGCTGAGGTCGAACCGTCCGTAGAGGCTGCCGTCCCTTCGCTTCCAGCTCTCCGCCAGCAGCGGCCAGACCGCTTGCGGGATCTTCAGCCGGCGGAGCAGCGCCTCGTCGCCGATGACGCGTGCGACCAGCGCGAGGCACATCTGCTCGATCTCGGCCGTCGGCTCCTCGATGCCGAGCTCGATCTCGGCGATCGTGAACGCGTAGTAGGCTCGCTCGTCCCAATAGCGCTCGCCGTCGAGTTCGTAGAAGGCGAATCCGCATCGTGCCGCCGTCTCGCGCCAGTCGTCACGTTCGGGGCAGGGGATGCGCTGCATCGGCGTCAGCCTAACGCAGCGGCGATCATGCCGTGCCCGTGGCAACGGGGCGCAGCACAGCCGAGGCCCTCATCGCTGATGCGGCCATGACGTCGTCCGCGCGGTCCAGGCGCAAGCTCGCGCCCGGCACCGTACGATTGTTTGCTACCAAAGCGCGGCGAGGTGGCGGCGGCCACCGCAGCCGTCATAGTCGTCGGCACCCCAGGGTGCGGACGTTGCATCGGATCGCTTCCGATGAGTCGGTAGGCCAGTTTTTTATGATTTTGAGTCTGTGTCAAAGATCCGAATCCAAGGAAACATCACAAACGCGGTGTTTTCACGGCGCCGGCGCGACGAAAATCAGCCGCCGCCTCCGAAGCCGTGTCCGAACGAGCCGAAGCCGCCGCGCGAGACATGTGCGGAGGAGGCCTCGGCGACATGGCTCGAGCCGCTGCTTCTGGAATCACTGTCGCCGCTGGAAAATCCCCAGCGGCCGCTGCCGCCGCCACCGCCGCTCGAGCGGCGCGTCGTGCATTCGCTCGTCTGCGGCTGGCCGGCCATGGTCGGCGTCTCGGCGCCTGGCTGCGGGCAGCTCTGCTGCCGCGGCATCAGCGCATAGGCGGTGCCGCCGACCGCGAGCGTGCCCATCAGCAGCAGCGCGACGTGGCCGGAGCGCTTCA
Organism: Bradyrhizobium sp. SZCCHNPS1003; assembly: GCF_032381555.1. Lineage (NCBI taxonomy): Bacteria > Pseudomonadati > Pseudomonadota > Alphaproteobacteria > Hyphomicrobiales > Nitrobacteraceae > Bradyrhizobium > Bradyrhizobium sp. SZCCHNPS1003. Next base: position 53,048 of record NZ_JAUHIU010000026.1, read on the forward strand.
CCGGCGGCGTCGCGGGCGGGCGCGGCATCGGCCGGCGCTTGCCGAATTCGCGGCGTTGCTTGGACATGGTCAGATGATCATCGAGGCGGCGTTGAGTGCGCCGGCGGAGAGCGACGCGAGACCGAGCCAGATTGCGGAGGCCAGCTCGCCGGCGACGATGCGCTGGGCGAGATCCGGCACCGGGATGCGCACGAGGTAATAGACGATCACCTGGACGATCAGTGCGACCAGCGCCCAGATCAGGCAGTCCAGCACGTTGGCGGAATGGGCGATGGCGCTGACCAGCGGCAGGGTGAAGCCGAGCAGGCTGAGGCCGAGCGCGATCGCAGCCGACGGATGGTTGTCCCGGATCAGCTGGAATTCATTGTAGGGCGTGACGCGGGTGTAGATGAACAGGTAGGCCGTCACCGCGACCAGCGCGGTACAGAAGTACACCAGAAAGGCCGGCAGGCCGGCGAGCGATTGCAGGATCATGGATCAGGCCCGACGCGTGGAAGCTCTCATCTGTCGCGATGCCAGCATGCCCGGTTCGACGTGAACAAAGTCTATCCGTCTTTCGCCGGATCCAGCCTGGCCTGGTCCAGCATCTGCAGCACGGAATCGCCCGTCTTGCGGGTGTGCTCGGAGAGCGCCTCGGCGAAGCCGTCGCCGTCTCGGGCCCGCAGCAACGCCATGAAGGCCTCGTGCTCGCCGATCGACTCGTCCCAGCGCCGCGCGTCGTAATTGGCGACCGCCCGCGCGCGGAACACGCTCGCATGCAGGGTGCTCCACATGTTGAGCAGCACGGCGTTGCCGGCGAGCTTGGTGATCTCGGCATGGATCTGCTGGTTGAGCCGGAAATAGGCGGCGCGCTCGGCGACGCGATGCAGCGCCACCAGCTCGGCATGCATGGCGTCGAGCCTGGCGAGGTCGTCCGCCGTCGCACGCGCGGCCGCGGCGCGGCCCGCGGTGGCATCGAGCGACACCATCACGTCGAAGATCTCGGCGATCTCGCGGGCGTCGATCGGCGTCACCACGGGCGTGCGATGCGGCCGCAGCTCGATCAGGCCCTCGGCGGCGAGGATCTTGAAGGCCTCGCGCAGCGGCGTGCGCGAGACGCCGAAGGTCTCGCACAGCATGCGCTCGGGCAAGGCAGCGCCGGCGGCGAGCTCGCCGTCCACGATCATCTCGCGCACCCTGGCGACGAGCTGATCGTGCAGCGACAGGCGATCGAGCGGCCGCTTGGAGTGGTCGGACGACAGCTTCAGCCGCGCCGGCTTGAAGCGCGTCTTCAGTCTGGGCCGGGGTGCCGTTGGGGTCATGTCGGGCGCGGCTGCTCCGCTGCGAGATGCCTGAAATTCGGGCGATGCGCCCGCGGATCAGGCAGGTTCTCCAAGTTTGATATGCTATTTCATATTGATTTTGTTGTATAAAATCAACATTGCATATCGCATCCAGTTGGCATGTCGTTTGCTGATGAGAGGACAAGCCGTGACAATCCCGTGGATCGACCTGCCCTGGAGATGGATGTGAAACGTTTCGTGCTGCCCATTCTCGCCCTGCTCGCGCTCGCGCTGCCCTCGCTCAGCTTCGCCGACGACGCCGCCAAGATCAAACTCGGCTACGCCAAATGCGCGCATTGCACGCCGATGTCGCTGACGCCGCAATTCGCGGAGGGCGTCGCGATCGACGCCGTCAGCTTCAACACCGGCACTGATGCGCTGACCGCGCTGGTGTCGAAGAACATCGACGTCGCGCAAGTCACTTATCTGCATTACGCCATCGCGCTCGACAAAGGCTTCGATGTCGTCGCCATCTCCGGCCAGGTCAATGGCGGCTCGGCGATCCTGCTCGGCAACGATCTTGAGATCGCGCCGGGCGACTGGGCCGCGCTGAAGGCGCTGATCGCCAAATACAAGACCGACGGCAAGCCGTTCCGCGTCGCGGCGTCACGCGGCAATGCGCAGGACATCCACATGCGCGGCGCCTTCGCCAAGCAGGGCATCGACATCAATAAGGACGTGCAGTTCATCAACATCCCGAACCCGTCGGATCATCTGCAGGCGCTGCGCCGTGGCGAGGTCGAGCTGATCTGCACCGTCGAGCCGTTCGCGACCCAGATCATGCAGGCCAAGGCGGCGAAGTTCTTCGGCTTCCCCTATGACCAGGCCGCCGGCAAGCTGACCAATCTGATCCTGACCCGTTCCGACGTCATCGCGTCCAACCCGAAGGCGCTGGAGGGCGTGGTGCGTGCGGTCGTGAAGGTCGATGCGCACATCGCGGCCGACAAGCCGGCGCTGATCGAGGTGATCTCCAAGATCACCGGTCTCGACAAGGCGATCGCCACCGGCGCGGTCGAGAATCTCGATCCCGATCCGAAGATGTACCGTGCCTCGGCGCTCGCCATCGCCACGATGATGCGCGACCTCAAATACATCAACTCGGACGTCACGGCCGCCGTCGAGAAGAACCTCGACTACCGCTTCCTGGAAGCGGCGACCGGCAAGCCGAAGAGCGAGCTCGGCTACTGAGATGGCTGCGCTCGCCCAGCTCAGGAAGCTCGACCGCACCATCGTGCCCGTGCTGGTGCTCGCGGGCTGGGAGGCGTTCTCGCGCTCCGGCGCGCTGCCGGCGGCGCTGCTGCCGGCGCCGTCGACGGTGCTGTGGGCGTGGGCGGACTGGCTGGTCGGCACCGACGGCAACACCCAGACCTACAGCGCGCATTGGCTCGCCGACATGCTGGCGAGCCTGTCGCGCGTCGCGGCGGGCTTTGCCATCGCCACTTTGCTCGGCGTCGGCCTCGGGGTCGCGATCGGCTGGTCGCGCAAGACCGAGATCGTGATCGAGCCGACCTTGCAGATGCTCAGGCCGATCCCGCCGGTGTCGTGGATCCCGCTCGCCATCATCTGGTTCGGCATCGCCAACAAGCCGGCGATCTTCCTGGTGTTTCTCGGCGCCTTCTTCCCGATCCTGCTCAACACCATCCACGGCGTGAAGACCTGCGACCGCAATCTCATTCGCGCCGGCGCCATGGTCGGCGGCAGCGAGCGCAAGCTGTTGCGCTACATCGTCGTGCCCGCGGCGATGCCGAGCATCTTTGCCGGGCTTCGCATCGGCATCGGCTCGGCCTGGATGCTCACCGTGACGGCCGAGATGGTCGCGGTGAAGAGCGGGCTCGGCTACGTGCTGTGGGATTCCTACTACTTCCTGCGTTACGATCTGGTGCTGGCGGCGATGGCGAGCATCGGCCTGCTCGGCTTCTGCAGCGATCTCGCCATCCGCTTCGTGATGGCGCGCGTGCTGCACTGGCAGCGCAACACCACCTTGGGCGGCGGGGAATGAGCATGGTCGCGATCGAGATCGCCAGCGTCTCCAAGATCTTCACCGACAGGAAGCGCAACGCCGAGGTGACGGCGCTCGCCGACATCAGCCTCAGCATCGCGCGCAACGAGTTCGTCTGCCTGCTCGGCCCGTCCGGCTGCGGCAAGTCGACCCTTCTCAACATGATCGCCGGATTCGAGCAGCCGAGCGCGGGCCGCATCGCCGTCGACGGCGAGACGGTGACGGCGCCCGGCGCCGATCGCGGCGTCGTGTTCCAGCACGCCAATCTGATGCCGTGGCTGCCGGTGCGGGAGAACGTCGCCTTTCATCTGCTGCTAGGCGGCGGCCAGAAGGCCGAGCGCCGCGCGCGGGCGCAGGTCTATATCGACATGGTCGGGCTCACCGGCTTCGAGAACCACTATCCGTCGGAGCTGTCGGGCGGCATGAACCAGCGCGTCGGCATTGCGCGGGCGCTGCTGATGAATCCTCAAGTGATTCTGATGGACGAGCCGTTCGGCGCGCTCGACGAGCAGACCCGCATGGACATGCAGACCGAGCTTGTCAGGATCTGGCAGCAGCACCAGGGTACGATCGTGTTCGTCACCCACGGCATCGACGAGGCGCTGACGCTCGGCACCCATGTCGCGGTGATGAGCGCACGTCCCGGCCGCATCGTCGAGATCATCCCGATCGACCTGCCGCGGCCACGGGACATCACCAGCCCGCAGTTCAACGCGCTGAAGCGCCACATCCTGGCGCTGCTGCGCGGCGAGCGGGCGGAGCAGGGGGAGCGGGTGTGAGGATGGCCCGATTGCTCCCGCACAAACGATGCATGTTGAAGCCGAGACAGCTCGATATGCGCAGTGCGCCCCCTCTCTCGCTTGCGGGGGAGGGCTGGGGTGGGGGCGCTCCACGGCACGCTGCCCGTGAGGAGAGAGTTCCCCCACCCGGATCGCATCTGCGATGCGATCCGACCTCCCCCGCAAGCGGGAGAGGTCTTCCCGCCGACCACCTCCAACTGCCCGCGCCGAGAGAGGCAAACCACCAATGACCAAACGCACTCTCCTCGGCATGCTGACGCCGTCGTCGAACACCGCCCTGGAGCCGATCACCTCGGCCATGGTCGCCGGGCTGCCCAGCGTCTCCGCGCATTTCTCGCGCTTCAAGGTCACGGAGATCGCGTTGTCGACCGACGCGCTGGCGCAGTTCGACACATCGAACATCTTGCGCGCGGCCGAATTGCTCGCGCATGCCAGGGTCGACGTCATCGGCTGGAACGGCACCTCGTCCGGCTGGCTCGGCTTCGAGGCCGACGTCAAGCTGTGCGAGCAGATCACCGCGGCGACCGGCATTCCCGCGACCACCTCGATGCTGGCGCTGAACGAGATTCTGACGAGATCCGGCGTGAAGCGGCTCGGCTATGTCACACCCTATCGCGACGACGTGCAGGCGCGGATCATCGCCAACTACGAGACGCTCGGCATCGGTTGCGGCGGCGACCGCCATCTCGGCCTGCAGGACAATTTCTCCTTCGCCGAGGTCACCGAGGCGCAGCTCGAGCGCATGATCCGCGAGGTCGCGGCCGAGAAGCCCGATGCGATCGCCGTCGTCTGCACCAACCTGCGCGCCGCGCCGCTGGTCGACAGGATGGAGCAGGAGACGGGCATTCCAATTCTCGACACCATCGCCACCGTGGTATGGAAGAGCCTGAAGGTCGCCGGCGTCGATCCGGCCGCCGTGACCGGCTGGGGCTCGCTGTTCAAGAACTTCGCCTGAGAAGGACGTCACATGGCTGCATTCGACACCGCCATCCGCAACGGCACCGTCGCCACCGCGAGCGATACGTTCAAGGCCGATGTCGCCATCAAGAGCGGCCGCATCGTCGCGATCGGCGAGGCCATCACCGATGCCGACGAGATCGTCGATGCCACGGGCCTGCTGGTGCTGCCGGGCGGCATCGACAGCCATGTCCATATCAGCCAGCCCTCCGGCCCCGGCATCGTCATGGCCGATGATTTCGAAAGCGCGACGCGCGCCGCGGCGTTCGGCGGCAACACCTTCGTGATGCCGTATTGCCTGCAGGAGAAGGGCCAGCCGCTGCGCGCGGCGCTGAAGGACTATCACGCCCTCGCCGACAACACCTGCTACGTCGACCACTCCTTCCACCTCATCATCGCCGATCCCACCGACGCGGTGCTCGGCCAGGAGCTGCCGTCGCTGGTCGCCGACGGCTATTCGTCGCTGAAGATCTTCATGACCTATGAGGGCCTCGCGCTCAGCGACTACGAGATTTTGGGCGTGCTGCAGGTCGCGCGCGAACGCGGGGCCTTGGTGCAGATCCACGCCGAGAACTACGACGCCATCCGCTTCCTCACCGACCGCCTGGAGCGCGCCGGCAACATCGCGCCGTATTATCACGGCAAGTCGCGGCCGATTCCGGTCGAGCGCGAGGCGACCCATCGCGCGATCTCGCTGGCCGAGCTGATCGACGTGCCGATCGTCATCGTCCACGTCTCCAACCGCGAGGCGATGGAGGAGATCCGCCGCGCGCAGGCGCGCGGCCTGAAGATCCACGGCGAGACCTGCCCGCAATATCTGGTGCTGACCGAAGAGGACATGCAGGGCCTCAACATGGAAGGCGCCAAATATGTCTGCTCGCCGCCGCCGCGTGACAAGGCCAGCCAGGAGGCGTGCTGGGAGGGCCTGCAGCAGGGCGTGTTCTCGCTGTTCTCGTCGGATCACTGCCCGTTCCGCTATGACGACGAGGCCGGCAAGCTGACGCCGAAGGGCCGCACCAGCTTTCGCTGGGTGCCGAACGGCATCCCCGGCATCGAGACGCGGCTGCCGATCCTGTTCTCCGAAGGCGTCAACAAGGGCCGCATCACCCTGAACCAGTTCGTCGCCTTCACCGCCACCAACCACGCCAAGACGTATGGGCTGAGGGCTAAGGGCTCCATCGCGATCGGCTACGATGCCGACGTCGCGCTGTGGGACCCGACCAAGACGGCCAAGATCAGCCAGTCCGGCCTGCACCACGGCTCCGACTACACGCCCTATGAAGGCATCGAGATCACCGGCTGGCCGGTCGCGACGATGCTGCGCGGAAAATTCGTCGTGCGCGACGGCCAGCTGGTCGGCGCCAAGGGCGACGGCCGCTACGTTACGCGCGGCAAGCCGGGTGCAGTGGCCTGAGTGGCCTAAGCACGCTCTTCCCATCCGTTATTGCGAGCGCAGCGAAGCAATCCAGAGTCGAGCTCGCGACTCTGGATTGCGTCGTCGCTTCGCCCTTCGCAATGAAGGCCAATTGCGATATCGCTCCTGTGAACAACCGTCAGACAAGGAGTGCCGCTAGGTCCGCGGCTCTTCCGAGACCCTGATTATGATGTGGGTCCGCGGGATCGCATCATGATCTCGTCTCTTTGCTCGAAGCTGATCGTGGGTGAACGATCGTTCCAGTCCTCAGCGGACTGGAAGCGGGTTCAACAGGCCGTCCATCCGCCGTCCGTCGCGTAGAATGCGCCGGTCAGGTTCGACGCCTCGGGCAACAGCAGGAACAGTATCTCCGCGACGAGCTCCTACATGGCGTCCGCGCGTACGGTGCCGCCAGCGCGACCGGCCAGACTCATGGGCCCGCCGTTACAGAACAGCCGACATGAAATCGCTGTCGGTCAATGCAAGGACAGCTAGTTTTCGTGGACGTGAAAGCCCGGTGCGCGGAACGCTCCGGGCTCATCACGTGGTCGCAAGAAACGACTAATGATGCACCCGCAGGGTCCCGTCCGCGTTGTAGTCACTCTTGGGATTGTAGCCGGAATCGCGGTGCGTTCTACGATGTAGGGCAGCGTTGCTGCCGCTTGCGCCCGGAGTTCCGCTGTCAACCCGCATGGTCCCGTCTGCATTGTAGTCACTCTTCGGCCTGTAGCCGGAATCGCGATGCGTTTTTGCATGTAGGTCAGCGTTGCTGCCGCTCAGGCCCGGAGTTCCGGGATTGACCTGCATATTTCCATATTGGTCGCGATCACTTTTGCCCGCCCCGACCTGCTGAGCCGCACTGGCTTTTGCATGAGTACCTCTTGCATGATGAGTACGATGTCCGGCCAAGGCCGCAGATGTAGAGACGGCGAGAATAACAAGACCAACAGCAATGCTTCTAGCCATAGTGAACTCCTCACGTTGAAGGACCATTGATGACGGATACGCCGTCAATGCTAGCCTGCCACGGAACTTGCTGACCGTCTTTGATGCAACTCAAGGTACTAAAAGCGGGTGCGACGTCACGGTCCGCACGACTTTTGGCATCATTTCTTCGGCTTTGGCGCGGTGCCCGGCGGAGCCGATGTCGCTCCGCAACATGCCACTGACGACGGGTTTGACCGATGCCTTCACCGTACCGCTATCGACTTCGACTTGCGAAACGCCGGTCGTCATGTCGACCAGAAGCCGATCGCCGCTCAGCACGTTCTGGCAACTGGTCGACACCACCCCGCCGAGCGTGGTGATCGGAATCGGGACCGAGCTCTGCGCCGCATGGGCATCGCAGGTGACTTGCGCGAAGCCGCTCATGGCAGATCGCCGATCCGAAACAGGAGCGTTCGACAGGGTCTCGATCGGGAACGCAAGCCTTGGCGGTGACCGTTCGAACGCCTGAAAGGAATATGATTTCTGTTTATCGAAATTCTATTTTGTTTTTCCGAAAAATGTGCGCTACTGCGCGCCGTCCCGCCCCAACGAGGGGACGCTTCGCGGTCGTCACGGACGTCGGGGTGGGATGCGATGGGCGCTGTGGGGTCGCAGCATGGCTTGGCCGTGCCGACGAACGATCCCCGGCGCACGGTGAAGTCGCGTGGTCCTGGCCTCCCGGTGCTGAGGTCAAGCTTGTGGGCGTTGCTGATGAGCTGCCTGCGGGTGATGGGGGCAAGACAGCCGGTCCCCAGGGAGATCGCGTATAAATCGTAAAGCCATCGTGCAGGGAGGGCCGGGTGTTTCGGCCAGACCTGTGGCGACTGCCGCCTGCTTTCTTTTCTGCAGGCGGGCCACGGGCGCGGCCAGCGCCCGGCCTTCCCTGCGCCCTCAGTGAGAGGAGGGCGGTGAGATGGATGCATAGCTCGGGCGCTGGGCGCCGCGAGATCGCGAAAGCTTGGGATGACGGAAGGTTTGAAGCGCGGGGCGTGGATCGCGGTCGAGGCTCTATCGAGCTTCGTGCTCGCATTGCTGGAAGGCGAGGGTGGTCGTGTTTGGGAGTTCGGGGTTTGAGGCGCGTAGGCGCGGCAGAAGCGGTGGGCTCCCCTCCCCCTTGCGGGCTACGGGATTCCCGGTTTTATGCTTTGGGTTGCAAGTAGATAGCCTTCAAGCATTGC
>NZ_JAUHIU010000027.1:0-61384 GCF_032381555.1 Bradyrhizobium sp. SZCCHNPS1003
CTCTTGCTGCCACAGGTCATCCTCGAAATGCCTGTCACAGAAATTATCGTGTCTCACTTAAGGGGTGCAGTCCAGCAGCGTCACCGTAACCCCTGGCGCATTCAGCCGGGCGGAAGCGACAGGGCGTCACTCGAGAGCAGGCGAAAGCAAACGATCAATCAGAGTTTCGTGCACTGCACCGTATTCCCCACCAGGTTCCGAGTACAATGTCACCATCATCCCCAAAGTCGATCGGAAAGCCGCTGCGGCTTTGTGGAAACCGGGTTACGGTGACGCTGCATTTTTTCTCCGACGGGCTCCTGCCGCCCTTACCCCATGCCAGACATGCCCATGGATGACCAAACGACCATGACTGGGCCAAGGAGCTGTGTCACATATCCGGGACCGCCGTAGCGAAGGACCGGTTCAATGCCAACATCGAGTGCCTCAGAGTGGATCGAATGGCAGCGGCAGCTTGAACGACCGTGTGTGCCGATCAAGGTTGGTGGCTCCCTTTCACCAGATAGGAACCAGCTCGCCTCGGTCTTTGGCCGGGTCGATGTTTGCTTACCCGGGGAGCATTGGCCGACGTGGCGCGAAAAGCCGCTCTGGCCCCTGTGCCAACTGAACCTGACGGAGGCTCCCTGGCGTCCGAACAGCCTCGCCGATATTGAACTCATTGCCTTGTTCATTTCGTTCCACTTCATGGAGGCCGAGTTTCCGTGGCTGCGAGATCCGGGTGAAGGAAAGGGAGCGAGTTGGTGCTTAAGGACGTATCCTTCTGTTGACGCGCTTGTCCCGCTCGTTGCGCCGTCACACGGCTCCACCATCCGTGACACCCAAGTTCTCTGGAGCAATGTCACACCCGACTCGCCGACGCACGATCTCCTGCCGCTCGACCTTCCAGACAATCTCCGCGACACTTATTATGAAATGAATTTCCCACGCATACATGCGACCAAATTGGGAGGTTGGCCCAGCTGCGTTCAGTCGGAGCCGTGGTGGTACCATCAGGACAGCGATGACGACTTCTCGTTTGCCATCCAAATCGATAGCGAAAGCGAGGCTGGCTGGATGTGGGGAGACAGCGGCACTGCGTATTTCGCCCGCAGCCAACGCGACCCACGGAAATGGGCATTCGACTGGCAGTGTTATTGAAAGTCCGATAGCGGACGAGCGGAAGTGCATATCGCCTTCTTGCATTCAGCTGCAATTGGCACGACGCGATTGCCCGAACGCTCTAGGATTTCCGGAGCTGGTGATAGACCGGCTGTGCCATCGGAGCGGGCTCTCAGTCAGAGTTTAGATTGGGACTACGTTGACGCTGCACTTTTTTCCGCGCGTTTCTTGCGAGCGCCAAGCGGCGATGTTTCGTCGTGCTCGGGAAGCAGGTCGTCATCAATGGTGAGTTTGATGGCGGCCAACTCATGTGATCAACTGATGCGGCACGACAGCGGCGCAAGCCATAAATTCTGAATACCAGAATATTTATTGACACCACCCCCAAATCAGTGATTTTATTCCCGCCATCCTGCTTCGCCGAGAGGGGCGTATCGCGATCGTCACGGCACGTGAGGCGGGGATGCGGTGGCCGCGGCTTCGTCAGGCGCTTTTGCGCGACGACTGATGAGCTGCGGACGGCGAAGTCGCGTGGTCCTGGCGCCCCGATGCTGGCGCCAAGGTCGCGGCGTTCATGACGAGCGCGGCGGGCGACGGGGGCAAGACAGCCGGTCCCCGGGGAGATCGCGTATAAGCCGTAAAGCCATCGCGCGGGGAAGGCCGGATGTTCGGCCGTACCTGTGGTTCTGCCGCGTGCTTTTTTGCTGCACGCGGACCGCGGGTGCGACCAGCACCCGGCCTTCCCCGCGCCCTCTCATCTGACGAGGACGCCAACTGCAGCAGAGCTCGGGCCGATCAAGCCGCGGGATCGCGGCGGCATGACCGTGAGCAACGCTGCGACGAGCAGCAGGCTGTTTGACAGAGTTGATTGGGATTAGAGAGCGCGGCTCAGTCGAGACGCGCGACGCTCGCGGATACGAACATGCCGAGATGCCCGACATGCGGGTTGATGAGATAGACGATGCGCTGGCCCGCCCGCTTCAGGTCGTCCGTGTCGGAGTAAACACTCGGAATCCAGCCGAGCGCCTGATGGGGCGGCGTGATGTTGTCGCCAGGCCACACGCCGATGGCGGCCGTCGGAGCGGCACCGGCGGCCGGCTCGGAAGAATCCGCCAATGGCCTGACCACTGGACCAGCCTGCGATCTGCGTTCGCGGAGGGTCTCAGGGAGGAAAGCGTGGGCCATGGCAGCCCTCCAATGGGCGAGTCGGAGCCTTACCGTCCCTGACCCTGCGTCATCATTCCCGGTTGCATCTGGCCGGACGGCATCATGCGCGCCATCGCGTTCATGCCCATATGTGGCGCCAGGAGTTCGTCGGCGGTTTTCTTCTGTTCGTCGGAAAGGGTGCCGACGAGGTTTGTCAGCGCCGACTTCATCGCGCGGGTGCCTTCCAGGCGCGCAGCCAGCCACTTCTCCTGCAGCGCAAGACGATCGACCAAGCCTTGCTGCCCAGCCCCCGTCTGCGGCATCATCGAGGCGCGCACCTCGCCAAGGCTCTTTGCGTTGGTGCGGAGTGCGTCGGCGAAGGCATTCCAGGCGGCGTCCTGCGCATCGGTGATCTTGAGCTCGGTCTTAAGGAAGGCGATCCGGCCCTCGACCCGGTCGATGGTGGCCAACCCGCTCATGCCAGCGCAGCCCCCTTCAGCGCCCGATTGCCCCATCATCCCCATCATGTTCGCCATGGGCATGTTGCCGCCCATCATGCCCCTGCCACCCATCATGCCTTGTCCCATCATTCCGGGCTGGCCGGCAGGCGACTGAGGTTGTGCGGCGGCGGGCGCCCCCTTCTGGTCAGGATGGTGCGCTTCGTGATCGGCGGCCGATTGCGCCCAGGACGTTGTGCTCGCCGTTGCAAGCAGCAATGCGACAGGCAGTGCCAGACGTTTCATGGAACCCTCCCGCTGATCAGTTGATTGGTCGCAATGAGTGCCGATTTTTACCGGCTACCGATTGATGCAAGTCAATCTCAGAAGCGATCCCAACTCTAAATTGCTTCCTGCGCGGTTTCTTATCGTCAGCGATCCGTTCGCTGATGTGGATTTTTTCACAGCGCAAACGAGCTTCGTCTGGGATCTTCACGCGAGACCGCGACCCGACATCTGTCGTCCAAGTTTCACAATGGAGAAGCCAATATGACCCTTCCCAAAATTCTTGCCGCTGCCGCGGCCCTGTCGCTCATTGCGTTGCCAGCGATGGCGCAGACCGGATCATCCGACACCGAAAAGAACGGCCATCACTATCAGGGAGGGCCGAAGACCGAAGTCCCCCACCATATGGGCAAGAAGGAGACGGTCGGCGTCTCCACCAAGACCCAGGGCACCGGCGGTCACCACTACCGCGGCGGACCCGCGACGTCGACGCCGCATCACATGGGCGACAAGGAGCGGTGAGCTGCGAGGTTGAGTAGGTGCGACGCCCCTGCGGGTCGCCGCACCCAATCAGCCGATATTGATTCCGACTGACACCAAGTCAGGCGCGAGCTATTTTTGAGCCTACGCCATCAGATGTCAGCAAATGTCGAAATCATCCAAAAGACGACCCGCACAACACGAAAGCGGCAAGACTTATCGCGCCGCGCTGCACGACCTACAGGTCGAACTCGTCAAGGTGCAGCGGCACGTCACGCACCTCCCACTCGCCGCGCCTCACCTCCAGCAATGGATTATAGGCGGCTGACTTCGCGTTGGTCGGATCGAACAGCAAGACCCGGCCGTGTTGGGCTCGGAAGCCCGAGGTCAGGGTCCAGTTCTCGCCCTTGATGTCGTGAACGATGCAGCTGCCCGGCCAGGTCAGCAGCGTTGGCACCACCAGACCGACGCCTTTACCGGACCTGGTCGGCGCGAAGCACAGCACATGTTCCGGTCCATCATGACGCAGGTAATTTTGCTCGAAACGCCCGAGCACGACACCATCAGGGCCGGTAAGGCCGGCAGCCCGAATCTCCTGATGCGTCGCCCAGCGAGCTGAACCGTAGGTCGCGGCAGTCTTGGCTTCGCGCGCCCGCCATACCGACATGCCAACGGCAACCGTGATCGAGATGAATCCGCCAGACGACGCGATGTAAGCCCCCTCTACGAAGACCTGCGGCGCATACGCGTCATAGGCGTACCACCACCAGAAGAATGCTGGCGGGAAGTAGATGGGTACTCCCGAGATCAGCTCGAACCATGGTTGTCCAAGCTGAGGTTGGTAACCGAGCCTCCAAGCCACCCACTGCGTGGCCGCCCACTTCGATCTCGCCGCCGGTCGCGTAGGTCGGGAGACGCCGTCATCACGACAGCGCCGCAAGCTCCCTCACGCCAACAGGAGACTTGGTTCGCCAACCGATCATGAATGCCCGCTCTGCGAGGCCGTTCCGAACGCGAGCGATCTGAGTCCGCTCTCTGACGAGTCGCGATCGCAGCAGGGGATCGTGAGTTCCCGATGCAATCAGGCATTTGTTGATTACCCAACCGAATGGCTCAATGCAGGCGCGCCGCAAGTCCTCCTGAAGAGCAGCGGCCTCTGAAACCGGAGTCGTCTCCGGCAGCGTCACCAGGATCACCCTTGTGTAGGTGGGGTCTTGCAGCCTCATTAGCGGGGTGACGATACGCCCGGCTCCGCTTGGCGCAAGTTGGCTTGTCATCTGGCGATGATAGGCCCCGGTCGCATCCAGCAGGAGTAGCGTGTGGCCCGTGGGCGCCGTATCGAGCACGACGAAGTCGCTACGGGCCTCCGCAACAATGTGCGAGAAGGCATGGAAGACGGCGACTTCCTCGGTACATGGCGAAGCGAGGTCTTCGAGCAGCAGAGCTTTGCCTTGCTCGTCCAGATCACGACCCCGACTTGCCAGGATTTTCGCGACATACCGCTCCGTCTCGACCCGAGGGTCGATCCGGTCAACGGTGAGGTCAGGCATGGCGCCATCGACCACGAAAGCGACATGAGCTGCGGGATCGGTGGTGCTGAGGTGGACGGCATGACCCCGCTTGGCCAATCCCACGGCAATGGCGGCAGCAATCGTCGTCTTTCCGACGCCGCCCTTGCCCATGACCATGATGAGGCCGTGCTTATCCCGCGCGATGTCATCGACCAACCGGTCCAGGCCCGGCAGGTCAACCGGTTCCAGGTTCGGCATGCTCGCAGCAACTGAAGGCTGGCTGGAGGGCGACAGAAGCGCCCTCAGAGCCGTCAGACCCACGATGTCGAAACCAAGCAACGGGATTTCGTCTCGCGAAAGTTTCGTGAGCGACGCAGGCATTGCCGCTAGTGCCTCGTCCTGATCCCGCTCAAGGGCAGTCGCGACGACGTCAGTTCGATCCGCCGCGTGGAAGCGCCCGTTCACCACGAGGAGCTGGTTCGAGAGATTGAGCGCATCGAGTTCGCCCGATGTTCTGGCCGCCTCACGGATGGCCCCCTTGTCGGCGCGGGTGACGAGAACGATAGTGGTCCGCTCGGAATCGCCCAAGGCCTGGAGCGCCTTGCGAAAGCGGTCCTCCTGCATCTTCAAGCCTGAATGCGGCCCGAGGCAGGACGCTCCTCGGTCATTGTCCTTGAGAAAGCCGGTCCATGCCTTTGGCAGGCTGAGCAGCCGTAGAGTGTGGCCAGTCGGGGCCGTATCGAATATGATGTGATCGAATCCTGCCATATCGCCGTCCAGCAGTCCCACGAACTCGTCGAAGGCGGCTATTTCGGTGGTGCAAGCTCCGGAGAGCTGCTCGCGCACAGTCGACCGCTCACCGGCGGTGACTTCCGGTCCGAGCTGTTCGAGGACCCGGGTGCGATAGCTCTCGGCAGCAGCTTCGGGATCGATATTCATCGCCGAAAGTCCGGCCACGTTTGCCACCGGCGCTGGGCGATCAGTCAAAGTGACTTCGAGCATCTCGTCCAGGTTCGACGCCGGGTCGGTACTGACGAGAAGAACGCGTAGTCCACGGTCGGCGAGGCCAACAGCGGTGGCACATGCAAGCGACGTCTTACCGACACCACCCTTCCCGGTGAAAAACAGATACGGCGTCGGGGCGTTCAGCGCGCGAAAGTGAGACATAATAAGCTGTCCTGCAGACGCTGCAGTCATGCAATTGCCGTCAGTCCGATGGGTGCGACGAGCATTGCGTTCAAAATGACCGCATCGTTGCATCGCTTTGCGATGGGATACCTGCGGAGATTCAATAGCAACGCCGCGAGCTCCTCTGTTGCGATGGATCAACGGATGGGAGTGACCAACGGGCTACGAGGCAACAACAAAATAGGTATCGATGGTGTGTTCTGGGCACGCCTGAGGCCCGCCCTCTAGCGATTAAGCCGTCGGACACTGCGCCCGGCATCGCCTTCGACCGAGCGATCTAATGCGGTCGTTGTACCGGCTCATCTGGGCTCGATGACCTCGCCATCCTCCTTGACGAACCGCCCGAACGGGCCGTTAAGGAGGTCGATGACCGCTTCCGACGGTCTGCACAACCGGACGCCCTTCGGCGTGACGACGATCGGGCGATTGATCAGGATCGGGTGTGCGATCATGAAATCCAGCAGTTCGTCGTCGGTCCACTTCGGATCGCCGAGGCCGAGTTCTTTGTAGGGCGTTCCCTTCTCGCGCAACAGGTCGCGAACCGGAATTCCCATGGTGGTGATGAGCTCCTGGAGCTTATCGCGCGACGGCGGCGTCTTGAGGTACTCGATGATCTCAGGCTCGATGCCGCTCTGCCGGATCATCGCGAGCGTGTTGCGGGACGTACCGCAATCTGGATTGTGGTAGATCGTAATGGTCATCTGTGAGCCTCCATCGCGGGCTTGGCCGCATTCGCTCCGGATTCATACCAGCCGCGAGTCGCCTTCACGATGCGGACCACCGACAGCATCACGGGCACTTCGACCAGCACGCCCACCACGGTCGCAAGCGCAGCTCCGGAGTCTAGTCCGAACAGGCTGATGGCAGCAGCAACCGCGAGCTCGAAAAAGTTGCTGGCGCCGATCAGCGCCGCAGGTGCAGCGACGCACCAGGCGACGCCGAAGCGCCGGCTCAGCCAGTAGGCGAGACCGGCGTTGAGATAGACCTGGATCAGAATCGGCACGGCGAGGATCGCAATCACGACCGGCTGCTTGACGATCTGCTCACCTTGGAAACCGAACAGCAGAACTAGCGTCGCCAGCAGAGCAACAAGCGACAATGGCTGCAGCCTCCGCATGGTCCGCTCGAAGGCACCACCGCCAGCGGCGAGAAGGGACGTCCTCCAGGCCTGCGCTACGACGACCGGCACAACGATGTACAGGACGACCGAGAGCAGAAGCGTCGCCCAGGGAACGCTGATGGAGGCTACACCGAGCAGAAGCCCCACCAGCGGCGCGAACAGGAAGACCATGATCACGTCATTCAATGCGACCTGGCTGAGCGTGTAGTGAGGCTCTCCTTCGCACAGGTTCGACCAGACGAACACCATCGCGGTGCAAGGAGCGGCTGCGAGCAGGATCAGACCCGCGATGTAGGATGGGATCTGCGCGGACGGCAGCATCGGCGCGAACACGTTGCCGATGAAGAAGGAGCCGAGAAGCGCCATCGAGAACGGTTTGACGGCCCAATTGATGAACAGGGTAACCCCCACGCCGCGCCAGTGCTCTCGGACCTGGCTCAAAGCACCGAAGTCGATCTTCAGCAGCATCGGCACGATCATCAGCCAGATCAGGACTGCCACTGGCAAATTGACCTTGGCCACTTCCGCGGCTGCAACCACTCCGAAGAAGCTAGGCATGAAGTGGCCGAGCACGACGCCGGCGACGATGCAGAGGGCAACCCAAAGTGTGAGGTAACGTTCGAAGATGCTCATGTGTCAGGCCACGTCGTTGCGGGATGAACTCGCGCCTTCCGACCGGCCGATCTCGCGCAACTTGGTGCCGAGCGACAGTTTGTCGATGCTGCGCAGAGGAAGATTGGTGAAGGTACCGATGCGATTCTTCAGGTACCGGAAGGCGGTCACGAATGCCGCCTCCTTCTGGAGATCAGTACCTTCAACTGCGGCGGGATCCTCGATGCCCCAGTGAGCGGTCATCGGCTGTCCAGGCCACACCGGACAGGTCTCACCGGCGGCGTTGTCGCAGACGGTGAAGACGAAATCCATGACGGGTGCATCGGGGGCGGCGAACTCGAGCCAGCTCTTCGAGCGCAAGCCGTCGGTCGGATAGTCCAGGCTTTGGAGAGTGCGTAGCGCCAGCGGGTTGACCGCGCCCTTCGGCGTGCTGCCTGCCGAGAACGCCCGGAAGCGGCCGCCGGCATCCTTTCGCAGGATCGATTCCGCCATGATTGAACGGGCGGAGTTGCCGGTGCAGAGGAAGAGAACGTTGTAGAGGTGATCAGACACGGCTTCGCTCCCTTTTCTTTTTCGGAGGACAGCAAGGCGCAAGGCTTTCAATCAATGGTGCGCAGACTTCCGGCCGGCCGCCGCAGCAGTCCTGCAGCAGAAACAGCGCCACCTTCTGGAATTCGGCAAGATTGGCGCGATAGATGATCGACCGGCTGTGGCGCTCCGAGGTGACGAGGTCCGCCCTTGAAAGGATCGAAAGGTGCGCCGAGAGCGTGTTCTGGGGAACTTCCAGGGCGCGAGCAAGCTCTCCGGCCGACAGACCCTCCGGCTCATGACTTGCCAGAATACGAAATGCGTTCAGCCGAGTGGGCTGAGCGAGCGCGGCGAGCGCCAAGACCGCTTCTTCATTATCCATATTTCTAGACTTATGGATATTACAGTACTCTGTCAACCACAGAGTGGCGCTGAGCTCCCGCAGGTCCTTGAGACGCGCGCCGGTGAGCTGTTGCTTGAGCTATCTCAATACCTCACCGTCACATGCCTGTCATATTCGTTGCCGCGCCAGACGCCATTCGATACTCTCTAAGAAAAAAGGGGCGACGATGCTCTAGGAGGGATCGCCATGGGTTTGCGTCAAAGGCAGGCCCCTGCATCACATGTGAATAGAAAGCGAGTCACGAGGCGCGTAGTCCTATCCGGACTAGCGGCGAGTACGATTGCTCTTAAGGGCAGACACGCCGTAGCGGCTGATCCGCGGCCGGTGCAGATTGGGCTCACGCCCGTGCTTCTGACTTCCGACCTGGAGCTGTTGGCGACACTTCGCTCTTATCTTGAGCGCATTTGGAGCAGGGAAGTCCAGATCCTCACGCGCCGAACCTACCAGGAGATCACGCTCCTCCTGGTAAACGGACAAATTGATGCGGCCTGGATCTGCGGCTACCCCTACGTCCAATTTCGCGAGCAGCTCGATCTGGTAGCGGTACCGGTGTGGAAGGGCCGCCCACTTTACCAGTCCTACGTAATCGTCGACGCCCGCCGCAAGGCCGACTCGTTCGAGGATCTGAAGGGCGACACGCACGCGTTCTCCGATCCCGACAGCAATTCCGGCTTCCTCGTCACGCGAGCCCTCCTCACGGATCTGCACACCAAGCCGGAGGATTTCTTCAGGCATCACTTCTTCACCTATGGTCATCGCAATGTCGTCCGCGCAGTCGCCTCCGGGCTGGCGGACAGCGGATCCGTCGACGGCTACGTGTGGGAAGTCCTCAGCATCGTAGAGCCCGATCTAACCACTCCGACTCGCGTGTTGCGACAATCGGAATGGCTAGGATTTCCGCCGGTGGCGTGCGGAAAGAACCGCCCGAGCGGGCTTTCGGTCGATGACCTGGCCGCCGCATTCGTCGGGATGTCCTCCGATCCAGAAGCCCGTCGGGTGCTGCAGATGCTGCATCTCGACGGTTTCACGAGAAGCGATCCATCCCTGTTCGACACGATTGGGGCGAAGATGAACTATGTTCGGAGCCTCGGATGAGCGCTCGCTTCGACCTGAGATCGAATCTGCCGGTCGTGATCAAGGTCCCTGCGCTTGTGGCGCTGCTCATGGTCGCCATCGGGGTGGTGCTCACAGATCAGGTGCTCAAGAGGCTCGCCGAAACCCAGGATCGCCATTTCCGGGAATTGACCGCCGCCTACCTGGACGGGCTTTCGTCGTCGGTGATGCCTGGGGTGATCCGTGGGGACGCCTGGGAGACGTTCGACAATCTCGACCGCGCTCGTTCACTGTACCGCGGCTTGACAATTCTCGAGACGGTGGTGGCGGAACCCGACGGCATCGTCCTGGCTTCCTTCGATCCCCGTACCGTGCCGGCCTTTGCACCCGTGCCGAAGTCGATCGTCGATCGGTTTGCGGACGCAAACGATAGCTGGCTTGACGAGCAGGCCGAGCGTGCCGGCGTCCGCCGCGTGCTGCTCGATCAGGGGCGTCGCATCGGGGTGATCTACACCCAATTCGACGTCGGCGCTCGATTCAAGGAGCGGCGGGACGTGCTCTGGACGTTGGTCGCGACCAATATCGCCATCACTATGCTCGTCGCGGCGGTCGGCTTCATCGCGGTGCGCAGAATGCTGCGACCGGTGCAGCTCTTGACCACGCATTTCAGGCGGGGGCAGTCCGGCGAACTGCTGTGCATCGCAGATGAGGATGTCGGACCGCCCAGTTCGGAGTTCGGTCGCCTATTCAGACACTACAACATGATGGTGCGATCATGGAACGAGCGTGAGGCGCTGGCTGCTCGCGTCGCGGAAGAGCAACGCCTCACTAGCCTCGGCCGTCTTGCCTCCGGGATGGCCCACGAAATCAACAATCCGCTGGGAGGCATGTTCAACGCGATCGAGACGCTCCGGCGACATGGCCATCAGCTTGGGGTTCGGGAGCGTGCACTCTCTCTTCTCGAGCGGGGGCTCGCGGGCATCCGCGACGTCGTGAGGTCCGCATTGGTGACCCACCGTGTCGACACCGCGATGCGTCCGCTCAAGCCAAGCGACATCGAGGACCTGCGTCTTCTGATCGGTCCCGAGCTCGATCGCAGAAACCTTTCGCTGTCGTGGGCGAACGAGCTTCCCGGCGAGATTCCCGTCAGAGCGAATGCCGTCCGTCAGGCCGCGCTTAATCTGCTGCTCAACGCGTGCCAAGCAAGCGCGCCCGCCGGCCGTATCGCATTCGAAGCGGGGCTGGTGGACGGCAGCCTAGTCCTGACAGTGAGCGACGAAGGCGCCGGACTCGACCAGGATAGGGTCAGCTACCTCGAAAGCCGTGAAGCGGATGCCGCGCCACGGCCCGGAGAGCCCGGCCTTGGCCTTTGGATCATTCGGCGTCTCGTTCTGGAAGTCGGCGGCTCCATCCGAGTCGAGCATCCGGCCGGCGGCGGAACGGCGATCTCCATAGCGATACCCGATGGCTCGGGGGAGGAGCAGCGCAATGTTGCCTGAGTCAGTGTCCATCGCTGTGATCGAAGACGATCCGATCATGGGAGAATCCCTCAACCAGTACCTGGAGCTGGAGGGCTGCAAGGTCGAGTGGTGGCGCAGCGGCCAGGAAGCTCTCGCGGGCCTGAGGCGAGGTGCCCCCGATCTTGTCATCTGCGACATCCGTTTGCCGGACATGTCGGGTGAGGACATCTTCCGGAAAGTGAGCGGCGAAAGTGCCGCCCCGCCGTTTCTGTTCATGACCGCATACGGCCAGATCGACCATGCGGTGGCTCTCATCAGGGCCGGCGCGGGCGACTACGTGACCAAGCCATTCGAACTCGACGATCTGATATCGCGCGCCCGCGCTCTGATCGGCCGTAGGCCGGCGGTTCCGGACGGCGTATTGGGACTGTCGCAGCAGATGCGCCGCATCGAGGAACTGCTCGCCCGCATGGCCGGCCGTAATACGCCTGTGCTGTTCACCGGCGAGACCGGCTCTGGCAAGGAGGTCTGCGCACGCCACCTCCACAACATTTCGGATGCCGCTTCCCGGCCATTCGTGGCAGTCAACTGCGCCGCCATCCCGGACAGTCTGCTCGAGAGCGAGGTCTTCGGACACGAGAAGGGCGCCTTCACGGGCGCCAACAGCAGGCACCTCGGGTATGCGGAGCGTGCCCAATCCGGGACCCTCTTTCTCGACGAGGTCGCGGAGCTACCACTGCAACTTCAGGCAAAGCTGCTTCGGCTGCTCGACGAACGCCGCTTCTACCGCCTGGGCGGCGAAGCCATCGTCCCGTTCCGGGCGCGCGTCGTTTGTGCCACCAACCGGGATCTCGCGGCGGAAGTCGCTGCGGGGCGATTTCGCGAAGACCTGTACTACCGCATCAACGTCGTCGCGGTCGCGATTCCGCCGCTTCGCGAGCGGCCCGAAGACATTCAGCTTCTCATGCATCGCTTCTTCACCGAACTTGCCAGCGCAAATCCGGACCTGCGCGGACTGAGTAGCGGCGCCGAAAGTGCCGCTCTGGCTCACCCCTGGCCCGGCAACGTGCGCGAGCTGCGGAATCGGCTCGACAGGGCGGTCGCGTTGGCGACGGGCCCATGGCTTATGCCGGTCGATCTGTTTCCCGAGACGATGCGCAGCGCGAGCCAGCCGTCCGGAAGATCGCTCGCCGAGGCGCGTGACGCCGCGGAACAACAGGAGATCGAGCGCGCGCTCAAGGATACGGGCGGGCAGATCGCCGAAGCGGCGAAGCTGCTCGGTGTCTCGCGAACCACGCTGTGGGATCGCATGCGCCGTTTCGGCATCAACGCGGTCTGACACGTTCAGTATTCTGAACATCTCGCTTTGTGAACGTTCGGATAATTGGACGGCTTGCTGCAGCGCGTCCTAGAGACTTCAAGAACTTAGACCGTTCGCGCTTCTGGCCCGGGAATTGAAGTCCAGAGATGAACGGATCAGCCCAATGATCCGCGCATCACCCGGGAGAAGCCCTCATGAAAAAGTGCGATCTGATGGTCGACGCCGGCAGGCGCCGATTTCTAAGCGGCGCAACGGTGGCCGCCGCCGGCGCCGTGGCCGCGAGCGCGATGTCGACGCCCGCTCAGGCTGCCCCGTCCCAAGCCCGCGTCGCATATCCATCGAGCCGCCTGGCCAACGTGTCTCAGCTCAAAACGAATGAGCCCATGGACGTGGCGTATCCGGATGCGGACGCGCCGGGCGTGCTGATCAAGCTCGGCACCCGCGTGGAGGGCGGAATTGGTCCCGACGGCGATATCGTTGGGTTCTCGACCGTGTGCCCGCACAAGGGCTTCCCTCTGAGCTACTCGAAGGAGGATAGGTCGCTGAGCTGCCCCGGTCACTATGGACGCTACGACGTCGAAAAGGGAGGACAGCAGATCTGGGGTCACGCCACCCAGAACCTCGCGCAATACCAGCTCCGGATCGACGGCAAGGGCGACATCTACGCCGACGGTGTGGACGAGCTCCTGTACGGCCGGCTTTCCAACGTTCTGTGAGGGAGGGACAACATGACCTATAAGCGCCAGACCGACCGCCTCCCGATCATCCCGGCGGATGCCAAGGAGCACAACGTCACCTGCCACTACTGTATCGTCGGATGCGGC
The DNA here is from genome assembly GCF_032381555.1 of Bradyrhizobium sp. SZCCHNPS1003. Lineage (NCBI taxonomy): Bacteria > Pseudomonadati > Pseudomonadota > Alphaproteobacteria > Hyphomicrobiales > Nitrobacteraceae > Bradyrhizobium > Bradyrhizobium sp. SZCCHNPS1003. Next base: position 13,467 of record NZ_JAUHIU010000027.1, read on the forward strand.
TACAAAGCCTACACCTGGGCGATCAACAAGCAGGGTGGCTTCGATCCGAAGTCCAACAAATTCGGCGTCGACCTGTCCAAGCAGCAGGGCGCGGAGACCGCGGCCTGGTATTCGCCGTCCATGTACAACATCGTCAAGCAGGACGGTAAGGACGTTCACCTCGTCATCAAGCCGGACACGGACTGTGTCGTGAACTCCGGTCTCGGTTCGATCCGCGGCGCGCGGATGGCCGAGAACCACACCTCCCAGCAACGGAACACCCAGCTGCAGCGTCTGACCGACCCGATGGTCTGGCGCTATGGCTCGATGCAGCCGACGAGCTGGGATGACGCGCTCGATCTGGTGGCACGCGTCACGGCAGCGGTCATCAACGAGCAGGGCGAAGACGGCCTCTTCGTATCGATGTTCGACCACGGCGGATCGGCTGGAGGATACGAGAACACCTGGGGTACCGGAAAGCTCTACTTCGGCGCCATGAAGATCAAGAACGTCCGCATTCACAATCGGCCCGCCTACAATTCCGAGGTGCATGCGACGCGCGACATGGGCGTCGGCGAGCTCAACAACTGCTACGAGGACGCCGAGCTTGCGGACACGATCGTGGCGATCGGCACCAATCCGCTCGAGACCCAGACCAACTACTTCCTCAACCATTGGATACCGAACCTGCGCGGCACCACGATGGACAAGAGGAAGAAGGAATTCCCCGGCGAACCCGTCGAGGCCAGCCGGATCATCATCATCGATCCACGCCGCACCGCGACTACGGCAGCCTGCGAAGCCGAGGGCGGGAAGGATCGTGTCCTCCACCTCGCGCTTGAGCCTGGCACGGACCTCGTGCTGTTCAACGCGCTTCTGGCCTACGTGGCCGACAAGGGGTGGATCGACAAGGAGTTCATCGCGGCAAGCACGTTGCCCTCGGGTCAGGCCGCCGGTCTGATATCGCGGCCCGGCGGCACGCCGGCCGATCAACCGTTGACCGATTTCGCGTCGGCCTTGGCTGCGAACCGCACGTCGATCGAGGACGCGGCGAAGATCACCGGGCTCCGCGGAGAGGACATCGTCAAGGCAGCCCAGTGGATCGCGGAGCCGAAGGCCGGCGGCAAGCGCCGGCGGACGATGTTCGGATACGAGAAGGGCATCATCTGGGGCAACGACAACTACCGCACCAACGGCGCCATCGTGAACCTCGCGCTCGCGACCGGCAACGTCGGCCGGCCGGGCGGCGGAGTCGTGCGCCTGGGCGGCCACCAGGAAGGCTACTCGCGTCCATCCGACGCCCATGTCGGGCGGCCGGCCGCCTACGTCGACAAGCTCCTCATCGAGGGGCGCGGCGGCATCCATCACATCTGGGCCTGCGACCACTACAAGACGACGCTCAACGCGTTCAAGTTCAAGCAGGTGTACAAGCGCCGGACGGACATGGTGAAGGACGCCATGAACACCGTGCCCTGGGGCGACCGCAAGGCCATGGTCGACGCCATCATGGTCGCGATCCGGCAGGGCGGCCTGTTCTCGGTCGACGTCGACATCGTGCCGACCCAGATCGGACAAGCCTCCCACGTCTGGTTGCCTGCAGCCATCTCCGGCGAGATGAACCTGACATCCATGAACGGCGAACGACGAATGCGGCTGACCGAGCGCTACATGGATCCGCCCGGCAACGCGATGCCGGACTGCCTCATCGCCGCCCGGTTTGCGAACACGATGGAGCGCGTGCTGCGCGAGCAGGGCAATGCCTCCTACGCCGATCAGTTCAAAGGGTTCGATTGGAAGACGGAGGAAGACGCCTTCAACGACGGCTACCGCAAGCACGAGAAAGGCGGCGAGAACGTCACGTATGCGCGCCTCCGCGCGATGGGCACGAACGGCTTCCAGGAGCCATCTGTCGGCTTCGCCGACAACAAGATCCAGGGAACCAAGCGACTGTACACGGACGGAAAGTTCTCGACCAAGGACGGCAAGGCATTCTTCATGGCCGCGCCCTGGCGCGGGCTTCAGGCCGCGGGCAAGGCCGAGCAGAAGGCCAAGTACAAGTTCCTGGTCAACAACGGACGGACCAACCTCGTTTGGCAGAATGCGTTCATGGATGCCCAGAACGACTTCGTCATGGACCGGACGCCGTACCCCTTCATCGAGATGAACCCGAACGACATGAAGGAGCTCGGCCTGGGCGAAGGCGATCTGGTCGAGGTCTATAATGATGCCGGTTCGACCCAAGCGATGGTCCAGCCAACGCCGTCGGCGAAGCCAAAGCAAACGTTTATGCTCTTTGGGTTCCCGACCGGCGTGCAGGGCAACGTCGTCAACGCCGGAGTGAACGAGCTCATCATTCCCAACTACAAGCAGACGTGGGCGGACATCCGCAAGATCGCTTCGGCTCCCGAGACCACCAAGCGACTGTCGTTCAAATCGCCGCACTACAAGGCGTAGAGACGAGGACCGGGCGGCGGGAGCCGCCCGGCCCCGATCAAGTGTATTGATCTCGGTCATGTCGCTGCCGGTCAGCCGAGGTCAACATAGTGCCGGGCTCGGCAAAATGCCGGATGCTCGACCTGTTGGACCTTCGCACCGGGGAGCGGGCGAGGATCATCCAGGATCGCGGAAGCGAATCTCGCGGCTGCAAGCTGGACGAACAGGCCCAGCTCTCGATGGCGCATTGCATAGAATCCGCGATCAGGGATGCAGTGGATCTCGTCGTCATCAGTCGGTTTGGCAGAGCCGAGGCCGCAGGACACGAGCTGCTCGCTTCCTGCGCGGACATCGTCTGCGCGGGAACCCCGCTCCTGACAGCGGTGCGGGAGCCCTACGTGGAACGCTGGCGCCAGTTTCACGGCGGCTTGGGAGCTGAGCTCCCCTGTTCGGCCGAGGCCGTTCTTGCCTGGTTCGACGCGATCCATCGCAATCCACAACACCGGGAGCAGAGCATGCACGCTGAACCCGCCGGATAGAGGTGCAATCGATGCCGCCCCGCTAAACCTGCGCCGGCTCTAGGTCTTGAAAGGCGAGAGGGCTATAATCGGCGGCCCGGAACGCCCGGCAGACCGCCATGTCGCGTACTCCATCGCTGTACGACCCGATTAACGAATACAAGCCCTTCGCGCCAGGAATCGGGGTCGTCGACGGGCCATTCGAGTACCTGACGATGGCTGGCGTGACGCTGCCACTGCCGTTTTCGACGCGCATGACCGTCGTGCAGCTTCAGAATGGTGAACTATTCCTCCATTCACCCATCGCGCTCGATCTCGAACTCGCGCGCCACCTACGATCGATCGGTTCGATCAGCCATCTCGTATCACCAAACCAATTTCACTATGCTCACATCGGGGAGTGGTCGCGAGCATTCCCCGATGCCACTACGTGGGGGTCTCCGGGCGCACGCCGACGCGCACGGGCGCGAGGAATTGACGTGCGGTTCGATGATGAGCTTACGTCGACGCCGCCGCCGGCGTGGGGAGGTGAAATCGACCAAACTGCCATCCCAGGAGGCATTTTCGGAGAAATCGTCTTCTTTCACAGGGCGTCCAGAACGCTCATTCTCACCGATACGATCATCAACCTTGAGCTGGACAAGATTAGCGAGCCCTGGCGCTCGGCTGCGCACCTCACGGGAATGTACCATCCCAATGGCCAGATCTTTTTCGGAATGCGCTTGCCACTCTTGTTGCACCGAAGAAGAGCCCGAGCCGCAATTGACAGAGTCTTGTCTTGGGACCCCGAGCATATAGTCGTGAGTCACGGGCGGTGCTTCGAGGCGAATGGCCGTCAAGTTCTCGATCGCTTCTTCGCCTGGTATGCCTGAGAGAACCAGAGCACGCGCTATTTCGACATTTCTAGAAATATAATTGACTCTTCCTGCGCGCCGGCGCATATTTGCCACATGAAGATCGAAGACGTCGCAGCGCGCCTGGAAGCGCTTGGAAACCGGACCAGGCTCCAGATCTATCGGGCCCTCGTGAGAGCCGGCAGGGCCGGTCTGCCGGTTGGCCGGCTCCAGGAAAAGCTCAAGATTCCTGCGTCCACGCTGTCGCATCACATCAAGACGCTGGTCTCCGTCGGCCTGATCACGCAGGTCCGCGAATCCACCACGCTCGTTTGCCACGCCAACTACGAGATCATGCGCGGGTTGGTCGACTTCATGGCGGCCGAGTGCTGCGCCGACGAAGTGGAGTGCCGGAGCAAGAAGCCGGCGGCTTGATTTCTGGTCGATCAATATTCGATAATTCTAGAAGGATAGGAGACGATCATGACGGAGAAGAAGAAGGTGGCGATCGTGGGGGCAGGCCCCGTCGGTCTCGCCGCGGCTGCGCACGTTCTCGAGCGCGGAATGGAGCCGATCGTGCTCGAGGCCGGACCCGAAGCGGCACATGCCGTTCGCCAGTGGCAGCATGTCCAGCTCTTTTCGCCCTGGGAGTACAACGTGGACAAGGCCGCGCGGCGTCTGCTCACGCCGACCGGATGGAACTCTCCGGACCCTCAATCCTACCCCACCGGCGGCGAGCTCATCGACCGCTACCTGGAGCCGTTGGCGACGAAAACCGCGCTCCGCGAGTCGATACGCACCTCGAGCCGCGTGACCGCGATCAGCCGGGTCGGATTCGACAAGGCCAAGACCAAGGGTCGCGAGGGCGCTCCTTTCGAGATCCGCTATCAGAACGGCAAGGGGCCCGAGGTGCTGCGGGCTGATGCCGTCATCGACGTGTCTGGCACCTGGTTCTCTCCCAATCCCGCGGGCGCAAACGGTCTGCCCGCCCTCGGAGAACGGGAGTACGGGGGCAAGATCACCTACGGCATGCCGGACGTCCGCGGCGCCGAGCGAGCCAGATACGCTGGGAAGGCGGTCGCCGTCCTCGGCGCCGGCCATTCGGCCGTCGGTACGCTCATCGACCTCGCCCACCTCGCCGAAAAGGCACCTGGCACTGAGCCGGTCTGGCTCTTGCGCGGCGCCGACCCTGCGAAGGCGTTCGGCGGCGGCCGCAACGACAAGCTCGCGGCACGCGGCGAGCTAGGCGCCGCCTTCGCCGCGCTCGTCGCCTCCGGCAAGGTCCGGGTCGAAGCCGAATTCGGCGTCACGCATATCTCGGAAGTTGAAGGCCGGCTACGGATCGCGACCGGCGCGTGCTGCGGGGCGCGCAGCGTGGTCGCCGATGAACTGATCGTCTCGACGGGCTTCCGTCCCGACCTGTCGTTCCTGTCCGAACTGCGCCTAAAACTCGATCCGGCCATCGAGGCGCCCGTCGCTCTCGCTCCCCTCATCGATCCGAACGAGCATAGCTGCGGAACGGTACGCCCCCATGGTGCGCGCGAACTCGCACACGACGAGCCCGGTTTCTACGTGGCCGGCATGAAGTCCTACGGCCGCGCCCCCACCTTCCTCATGATGACCGGCTACGAACAGGTCCGCTCGATCGCAGCCGACCTTGCGGGCGACAAGGCCGCCGCGGCGAGGGTCGAGCTCGTGCTGCCGGAGACCGGCGTCTGCACGCGTGGAAGCGTCGCGGCGGCCACGCTCGCGACGGCCTGCTGCGGCGGCCCTCCCAAGGAGGATGCATCGGCCTGTTGCGGCGCCGACGAGGCGGCCAAGAAGACGGGAGCTTCGGGGTGCGGGTGCTCATGAATCGAATTCCTGCGGGCCAGGCTGCAGGTCCGGTCGCGGTCGTCGTTGCACTCGGCACCACGCAAACCATTGCGTGGGCCTCGAGCTATTACCTTCCGGCCATCCTCGCTGCGCCAATCGCGCGGGATTTGGGTCTTGCACCCACCCATGTCTTCGCGGCGCTCTCGGGCGCCCTCGTGATCGCGGGACTTCTGGGGCCACGGGTGGGGCATGCCATCGACACGTTCGGAGGCCGAGGCCTGCTCGCGGCCTCGAACCTTGTTCTGTCGGGCGGCTTGTTCGTGCTCTCGATCGCAGAGGGGCCAGCACTCCTGGTCGTATCCTGGGTGCTGCTCGGGATCGGCATGGGAATGGGCCTCTACGAGGCGGCGTTCGCAACGCTCGCGCGCATCTACGGCAGCAAGGCGCGACGCTCCATCACCGGCATCACGCTGATCGCCGGGTTTGCCAGCACCGTCGGCTGGCCCTTGTCGACGTGGCTGGATGCCCAATACGGCTGGCGAGTGGCGTGCCAGGCTTGGGTGCTGATCCATTTGGTCCTGGCGCTTCCTCTCAATCTCTACTTGCCGCGTGCCGCGCCCCTACGACAGGAAGCCGGGACGGTGGATCATCCTCAACTCCCCTCGCGTGAAAGCGAAACGTTCGCGATCGTGGTGCTGGCCTACTTGTTCGCCGCCGTCGGGTTCGTCAGCTCGGGGTTTTCGGCCATCCTGCCGACGATGCTGGTGTCCCTGGGTGCCTCACCGGCTGCCGCGTTGTTCGCAGGAACGTTGGTGGGGCCCGCCCAAGTTGGTGCCCGGCTTCTCGAAGCGGGTTGGCTCGGTCGCTTCCACCCGCTGCTCTCGGCGAGACTTGCTACACTGATGAATCCCATCGGCGTCATTACGCTGATCCTGGGAGGTCCTCTGTTCGCGTCTGCCTATGCGGTCCTGTACGGCGCTGGCAACGGGATCATCACCATCGCGCGCGGCACGCTGCCGCTGGCTCTGTTCGGACCCGCCGGCTTCGGGAGACGGGTCGGCATGATTTCGCTTCCGGCACGGGCAACGGGAGCCGTCGCACCGCTCGCGATGGGGCTCATGGTGGAACATGTCGGTAGCGTCGCGCTTTGGGTCAGCGCTCTCGCATCGCTGTCTGCCTTCGTCGCGCTGCTGCTCCTGCAGCCTGGGCGAACCGCATGAATGCCCACAAACTCGAGGGGAGGCGAGCATCCGCAACTTGACCGGCCGGCCGCTGATCGCGGTGATGTGTCTTGGACAGGTGGGCAACCTGCTGCCGCACGTGACCCTTTCGGCAAATCTGGCTCAACACCTGATGCCGGCATGGGGGCTCAGTGCCGCCGAAGGCGGCTTGATGGCAAGCGGCTACGCCTTCGGCTACATGCTCGCGGTGCCCCTACTGACGACGCTGACGGACCGTATCGACGCGCGCTTGGTGCTCCTCTGCGGATCGGTCGTGAGCGGACTTGCGACCATCGCCTTCGGCTTGTTTGCGCAAGGATTCTGGTCGGGCACAATCATCTGGTCGATCGCCGGACTCGGCTTTGCGGGGGCGTACATGCCGGGCCTGAAGGCGCTCACCGACCGGCTCCCGGCAGGAGACAGTTCGCGTGCGGTCACGCTGTACACATCGAGCTTCTCGTTCGGGGTGGGCATCTCTTTTCTGGTGGCGCAGGTGACGGCGGACAAATGGGGCTGGCCTGCTGCGTTCGTGATCACCGGAATCGGACCCATTGCAATGGTGATGGCGTGCGCGCTGATGGTAGCTCGCCGACCGGCGTCCAAGACGGGGCGTCTTTTGAACTTCAAGCCGGTGTTCGCCAACCGAGAGGCACTCGGCTACATTTTCGGCTACGGTGCCCACTGTTTCGAACTCTACGGCATCCGTACCTGGCTCGTAGGTTTCTGGACGTTCGTGGTTGCGCACCAGGACGCGCCATCATGGCTGTCGCCAGTCGTAGTGAGCTTCTTCTTTGCAATCATCTCGATGCCCGCCAGCATTTTGGGCAACGAAGCCGCGCTGAAGTTCGGGCGGCACCGTGCGATTATCGCGGTGATGATCACGTCCGCCTGCGTGGCGACCATCATCGCCTTCAACGTAACCGCCCCGGCCTGGGCGCTGGTGCTGCTGCTGCTGATCTACGGCGTAACGGTCCCTGCCGACTCTGGAGCGTTGACCGCGGGAATGAGCGCAGCGGCCGACCCCAATTATCGGGGAGCCACGTTGGCGCTGCACTCCACTGTGGGCTTCGGGTTGTCGGCCCTCGGAGCCTGGGGCACGGGCGTGGCCCTCGACGCGGCGGGAGGACCCCAGAGCGCCGGCGGGTGGCGGCTTGCCTTTATGATGCTGGCCGTCGGGATTCTCATGGGTCCGCTTGCGCTGCTCCTGTCCCGGGCGGCTCGACCGAAGAGGGACGTCCCTGCGCAATAGGGCGAAGCACCTCGAGCGCCCTGTGCTTCTAACGATTTTGATCACCTCCACCAGTGTGATCAGGGAGAGTTCCTTGTGCTCCGGTCTCGTATCTACATCGTCGCGTATGGTTATCGGACTATCGCCTTCCGGGTCTCTAATTCGAGCACGGCGCTCGCGCGCCTTTGTCGCGAGTCGGCTTTGACGCGCGGAGACATGAACCAGATCCAAGCCACGACCTGGAGCGCGAGATTGAGAGCAAAGGCTGTCCGATAAGCGATTTCGGGATAGTGTCCCGCTTGAGGTGTCCAATACTGAAGTACAACGCCGGTCGCGTATTGCACAACGAAGGCCGCGGCAATGTGGAACAGATTCAGCGCGCCGTTGGCCCTTCCGGGGAGCTGTTTCGGGAAATACTCGGCCAGAGTCGCGAAGCTCAGCACCGTAGCCGCGCCGACGGCCGCTACAACGGCCCACTGCAAATATGACGGCAAGGGCAAGCGCAGATCAATGCGAACTGAGTTGCAATAAAGACAGCCGCAACAAGCCCCAGGAGCACCTCCGGTCCAACACCGCGCCTTCGCAGCCGATCGGCAGCGCCCCCAAGAAGAATGGCACCCAGGCTGAGCGCGACCGCCATCGCAAACAAATGAAATACCACGCCGGCGCGATCGAGGCCCTCAACGTCCTTGAGCCACTGCGCCGCCCAGAGCCGTTGGAGAGCCCAGGCCGTTCCAATGCAGGATGCCGAGAGCGGCGCAACGCGCCAGAATCGCGGATCGGCATAGACCTCCTTCAAACCGGCTGCGATCGCGCCGCCCGGAACTGCAGTCCTGTCGGGCACGATCAGATAAATCGTGACCGCACTGGCGACAGTCAGCCCAGCGAGCAGACCAAATAGTTCACGCCAACCAATCCACTTCAGCAACAGGTCGGCCGGCAATGTCGCCGTGACCGCACCCAGCGCGCCTAGCATCACCATCAAGCCGTTCAGGAGCGGGACGCGATCCCCGGGAAACCAGAGAACGAGTGGCACGGGGATTTTTTGGCCGCTTCTGCCAACCGCGCAGCCATGCCCTCGGAGAGGTAAACGCCAACTCTGGGTTTCATGAGAGAGACTTGCTCTGAGAGCGACTAAAGAGTCGTTAGTCGTGCAAACAAATCACGCTGGCATCAGCGGTCTGGTGCCGCGGCCGACGAAGGTCAGGATTTCGTAGGGCGTTGCCGCCATCAGACGGGACGTCTTCAGTCCGCCATCGCGAGCTTCAACGATTTGCGAAGCAGCTCAGATCAGGACGTCGGCGTCCCAAATAGTCGCCATGCCGTGCTCCGGAACGGCTTCGACACGAATGCTGATCTCGCCGGCGCGAAAGAGCACCAATCCATGGGATGAAGTTGCCGCGTGATTAAATGGACTCGCAATGACCACTCTGCGTATCAAGTACGTATACGAGGACATGGATCGACACGGTAATGTGCTCCGGTATTTCCAGCGCAATCGAGGACCCAAGATCCGTCTTCGTGCCGTGCCAGGTACCGACGAATTCGGGAGAGAGTACCAGGCCGCTCTGAATGGCAAGATCGAGCCCAGAGAGACCGAACAACTGCAGGGCTCGCGCGCGAAGAATGGGTCGCTGCGATGGCTGATTGAGCAATACTACGCCTCGGCGGAATTCACGAGACTCGACACCAGCATCAAGTCAGCCCGACGCGGCATTCTCGATAATTTGTGTAGCGAACCGGTCTCGGACGAGAATTCAAATTTGATCGGTTCCTTGCCCTACGCCTCGATGCCGAGCAGCAAGGTGCGCGCGCTGCGCGATCGCAAAGCGGAATTTCCCGAGGCTGCCAACGGTCACATCAAGGCGCTGCGCCAAGTCGTCAAGTATGCAATCGCGGCGGAGCATCCCGGCGCCGAGCGAAATCCGGCCCGGGATGTGCCGTACATGAAGACCGGATCGCAGGGCTTCCACACTTGGACGATTGCTGAAGTGCTGCAATATGCCAAGAAGCATCCAATCGGCACCAAGGCGCATCTCGCACTCGCGCTATTGCTGTTCACCGGTCAGCGAAGATCGGACGTCGTTAAATTTGGCCGACAACACATCAAGAATGGTTGGCTTACGTTTACGCAGGTGAAAAACCGGAAGACCAAGCCCGTAACCCTGTCGATCCCGATTATGCCCTGGTTGCAATCTGCAATCGACGCGTCGCCATGTGGCGATCTGACGTTTCTGGTTACAGAGTTCGGCCGCCCATTCACCGGCAATGGTTTCGGCAACAAAGTTCCGCGATTGGTGCGACCGGGCCGGATTAAATCATTGTTCGGCACATGGCCTGGGAAAGGCTGGCGCATGCGTTGCGGCCGAGAACGGCGCGGCCGAGAAGCAGCTGATGGCGATCTTCGGATGGCAGGCGATGAAGGAGGCCGCGCACTATACCAAGAGGGCCAACCAACAACGTCTCGCCGCGAGCGCGATACCGCTCCTGTCCCTCGATCAAACCGCGAACAATAGTCTCCCACTTTTGGGCCCGGTTGAAGAAAGTGGGAGTAAAAGGGGAAAAAACCGAGGAAGATCAAAGCCTGATTTGAGACATGGTGCCCAGGGGCGGAATCGAAAATTTCTCTATCAGCATGATTAATATGATGTTTTTCGCGCGCCAAAGGCATCGTGTACCTGCCAGTGTACCCGACGATCATCTCTCCTCCGCCACAGTTTACCCCCCCGCTCTGGCCTGAGCTACGTGGAGAATCTCCGCTGGCTGATCGATGAAGGCCCCCGCCAGTACGCGCCGAGAGAATGTTCTCGCGCTGGCCATGATGCGTCCTGCGAATTCGAGCTCATTGGCCCAAAAAGACGCGAGCGAGCCGCGATCCAAAGAGGGGAGTCAGAATGCACCCACACGAGGGCGACTTTGGCTCTTAAGGTTCCGAAGTCGAGTCGCGACGCGCAACTCCCCTCCTAGCGGGCCGGACTTTAGGCGATGCCGCGGCGGAGACCGCCCCCTTGCGGTACTGACGCCCCAGCGGCTAAACAGCCGCGGGGTGCCGTCAATGGCCTCGCAAACAACCGGAACACCAGTTTATGTCCCATGGACTGACGATCGCAGCGATAGGCGGTGCTTATGCCGGCTCGCCGATCGCGGCAGCGTTCGTGCAAGCCGGCCACCCGGCGATCGGATTTGACATCGACGTCGTACAAATGGCCGAGCTAGAAGACGGCAGGGACAGCAGCTATGAGATCCCGTCGGCCACTCTGAATCGGCCGGACTTGCACTTCACCACCGATCCGAGCGAAACGGTCGCGGCTGCTTGCGTCTTCGTCACCGTTCCGATTGACAGTGCCCACCAAGCCGATCTGGGCTCGATGCTCCCGGCCACGCGTGCCCTCGGGAAGGTGCTTGAGAAGGAGTTCGGCCGTCCGCCCATCATGAAGATGTTGCCGATGCAGCCGGAGACGTCGAGACGAACTATGCTGATGTCGGCGATCTTGAGCGCGACATCGGCTTCCGGCCGGCGACATCGATCGCCGACGGCATCGGACGTTTTGCAAAATGGTACCGCGACTACCATCGGATTTGACGGGTTGATTTCATGACCGGACGCATCATTCCTCTCATCATGTGCGGCGGCGCCGGGACCCGGCTCTGGCCGGCCTCGCGCGAGGTCAGGCCGAAGCAGTTCCTGCCGCTGTTCGGCGCCCGTTCCACGTTCCAGGACACGCTGCTGCGCGTCTCCGATGCCGATCTCTTCGAGCGGCCGATCATCATCACCAATCTGGCCTATCGCTTTATGGTGCTGGAGCAACTGGCCGAGATCGGCATCGAGGCAGACGTTTTGCTGGAGCCCATGCGGCGTGATTCAGGCCCGGCCATCGCCGCCGGAGCGGCCTTCGCCCAGTCGCGCCATCAGGACGCTGTCGTGCTGGCACTCGCGGCCGATCACGTCGTCCGCGACACCCCCGCTTTTCTCGCGGCGTGCCGCCAGGGGCTCGCTGCCGCCGAGGCCGGCCGCATCGTCACCTTCGGCGTCAATCCGGAGCGCGCGGCCACCGAATACGGCTATATCAGCCCGGGTGCACCGGTATCCGGGGAAGTGCGGGCGGTCGCAAAATTCGTCGAGAAGCCGGATCAGCCGACCGCCGAGCGCTACATTCGCGAGGGCTATCTCTGGAACAGCGGCAACTTCATGTTCCGCGCGTCGGTGCTGCTCGACGAATACCGCAAATACGATGCCGCCAGCGTGCAGACGGTGACCGACGCGGTTGCCAAGGCCGGCCGCGACCTCAGCTTCATCATCCTCGACTCCGACGCCTTCGCCGCGGCCAAGCCGATCTCGATCGACTATGCTGTGATGGAGAAGACCGAGCGGACGGCCGTGGCCCCAGTGTCGTGCGGCTGGTCCGACGTCGGCTCCTGGCATGCGGTCTGGGAACTGTCCGACAAGGACGGGCAGGGCAATGCCGCGCGCGGCACGGCCGTGTTCGAGGATTCCCGCAACTGCAATGTGGTCACCGACAAGGCGCTGGTCGCGCTCGAGGGCGTCGACGACCTCGTCGTGGTGGCGGCGCAGGATGCAGTGCTGGTCTCGCGCCAGCGCGATGCCAACGGATTGAAGCGGCTGGTCGCCAAGCTCAAGACCGTCGCGCCCGAAGTGACCGAGGCGCACATCAAGGTGCACCGGCCCTGGGGCAGCTATCAGTCGGTCGACAATGGCGAGCGTCACCAGGTCAAGCGCATCATCGTCAAGCCCGGCCAGCGGCTGTCGCTGCAGAAGCACTATCACCGCTCCGAGCACTGGATCGTAGTGCGCGGCGCGGCGCGGGTCACCATCAACGAGACGGTCAAGACCGTGCACGAGAACGAATCGATCTACATTCCGATGGGCGCGGTGCACCGGCTGGAAAACCCGGGCAAGATCCTGCTGGAACTCATCGAGGTCCAGACCGGGTCCTATCTCGGCGAGGACGACATCATCCGCATCGAGGACGATTACCGCCGCGAGTAGGGCGGGGTCTCGCCGCGAATCACGCGAGCCGAGCTGGGGGCGATGTTCGGCAAGCCGCTGGCCTGCCTCCCGACTCTGACGGAGAACACGACCAAAACATCGGCCAGAAGCGAAGTCGTGACTTCCCGCATTGACACTTGAAATGAGGGAATAGCTTGAGTGTTTACTCAGGGTAATAGAGCACTCGAACGCGGAGATTTTGTGGGCAATATCGATCGCCTGCTTCACGCGCGGGGCGAGAAGGTGATTTTCGCAATCAAATGTGCACTGTGGGGATTCGGATTCGACTGCATCCAGCACTATCCCCGCGCGCAGCTCATTAGTACGCGATGACCGGACTTGGGGTAGCTACGGCTTGTCTGATCTTCCTACCAGGCCTTTTGGTTTTGCTGGCTTGGATCGATTTCAAGCGCAGAACAATACCCAACGCGCTGAATGCGACGATCGCCCTAATTGGGGCGTTTCGGGCAGCTGCCCTGGGCGGATTGCCTGCCGTCGTCGAAACAATTCTCCAGGCAATGATCGTCGCTGCTGCCGTCTGGCTCCTACGCTGGCTCTATTTCGTCATCCGAAGGCAGCAGGGCCTGGGACTAGGCGACGTGAAGCTACTGACTGCGTCGACTTTTTGGGTTGGTATGGTCGGCATCCCTCTCCAGTTGTTGTCCGCCTCACTATCGGCGCTCGCGGTAGTCGCCACCCTACATGCGGCTGGCTACTCCGTCACACGGAGGAGCGCGGTCCCGTTTGGACCATTTCTGGCTTTTGGGCTGCTCGTCACCCTTGCTGCGCAGGAAAGTCGATGGCTCGTTTGATTCGTATACATCTGGGCACCCGCAGGGGGGATTCTGCCAGCCCTGGGCGTTTGAACCATCAAGCTTAGAACGTCGTCAGTTTCGGGAATAGAGCTGAGGGTCGATCGTGCACCCGCCACTGGAGCAGTGGAGTGCTTGCTGCATGGCGCTTTGGTCATCCTCTGTGGCGCCGATGCGCAGCTGCCATTCTCGGTTACAACATCGACCATTCGGTCAGCGTATCCGTCAACACTGTTGGCTACTCAACGGCTCGTATAACAATCGCACTCCGATGATGACATCCTGCCCGACACTCTTCAGGCAGCTGACAGATCGGCAGTCAAACCACAGCTGATCCTGAACCCAGGCAGGGGGTCCATACCGGCGGCTGCTTCCTCAAAGTCACCAACGCTTCCCTTATACTCGATCGAGAACATGAACCCATTGACGGACCAGACGGTTGCATCCAACGTCCCCAGGCCGTTCATCTCGATGCTCACCGTAGCCAAAGCTACCTCTCTCTTGTTGGGGAATGCGATACTTCCGTCGAAGCTCGGTCGTCCGTTTGACATCCTGTAGAAGTCCACCTCAACGCCGTTTGGCAGCCGTTGGACCTTGTTGATAGCCTGAACCTGACGATCCCACAAATCTCGAATTTGATCATCCAGCCGCGCTCGCACACAATCGAGAACCTGCTTCTCAAGCGACGATAGGCGCGAATTAGCCCCAGATAGCCAGGCGAGAAGAGCTCTGATTACCTGCATGAGCAATCGCCCCCGCCGCTTCCCAACTCAGCGTCCCCACGCCGGCGCCTATGCCCTTGCAGACCTTTGGAATGCGATCCCACTGCAGCTTGAAGACGGTCGGCATCGGCTTCCGAGCCGCCCAATCTGCTAGAAATTGAGACATTTCCTCGTTCGGACGTCCTGCAACGTTTCGGCGCCACCGCCTCGCGTCCAAGCGAAGCATTGGCGTACGAGATGATGATAACCGTCAGGAACCCTCGATAGTTCTCGTCCTGAAACTGAAACATGCCCACGTCTCCGATTTAGCGAGCGCCTCAGTGCAGGGAAATCCCGGGCTGACGGATTCGATATCGACGCCTATGACAACGATCTGCCGCGCCTGCGCGAAATAACCAGGGAGCTCATTGCGTCGCTGGTGGACAGCACCAAGCTGATACAGAGCGTCCGGGCATCGTATCAGAACGTCGGCCGGACCTTACTCACACGGCGGTCGAGGTATGTCGCAGGCCGGCCTGCTTTCAACCGCGTGCCTCAGCGACGGCTTGGGCCATGCGGTGAACCGATTTGACCCTGCGAACCTGCACCCCCAAGCGATCTGCGTCCTCCTGATCCATCGACGACTCTTTGATCGACTTGATCACGAGGGCCTTGCCTCCTCAAGGGTTAGGACTCGCGACTTGAACAACTGTAGCCACACAACCAAAAGTATCGACAGGGTCAGCCACCCCAGCACGATGAACTCAGAAACCGAGCGCCCCCGCAGCCTGCTGCACCACCAACTCCCCCCGCGAAATCACACCTTCCCTCGGCCTGGTCTCAATGATCCGCTCAAGCCTTTGGCCCCGCAGCCTTCCGATGCCGCCTTCGGACTCCCGCCGTCACCAACTTTCGGCGATAGCTCCTGCAATCATTCAGACCAATTCTAGCGGCTCACCCTAAAGTTGTTGATAAAGCCGCACCACCGTTGAAGGTATAATGCGACTTCTATCTTATGCCCCCCGTAAATCTACGGGGAAGCAGGCGAGGGGCATGAGATGTCGTCAGCGATCGGAGCGACGGGACAAAGAGCGATCGAGCACTCTACAATCCAATATTTCGTATCCTCTTGGATTAGAAATACCGATTCTGGCTGTACTTTTGGCTTGAAGGTTCTTGCTCCAATTTTCCAGATGCTTCTTGGGGCGGCGCGTCATTTTCGTTGCCTGGGACGAGCCTGTTTCATTCTCGCGTGCGCCACAACCGCAGCCGATGCAAACCCGCAATTAGGATATCCGATCGTCGTCAACAATATCCCTCTGACTACCCAGTACGTCACCGAGCCAGCTGCCGCTTGTCAGCTCGCAGCTTTGTACCCGCAATATATCATCATCGGCTTTTATGATTATGACGTTCATTTGCCGTTGAAATTCAACGGCGTCGAAGTTCGCCCGAACGGCAGCCTTATATGCTACGTTGCCGACGCCACCCGAGTGGCGTACGAGATCAACATCACGTCGCCCGACTGCGTCTCCGGCTACGCACTGCAGAGAGGAGTGTGCACAAAGGATCCGAGCCGCGGCCCCCCGAACAGCCACGCACCCGCGCCGCAGAACAACCCCGATCCGTGCACAACTGATCCGAGCGTTGGCAATCCGATCTCACTCTCGGGATCTTCGAAGTCTGAGGATGCCGTCGACTTCGTGTCGGGAGGAGCGCGCCCGCTCGGGCTTGTACGCCACTATCGAAGCCGCGGAACGCCGGGACAACGGCTAGGCACGGCACGGTGGCACTTCGACTTCGAGTACGAGATACTCGTTGGCAGCACCGTTGCCGTGTTCTCGCCAGACGGCATCGAATACGATTTCAACCAGCCGACGCCGGGGGTCTACGCGAGCGCCTATAGCGACTCGAAAGTATCGCTGACGAGTTTCGATAATGGCGGCACGAAGCTCTTCTCGTTCAAGGACGAGAATGATCGAACGGTCATTTTCATACAGAGCGGGAATACCTATTGGCCCCAATCGATCACGGAAAGGAACGGCGTCAGCAAGGGTATCATCGCCAACACAGCCGTACATCCCACGCGAATCGACTCCATAGGATTCGCCGATTCGAGGCATATCGATTTTCGCTACGAGACGAGCGCCTCGGGAACCCCTCTCCATGTCTCGACCGCAACATTTTACACCTATGCGCAGAGCACGGGACCCACTGAATACTTCAAGATCGACTACGGATATACGAACGGCAACCTGACGACTGTCACGAGGTCGGAAAAGAACGACGGAGTATGGCAGCAGATCGATGTGACGACGTATCACTACGAGAACACGACCTTTCCGGACCTTCTCACCGGAGTGACTGACGCCCGAGGCGTACGTTACGCAACTTGGACATACGATCCGGATGGGCGACCGATCTCCAGCTCGCACGCGGGTGGCGCGGACCTGACCACGGTTGTTTATGACGATGCTGCCCTGACCCGTACGGTCACCAATGCTCTTGGAAAGCAGGCTACCTACTCGTTTGCAAAGCGAGAGGGAACGATGAAGTCAGCAGGAGTGGCCGGCCAGGCGACCACCAATTGCCCCGCTTCGGCCCGATCCGTCAGCTACAATACGCTTGGGCAGGTCAGTCAGGTCGCCGATGACGAGGGACGCGTCACAGCCTATACGAGGGATTCTTACGGACGCCCGACCTCGATCGTACGCGGAAGCGGCACCGCAGCGGCGACTACCACGGGTTTCGTGTACGACAACACCTTTAATGTGGTCGCGCAACAGGTCGAACCTGGCCTGACCACGACATACACCTGGAGCACGGCCGGTCAGCTGTCGCAAGTGACCCAGACCGACACGACGTCGCAGACGGCGCCATATTCGACCAATGGACAGACGCGGACCTGGACGTTCAACTATACCGGGACGCTGCTGTCGAGCGTTGACGGCCCCCTCCCCGGCCCAGGCGATACGGTCTCTTTCTCGTACGATGCCAACGGCTATCCTGCCTCCTACACAAACGAGATCGGACAGGTCACGATCATCAACTCGGTCAATTACCGCGGACAGCCGACGCTCGTCACCGATCCCAACGGCGTCACCACCAGCCTTACCTACGACGCGCTCGGCCGACTACTGACTGTCACCGTCGACCCGTCGGGATTGGCCGCGACGATGTCGCTGACATACAATGCAGTTGGCGATGTCACCAGAGTGACGCGCGCGAACGGCGCCTATCTGTCTTATACCTATGATGATGCGCGGCGGGTGGTTCAGATCCAGGATAATACTGGCGCATCCATCTCACTGACGCGCGATGCGATGGGCAACGTCACAGCGCGGCAGATCAAGGGATCTGACGGAACCATCCAGTTGGCGCAGACGGCCGTATTCGACGAACTCGGCCGACTGTTGAAGTTCATCGGGGCTTCAAACCAGACTTGGGTTCACGGCTACGACAAGACCAATAATCGCGTCTCGATCACCGACCCGCGCTCGAATGTTTTCGGCTGGTCATTCGATTCGCTGAACAGGTTGATCAATTCGAAAGACGAGGAGGGCAACAGCGAGACGGTCACCCTCGACGGCAGAGATGAAGTAACGAGCTATAGCGATCCCCGCTCTCTCAACACCACTTTCGTGCGGAACGGCTTCGGCGAAGTAATCCAGCGAACGAGCCCCGATACGGGCACGACCACCTATGTCTACGATGCCGCCGGCCGACCGACGCAAATGACTGACGGGCGTGGCGTCGTTACCAATCTGACCTATGACGCAGCAGGGCGCTTGTTGAGCAAGCAATATCCGGCTGCACCGGGGGAGAACGTCACATTTTCCTGGGATGGGACATCTGGCGGAAACAAGGGCGTTGGGCGCCTGACACGGATCGACGACGCCTCCGGGAGCATCGAGTGGACCTTCAATTCGCTGGGACAGGCCATTCAGGAGAAGAAGACAACAGCCGGGATCGTCTACCTCGTTGGCTATGCCTATGATCTCGACGGCAATCTGACCCGCATCACCTATCCATCCGGCCGGATCGTCAACTATTACCGCGGTGCAACGGGGCTCGTGAACACCGTGACGCAGCAGCCGGGCGCCGCAACTGCCGAAATGCTGCTCGCTAAGTGGGTGACTTACCAACCCTTCGGCCCATTGCAGTCGCTCTCGTACGGCAATGACCTAATCCTGTGGAAGACATTCACGCAGGACTACAATTTGAGCACCTTCGTGGTCGAGCAGGGATCGAATTCGGTCATCAACCGCGCCTATACCTACTGGTACGATGATTTCGACATCACCAATGTCTGGGACAACAATGTCGCCGGTCGGACCGACAACTATGTCTTCACTCCGAGTCATCGGCTCCAGAATGTCTACGGGGACTGGGGGACGCAGACCTATTGGCAGGACCCGGTCGGCAATCGGACCGGCGACGTCTTTACAAATGGTACAACCACCACGACAAGAGTTTTAGGCTATCCTTACAACAGCAATCTCTACGTCGGCACCACTGAGGGCACGAATACGCTGCGGAGCGTCACGAATGACGGAGCCGGCAATATCGTCACTGATGTCAGGGGCACTACGACCTACAACTACCGCTATAATAATCGTAATCGGCTCGATCAGCTCACAATCGGCACGACGGTGACCGCGAGCTACGTCTATGACGGGCTCGAGCGGATGGCCGTTCGGACCACCCAGAATATGACGCCATCGACTACGACCCACTATATCTATGACAGCTCTGGGCGGCTATTGGCCGAGGCTGGCGCGAACGGCACGACGCAGCGGGAATACGTCTGGCTGGATGATACACCCCTTGCGCTTTTTGCCGATCTGGACACGGCAACGCCCAAACAATGGTACGTGCATCCTGATCATCTCGATCGCCCGAGCAAGATGACCGACGCAAACCAGACCGTGGTTTGGGACGCATGGTACTGGCCTTACGGTGAGGCCCGCTCGATCACCGGAACCGCAAGCAACAACCTGCGATATCCGGGTCAGTATTTTCTCGTCGAGTCAGGGCTTCACTACAACTGGCATCGGCATTACGATGCATCGATTGGGAGATACACGCAGGCAGATCCGCTTGGGCTCGTCGCAGGGCCGAGCCTCTATGTTTACGCTGGCGGGAATCCTGTCTCTTTTACGGATCCGACGGGAGAATTCGCGTGGGGCCTCGCTTTTGCCGCAGCAGATATTGGACTTCAGCTCTACGAGAACGGCGGAAACTGGCGGTGCATTAACCTCGGAGAGGTTGGACTCAGCCTCGTCGGGGGGGGCCTCGCTGGCGCCTTGGAGAAGGGAGCGTTCCGATTTAAGGATTTTGGGAGTCATACTTGGGACGCGACACGCAAATGGATGAACAGGGAAGGCATTCAGCTGCTCGGGGAAGGGCAGGTAAGACATCATTGGCTATTGGAGCGGAACCAAGGCATAGGACGGATGGTACCGGATTGGATTAAGAACCAGCCCTGGAACACCAATCCCATCTCCGCGTCCCTCAATTCGACGCTCGCGCAGTATCCCGAGCTGGCTTGGGTGGCTGGCCCCGGATGGTCTAAGAGCCTAACGATCGGCGCAATTTTAGCGGGCACTTCACCCCGGGGAGGCGGATGTGACTGCAGATAGTGGGCCACGTACCTTGCTGTTCTTTGATGAGAGAAGAGAAACGATCCTGCCATATAGCAGCGATGCGTTCAAAGTCTCGACGGGTCCGAGAGAACGGGTCCTTGAGCGCTATCTCGGGATAACTGTTTTGGATCGTGACGGGACAATCTGGCGGATTGATGAGATTCGCTTCGAGCATCTTTGGGGTGAAAGCCGTTGGCGAAGAATATTCAGCTTTTTGAATGGTGGGACCAGGAAGATATCGGTAACTCTGCGCCAGGCGCCTGAAATTCGCTTTAGTGAGATGCGGCAGCGCGCCGTCGACTATATAACAAAACGTCCCGCACTCGTTGAGCAGTACTTTGACAAGACGGATCCTGAACAGGCTGTAAGTCAAGCGGCCCGGTCGTCAACGGCGTCAGAGCTCTTTGACGCCCTGGGAGCACCGGCGCCGTTAGACTGCCTCGACGCGCTCATTGCTGGGTCCTGATTCCTCGAAAAAGCCATCATGACCTCACCACTACATTGCAGTGATACGGCGGTTAGCGGATGGACCGGCTCATACCAATGATGTTGATACTTGTCGGCGACCGAATCGATGACAAATGACGGAGCAGGTTAGGCATGCGCTGAGACGAAGCCCTCATTTGAGACTTGTCCTAGCGTTGGAGCAGGATGATCCCGCTTACGGGCGGTGATGCGCGGAGCCGGGAGATTCGTCCGCATTCTTGTTTGGGAAACTGCGGCGAAAGCATTCAAGCATTTCAGATCGTCGAAATCCAGCGCGACCGCTCCGCGTTTCGCCGCTCCAACAACGACGGCGGGCCTCCGCCGGTGAACACCTGCGACGTGCCGGCTCCATGATAGCACTACGCGTCAGGATCCATTCTAAGCCCTACGATCCACAACAACAGACCACAGACATCGCAGATCAATCAGAGGCCGAAGGGTGGGAACTGGACAACGCTTACGAATGGACACGGCCAGGAAGGTGTTCCACAGACACTACGTCTCTGACAGAGCGCTGGTCGCGAGCTTACGTCATCTTCCAGCTGAGAAGGAAATAGGGATGTACCGGATTGTCCGTCATTCGAATAACAGCTCGATATCGAGAAACCTGGCCTGACTTTTCGACTTCGATACAGATCATGAAGGCGCGACCGCGCAAGGATGACGTTGGCTCTTCGTTTGCGCCGATCGGAAATGGAGGCGGGCGATCTGAGGCCGCCCCTTGCTTACTGATCATCTCGGGCATCGCCGCCAGAGCTTCAGGTGTGGCACGTCGTGGGTCAACGAACTGGCTTCCGGAATACACGGTCACGGCTGGTTCGATCCGCTGAAAGAGAGCAGGCGTCATGTCCATTACGAGAAGAAGCTCGTCGACGCTCTGAAACGGACCGTTGCGCGGCCGGTGGGGACTATTCGCCGCGCGATAGTCGAACTCCTTGGCGCCATTAAGATGCTTCAATTCGCTCGCGGTTCGCCAGTCCACGATCTTGTCTGCAAGCCCATTTGCCGCATCGGCGTTTAGCCCTGCCGACCGCAGCAAACTGGCAAGCAAGGCAGGGTCGGCCTGGTTGATGTCGATCTTGCCGAGCTCGTCCTGGATCACGATCCGGATCTCGGCTTCGCCGAAATGGAGCAGGCGAACCTCGCCTACACCTGGATGCAAGAGGCGATCAGATTTTTGATCAAACAATCCCGACACGGCGTAGTCCAGCGCCCCGTCTGCAGTCGCACTCAGATTCGCAAGTTCACAATCGTTGCGGGCGAGGCGGTACGACACCTCGCTGCCCCAGAGCAGCGACAGTGACAACGTTGTCAATAAACCTAGGATCCACAGGACCGCTATGACTGGCATTTCTGATCTCTGGGACTGCCATGGTCCGAAGATCGCTTGGCGGACGACGGTTTCGAGAAGACATGTAAGAGACCTAGCTCATATGAGAGCACCGAGAAGCCGAGCCAAGCAGGAACGAACAATTCGCGCTCCTCCTCTACGAGCGGCTGTCTGCGGATTGGCCCTTGATCTTTCGTCTGTGCGAACAAGGCTTTTCTACTCCGGCTCGAGGGGCCGCAGCGCGGCCTGTATTCTTCAATTCTTGGGGTAGAGCTGCAATTCGATCGCGCGCCCCGCCTGCTCGATCCGAACACCTGACGCGTCGATCGACGTCACCCGCCAGCCCTGAAACGTCTCGTTTTCGTTGATCCAGGAGCCTGCGCCCCCTCCCGCCTTGCTGAGCAGATAGGCCTTGCTCGTGCCGCCGTTGATCATGACACCGCCGACCAGGAGGCCCGGGTCAGTGGCCACCGGGGGCGGAGCGGCCACCGGCATCGGCGGTGGCGGCGCGGGTGGGGGCGGAACGAACGGCTCGCGCGACTTCTGGAACACCGGATGGGCCAGGATCTCGGCATATGTCTGCAGCGGCTGCCGTCCGGCCACGCCCGCCATGGTCCGGGGCACCGGCGCTTCCCACGCCGCGCGGCGGGCGCCCGGTGCTTCTCCGCCCACAACTAACGTCGCGAGCCAGGCTCCGAACAGCAGATCAAGACCCGCCAGGAGCGCCAGAACTCCGGCAAGCGGCCTCACCCGCCATCGCACAAAGCTCCTCATTGCACGGCACCGTAGATATCGAGCTGCGCCTGAAGCACCGGCTCCTCGGCCGTTCCCGGGCGCATCGCAGGCGCGCTCTTCAGCACCGCATTGGCAATGAACAAATATGGCCTTGCGCTCTCGACCGCGTGGACCGCACGCATGACGGCGGGCAACTGCCCGGACAGATCGATGCGCGCGCCGCTGTACTTGATCTGATCGACGGTCCGGCCCGGCAGCGATTGAATCGCGCGGGACTGGGCGCCGGCATTGCCCATGATCGTCTTCAGCTTCGTCTGCAGGTCGGCGGCGATCACGTTCTCATTCGCACCCGTCAGAAACTCCCCGTTCTGGAGCTGCGACTCGGTTTCGGAGGCAAGGCCCTCGATGGCCGATGCCTGGGCTGCGATCGCGCTCAACCGTGCCAGCAGCGCCTGCTGTTGCTGGATCCGCGCCTCCCGCTCGGCGAACATCGCCCCGATCGGCGCCACGAAGCCCCAGAACAACAGCGCAAGAAGCGCGAGATTGACGACGATGAACAGGCCGCGGCGTCCGAGCGCGTCCCTGCGCTTGGTCCATTCGCTCATGGCGCCACCTCCTTGATGGCATCAGGCACACGAATCCTGGCCTGCAATGAAAAGCGTTCCCGGTTCTCGATCGGATCCATCGCGACCGGCGACGTCAGGGCAGCGTCCACGAACAGTCTCGATCCACCGAGCGTGTTGATCAGGCTCGGCGCCGCGGCCGAGAATCCGGTCATCGTGACCGTTGCGCTCCGTAGGTTCGCTCCCTCCACGAGCCGCAATTCGGTCAGCCAGGAATGCTTCGGCAGAATGCGCGAGGCTTCATCCCAGACGTCGATCAATCCCGGCACTTCGCTGCGCTGCAGACGAAGGCGCGACAGCGCCGTCCGCCGCTCCCGCAATTGATCCACCAGGACGCGAACGCGCTCGGCGCCCTTGCGGGCCACAACGATCTCGGCATCGAGCCGGTCCAGCGAGGCCTGTTGCCGGGCAAAGGTCAGGACCGCGATGCCGGACCCTAGAAGCACGGCGAGCGCGCCGAGCCCTGCGATCGCAACGGTGGAGGTCTTGCGGGCAGCCGCAGGACGCGCCAGTCGGATCGACGGCGAGGTTTGATCGTCGCCGAACACGACAAAGTCGATGTGCGCGACGGCAAGCCCGAGCTGATCTGCGGCCTGCTGCACGTGATGGCGCCGCGTCACCCATTGCCGAACCGCGATCCGACCGTCAGGCGATGTGGCGGTCAAGTGGTCGCAATAGATGTCCTCCGCCTTGAACGGCGTCCGGCGCAACAGGTCCTGCGGCACGATCGTATCGATCGCGCCCTTCGCCTCGGGTGGAAGCATGAGCTCGCGGCGAAAAACACTCTCTTCCGGCAGACGCAAGCCCAGATCCACGTCGCGCCGATCCAGACCATGACGCTGCAGGATGGATGCGATCGCCGCCGTCACCTCACCTGCATGGGTCGTTTCACCAGCCTGCACTCCCGATCGGGGATCGTTCAACTGAAGCCGGATCCCCGTGTCGTCGCGATCGACCAGAAGTCTCGGCCGGCCGGCCGGCGCCAGCGCGGCCACGAACCGTTGCGGCAGCAGATCGACCGCTTCCCTGCACCACCAGGCGGCCGCCGATTGCGCCCAGTCGCGCGGACGCGCCGCACGAACCGTGGCCAGCAACGCGCCTCTATCCTTGCTCTCATGCATCGCCCGTCCCGCCGCCCTATCCCATGCGCGTCGCGCGCAGAACTTCGTCGATCGTGGTCTCGCCGCGCCAGACCTTCCGGACTCCGGTCTCGTACATGCTCTGCATGCCCTGCTCGCGGGCGGCGCGCTCGATCGCAGTGTCCGACGCCTTGGCCAGGATCAGACTCTGACATGCCTCGTCGATGACCAGCATCTCCGCGATGGTCGAACGTCCGGAGAAGCCGGCATTGCCGCAATCGGAGCAGCCTTGCGGCTGGCGAATGTCTGGCTGCCCCAACGCACGGAGTCCGGTCACGGACCGCTCGAAGCTCTCCGCCCAATAGCTCGCCTGCGGATGACCATGCGAACAACGGGAACAGAGCCTGCGTACCAAACGCTGCGCAATCACGCCCTTCAGCGTCGAGGCCAGCAGATAGTTCTCGACGCCGATGTCGATCAGCCGCGTGATCGCAGACGCCGCATCGTTGGTGTGGAGCGTCGAGAGCACGAGGTGACCGGTCAGCGAGGCCTGGATGGCGATGCGCGCCGTCTCGAGGTCGCGGATCTCGCCGATCATGATGATGTCAGGATCCTGCCGGAGCATCGAGCGCAGCGCATGGGGAAACGTCAACCCGATCTCCGACTGGACCTGGACCTGATTGATTCCCGGCATCTGGTATTCGATCGGGTCTTCCACCGAGAAGATCTTGCGCTCGGTGCTGTTGAGCGTCTTCAGTGCCGTATACAGCGTCGTGGTCTTGCCACTGCCGGTCGGTCCTGTAACCAGGATGATCCCATTGGGCTGCTGCAGCAGAGCTTGGAGCGTCGCGATATGCTCACTGGAAAATCCGAGCTCGACAAAATCGAGGCTGATGCGATTGCGGTCGAGCACGCGCAGCACGACGCTTTCGCCGAAGGCCGTGGGGATCGTGGAGACGCGGAAGTCGATGTCGATGCCACGGACCGCGATCTTGATGCGCCCGTCCTGCGGCAGGCGCCGCTCCGCAATGTCGAGCTTCGACATGATCTTCACGCGGGACGTGATCGCGGCACGCAGGTCCGCCGCGAGCACCTGGACCGAGCGCAAGGCGCCGTCGATGCGATAGCGGACGAGCACCTGGTCCACATTGGGCTCGATATGGATGTCCGACGCCCTCGCCTCGACGGCACTGGTGATGATCTGGTTGACGAGACGGATGATCGGCGCCTCGCTCGCAAGATCGCGCAGCCGCTGCACATCGGCTTCGTTGGCCTCGGCGCCGCCGGTGGCGCGGGTCTCGTCGCTGCGCGACATGGCGGGATAGAGCCCCGCGCAGGCCTTGTCGAAATCTGCGGCCGTGAACAGCCGCATGTCGACCGAAAGGCTCGTGAGGAATGCAAGGGCCCGGATCGGATCGTGGTTGAACGGATCGGTCACGCCGACGGCAAGCCGGCCATCGCTGCAGCCGAGCGGCAGCACATGATTGTGACGCACGAACTCCGCTTCGACCAGTTCGGGCAACACAGGGTCGATCGGAATCTGATCCGGACGCACCAGATCGAGTGCCAGGAATTTCGCCAACGCCGCGACCAGACCGGCCTCCGACACCAGACCGAGCTTGGTCAGCACGGTGTCGAGCCTGTCTCCGGTGGTTTGCGCCGCGCGTCCGGCACGGTCGAGGCTCATACGATCGACGATGCCTTCCTCGCGCAGGAAGTCGCCAAAACTCTGCAACAATGCGGTCCGGTCCATGTCGGGCATGGACCGGTGCAGCTGCGCGCGCGGCTCCTCGATGTCTGCGGCGAAGGCGGCGTCCCGCTGCATCGCTGGCCCTGCGCGTCCGGTCATCGCGTCCCCCAGCTCAGCACCCAATAGGGCTGCTGCGGATTTTCCGTCAGGCGCACCGCGACCTCGCCTTCGACGACGCGCGACGCCTGGGAAAACTCGGTCCGGATCGTGAAGGCGCGCCCACGCAGCACCGTCATCGGATTGCCTTCGGCAAGGCCAGACCTGGCACCGTCGCGCGCGGCCAACGTCGCTTCGGCACTCTGCGCGGTCATGCCGGGCAGCGCGCGCAGCACCTCGCGCGGCGCCAATTGCGGATCGACGAACTGCCGTCCCGAATGGACCGTGAGCGCCGGCGCGATCCGCGCAAAGATCGCCGGAGTCATGTCCATCACCAGGAGCAGCTCATCGACGCTCTGGAACGGACCGTTGCGGGGATGATAGGCGGCGTTGCGCGACGCGTAGTCCCGGTCCTTGGCGCCGTTCAGATGCTTCAGGGACGTTGCGGTTCGCCAGTCCACGATCTTGTCGGTCAGGTCAGCGGCGGCCCGCGCGTCCAGCCCTGCTGATAGTAGCAGGCTGTTCAGCATTGCCTCATCGGTCTGGTTGAGGTCGACCCGTCCGAGCTCGTCCTGAATCCTGATGCCGATCCGCGTGCCGTTGAAATCGAGCGTGTAGAGGCGGCCGTCGGCGCGCCAGCGGCGGTCCGCCCTGGCATCGAGCAGACCGTCGATGGCGGCGTTCACGCCGGCCTCGACGAGCGCACCGAGAGCGGCCTGATCGACGCCGTTACGGGCAAGGCCATAGGACACGCTGCTCGACCATGACAGCGACAGCGCAATCGCCGTCAGCAGCCCGAGCCCCCAGAGAACCGACAGCACCGGCATGTCGCCCCCTATCGCCCGCGACAGCGCATCGTGAGCGCGTCGTAGACGCAGGCCACATCGGCCTGCACCCGCGGCGCGATCACGAGCTCCGGCCAGTGACGGGCATCGCCGGGACGCATCAGGACCCGCAGCCGGATCAGGCCGGGAGCCTCGCTCTGATCCTTCCAGCTTGTGCTCCAGGCCGCATTGGCGTCTCCCGTTGCTCTTGCCGCATAACTGAGCTCGATCCGATCGATGTCGGACACCAGCAGCGTCCGCTCGGTGTCCTGCTTCACCGCCAGTTCGGGTCGCGACTGCAGAACGAGATCGACCCCATCACGCCTGCGGTCGGCGAGCAGCTTGAAGCGGAAGCGGCCGGCCCCACCGGACACGGCCGGCGCGTCGCTGAGGAACTCGAGGCTCTCGGCCTGGCCGTCGATATCGATGCGCCGCTGCGCCGCGCCTTCGCCCAGCATCATCGGATAGAGATTGCCGATCAGCCGCCGCAGTACGTCCTGCGCCGCGAGCTCGCGCTGGAACGACTCCGCGCGGGCGCTGCCGCTGCGCCAGGCCTGCACGCCGAATTTGAGATTGTCGAACAGCAGGACGGCGAGCAGGCTGAACAGCGCCAGCGCAACGAGAACCTCGACCAGGGTGAAGCCGGCGTCGCGATCATCCATCCCGCTTGCTTTCGGCGACGTCATCGGCCTGGCTCACTGCGATCTGGAGGCTCTGGGCCCGAGGCGAAGCGTCGAGAGCGCATAGGAGCGCGGGTCCTGCCCTTCCAGCCAGCCGATCTCGACCGAGACCTGATACAGCTCGACCGGGCGTGCATCGCTGTTTGGCGCCGGCCGATAGGGCTGCATCGCAAGGCGCCACCGATAGCCGTTCGCCTCGGCGCCATCGCACGTCTCGGTGCGCAGCGGAATCGAATTGCCGACCTGGGCCATGAGCGACTGCGCCAGCGCAACGGCACCAGCCACGCGTTCGGCCATGCCCGTTCGTGACAGTCCGGTCGAGAACAGGCTCATCACCAAAGCGAGGCCGACCGACAGCATGGCCAGCGCAACGAGGACCTCCACCAGCGTGAAGCCGGCGTCGTCGCCGTCCGCGTGCTTCACCTCTGCCGTGGCGAGAGTCACGGCTGCCAGCTCGTCACATTGGCCGTGGCCGAGGTCTCGTCCTCACGTCCCTCGGGCCCGAGCGAGACGATGTCGTAGGTGCCGTGCTGTCCCGGGAATCTGTAGACATAGGGCCGTCCCCACGGATCGTTCGGGACCAGGGTGCCGCTGAGATAGGGCCCGTTCCAGGTGGTCGCGGTGGCCGGCTTCTGCACCAACGCACCGAGCCCTTCGGCTGCGGTCGGGTAGCGGCCGTTGTCAAGGTGATAGAGGTCGAGCGCCGAGGACAGGCTGCGGATCTGGATCCGCGCCGTCTTGAGCTTGGAGTCGGAGAGATAGCTCAGCACGCGCGGGCCGACGAGACCCATGATCAGGCCGATGATGGTGATGACGACAAGCATCTCGACCAGCGTGAAGCCCGCCTCGCCATCGCGGCCTCTGCGCAGACGAAGCCGGAATTGCCCGCGCCACGCGGCCACGCGCAGCTTCACGACATCACGACATTCCATCCATCCCAGCATGATCGTCCCCTCCCCTCAACACGTCGCGGCGGTCCGCACCGTCCCTGTCAGCCATTCGACACAGAGCCTGATATGATGCCCGTTCACCTCCAGGCTCAGATCGCCGCCGGTCGACGAGCCGTCCGGAAAGAACCGGAAGCCGCCCACGGCGGCGCCCACGCGCGTCGCGGCGGCATAGGTCAGCTTCGCCTGGATGTCCGGCGCAAAGGTGCGCGGCCGGACGACGTCCGAGCTGAAGGTCCGGCGGTCGACGTCGATGGTCAAGGTCATCACGCGGTTCTGCACGATCGCAGCCGAGCGCGTCGCGCGCAGCGCCGACGCAATCTCGCCTGTCGCCGCATCGAGGCTCACCGTGCCGGCGCCGCGTGATAGCAAAGGGACGGCGGCGGATACCGTCAGCGCCAGGATGACGAGCACTGCAAGCATCTCGACCAGCGTGAAGCCGGCGCTCGCCTCGTCTCGTCCCGGTTCCGCCCGCGCGCTCATCGCCCCGCCAGATCATTGATACTGAGGACGGCGTTCATCACCGGCATGATCAGCGCGCCGATGATCAATGCGATGCCGACCGTCATCGCCGGCGTCAACGCCGCCATGAAGCGATCGACGCTGGTCTGCAGCTGCTTCTCCAGCATCTGCGCCACGCGCAGCAGCATGCGGTCGAGCTTGCCCGCCTCCTCGCCGACCGCGATCATCTGCAGCGCGACGGCCGGCAGCGCGACCTCGTTGCGCAGCGCGCGGTGCAACGCTGTGCCCTGCTGGATCCGCTCGATCGCCTGTTCCATGCCGGCGCGGAGATGACGGTTGTCGACGACGTCGCTCGCCGATTTCGTCGCCACTATCAACGGCACGCCGGCCATCAGCATCGTACCGAGGGTCCGGGCGAAGCGCGCGGTGTCCTGCTGTAGAAGGAAGCCGCCGAGCAGCGGCAGCCGCAGCGCGAGCTGGTCGAGACGCCGGCGGCGGCCGGGATCGGCCAGCACGAATGCGACGACCGCCCCCCCAGCCACGATGGCGGCAACGCCGCCGACCACGATCTCGAGCCAATGCGCCTTCAAGGCCAGCATCAGCTGGATGGTCAATGGCAGCGGCTTACCGCTCTGGGTGAAGATCGGGGCCATCGACGGGATCACGCCGCCAACGATGATCGCGAGCGTTGCGAGGCTCAGCACGATCAGCATCGCGGGATAGATCAGGGCCGACTGGATGCGCGCACGGATCTCCGCCCGCCGCTCCAGGAGCTCGGCAAGCTCGGTCAGCACCTGCGCCAGCCGCCCGCCGCTCTCGCCGGCGCGCACGACAGCGACATAGTCAGCCGGGAAGATGCGCGGCTGTGCCTGCATCGCCTCCGACAACGGGCGGCCATTGAGGACATCGGCGAGCAGCGCCTCGACCAGGGTGCGCAGCCGCGCTGCCGAGGCCTGCGTCTGCACGATGCGCAAGGCGTCGTCCATTGGAATGTCGGCCGCGCAGAGCGTGGCGAACTCGCGCGTGAAGGCCAAGAGGTCCGCGCGCGCCGCGCCATTGCCGAGCGTGATCTCGCGGTTCCACCATGCCGTGCCGGCGCTATCGGCGGCCTGCATCTGGAACGGCGACAACCCCTGCGCCCACAGCGTCGCGCTCGCCGCATCCGCGGACGCAGCCTCGATCGTCCCCTCCGCGAAGGAGCCGTCGGTGCCGTAGGCGCGGTAGCGGAAGCGCGGCATCAGTCGAGAATCCTGCGTCCGGTGTCCTCGACCCGCCGCCGCGCCGGCTGCCGGCGATGCGGACCCTCGATCGCCATGAAGTGGCGGTACTCCTCGGTCACGCTGCGCGCCTCGTCGAGGCTGCGCATCACGTGCGGCCGGATCAGGATGATCAGCTCGGTCTTGCCGATGACGTTGTCGCGACTACCGGCGAAATTGCCGATAAATGGGATGTCGCCAATGATCGGCAGCTGGCTCCGGCCGGTCGTGCGGCCCTCCTGGATCAGCCCGCCCAGCACCAGCGCGTCATTGTCGTTCACGACCACCGATGTCCTGATCTTGCGCTGCCGGATGGTCGGCGAATCGATGTTCGATGACGTGGTCGGCGCCACGCTCGACACCTCCTGCTCGATGTCAAGCAGCACCCGCCCGCTCTCATTGATGCGCGGGATGATCGACAGGATCACGCCCGTATCCTTGTAGCTCACGGAATTGACGATCGGCGCGCCGGGCGTCAAGGTGCCGGTCGCCGACTGCGTCGTGATCGGCACCTGATCCCCGATCTGCAGCACCGCCGGCTTGTTGTCCATGACCGCGAGCGACGGCGAGGACACGATGTTGACGTTGGTGATCTGGTTCAGTGTGTCGATCGTGGCGGCGATGTTGGCCGCTGTCAGCGCGTAGGAAAAGCCGGGAAACACCGAGCTGACGGCGCCGGAGGCCGCTTCCGTCAGGGTGAATTTCGAGCTGTGCTTCTGCATGTACCATTGCACGCCGAAGCGCAGCTCGTCGTTCAGGGTGACCTCGGCGATGGTCGCCTCGATCAGCACCTGGTTCGGCATCTGGTCCAGCCGCTCGATCACCTGCAGCACGCGCTTGTAGTCGGCCGAGGCCGCCTCGATCAGGATCGCGTTCTTGGCCTCGTCGGCGACGATCCGCAGCCGCGGCCCGTCGGCCTCGCCGTCGCGACCGGTGGGTGCAGCCGGAGCCGCCGCCGGCATGACGCTCGGCGCAGCAGCCGCCGGCGCCGCATTGCGCATGCCGCCGAAGCCGCCGCCGGACGCGCCGAGCCCGCCGGTGAGGGACGGCGACGACGATCCGGACAGCCCGCCTCCGGAGGGCGACGGCTGCGACTGCACGCTCGCCTCCTGATAGTTCGGCGCCACGGTGCGCCGCGCGGCCGTCGCCGTCTGCGTATCGGTCGGGAACATCGACTGCAGCACGTCGACCAGTTCCTGCGCGCGACGGTTCTGCACCGCGTAGGTGAAGAGCTGCTTCTCCGACCCTTGCGCCTGTGCGTCGAGCTTGCGGATCCAGGTCTCGGCGCGGCGCAGATACTGGACCTGCGGCGAGATCACCAGAATCGAGCGCAGCCGCTTGTTGGGCACGAACTGCACCATGCCGGCCATCGGCCCGTCGCGGTCGGAGGCAAACACGCTTTTCAGCTCGGTGGCGATCGCGTCGGGCGCCGAGGTCTTGACCGGGATCAGCGCGAACGACATGCCCTTCATGGTGTCGACGTCGAACAGCGCGATCGCCTCCATCATCGCCGCAATCTCCTGGCGATTGCCCGAGAGCGTGATCAGGTTGCGCGCATCGTCGACCCGCACGACCCCGCCGCGCGGCGCGATCGGCTCGATAACGCGCCGGATCTCGGACGCCGAGACATATTTCAGCTGCACCACCTGCAGCCCGTTGCCGACCATCTCGCCGGTGTCAGCCACATCATCCGTGCGATACGCGCCCGAGACCGCCGTCTGGTCCGCAGCGACGATACGATAGATGCCCCGGTTGTTGACGAGCGCCGCATTGTTGGCCCGCAGCGCCGCCTGGAACAGATCGATGACCGCGGACCGCGCCACCGGCTTCGGCGTCTGGATCGTGATCCGCCCCTCGATTCCGGGATCGACAGTGTATTTGACCCCCAGGATATCGCCGAGCACCGTCTTCGCCGCCTGCGGCGCCGGCACGCCCACGAGATTGATGGTGATGCCGTCGGCGACATCCTCCGATGCCCGCGACACCGCCCCCGTCGGCGGCTCCCCGACGAAGCGCCCGGTGCCCTCAACCATGGTCGCCGGCCCACCCCTGACATCATCGAGCAGCGGCGAGCCCGACAGCTTGCCCACGCGCGCGCTTGCAGCTGGCGACCGCATCGCCGCCTGCGCCTGGGCCGCCGCACCGGCCTCCGCAGCACTCGTGCTCCAGGCGAACGACGACGTGCCCTCCTCCACCGTCTGGCACGCCGACAACGCCAGCACGACGGGAAGCGCTATCAGCTGAACTCTGCGACCCCCGCCGCGCAACACAATCACCCCGACTAGAAGCGGCCATCCAGCCCAACAACTAACAAGCGCAGCTTAAAGGGTTTGGGTCGCGAGGCACATTGATTACGTGATCCTCTGACGAGTCATGCACACATCTTTGATGTGATGATGTCCGAAAGCAGCAACACAACCATGAAGTGTACCGGACCGAAAGCGTTGGACCGCACCTGCCGTTCTGTCCCTTCGCCTCATACGCTTTCGACGACCGATTCAGTCGCGCAGAAGCCTGTTCGCAGTTCAATCCATGATAGCGATCCGCTGAGTTGCTGCGGCTACTCCGGTCTATAGTCTTCGAATTCCCAATACCCAATCCTAGCGACTTTGTCTGCGACTTCACGCCACGAATTGCCTGAGCATGAGGTGCAGTATTTTTCTAAGTAGCTTATGATTGCATCGTAATCGAACCTTTTTACAAATAGATGGTGCCTGCCGGACACTATCGGCGCATTCATACATTTCTCAAACCAGCCGGTGGTACATATCGTCAACCCAAAAGACTCCTCACCGACGCTGCCGGCCGGTCCAACCAGGGCAAGGACGTACACTCCGAAGTCACCCGAAGGTTGAAAGTTTACAAGATCGACATCAGTGCTGGTCAGTCGTCTAAGGTTTGCTACAATCATCGGTCTTCACCCTATTGTCTGATCGTGAGATGCCCATTGTTTTGCCACCGTCCAGATGGCTGAAATCGTGACATGAAGTTAGATTGGCTATTGCCCCAATATGGCTTGTAGGATGGTTGGCGATATAACCGGAGCAAGTCAGCGCTTTCCAAGTATCCATCACTTGTTACCCGGAAATTTGGTCCGACCCAAGCCTCGCCGAGTCTAGCTGAATCGCCTGCACTTGCTGAGCCTAGCCCAAAATTGCCCTTGCCTGTGGCGGCAGCTCTTAAAATCGCGATTTCCTCCGCCAGCGCGAGGCGACCGAAGATGGCACCCAAGATCGCATCTGGTGCCGCGGCCGTCACTACGAACAGCCACGCCTTACCCAGATTTCCTATAATGTCCGGTGCATATCCAGAATACCCGAGCGACGCGGCCGCCTGCTGGAAAG
Source organism: Bradyrhizobium sp. SZCCHNPS1003 (assembly GCF_032381555.1). Lineage (NCBI taxonomy): Bacteria > Pseudomonadati > Pseudomonadota > Alphaproteobacteria > Hyphomicrobiales > Nitrobacteraceae > Bradyrhizobium > Bradyrhizobium sp. SZCCHNPS1003. The sequence goes on from NZ_JAUHIU010000027.1 coordinate 47,271, forward strand.
GGATCTGCTCACTACAGTGCAAGCAACTGGCGTATGAGTCATACGGATTTTTGTGGGCATCCTCATAGCTTAGCGTCGCCAAGTACTGGAACGCTCCCGTAACCGCTCCGTTCGCGAACTTTCCACCGCCCGCGACAGAGGCAATTCCACCTACAGCAGCCTGCACGATCGTGCCGCCCACACGTTCGCCCATGTTAGTTCTGGCATCGGGGAACAGTGTGTTCGTCAGCGGGTTGAACGCCGCACTCACTGCTGCAGCGGCCGCTCCGGACCCGCAAGACCCCCCCGAGATTACCGAGGAGGCGCATCCAATCGCGGCGCTGCCCGCCACATTCGCGGCATAGAGTCCCGGATTGAACGCAGGGTTGTTGAACGGGAGCGTTCCCGCGAACGTGGCGCCACCGAGCTGTTGGAACGCGAATGTCGACATCGCTGCGATCGCGCCGGCTTTGATGATGTCGCCCAGATTGCCACCCGATAAACCTGTGACAATCGCGGCCGCCAAGCCGGCTGCAATCGGAGTGCCGCCCATGCCGATCGTCAATGCAATCTGCAGGATCGACCGCGCGATCGCATTGGTCTGGAAGAAGTGCGTCACCGCCCGCCACGCGCTGCTGAACGCCTTGCCGATCGCATTCCAGAAGCAGCCGAGGATGCAGTGGCCGTTGGGATCGGTGAAGGTCAGCGGGTCGTTGCCGACATAGGAATAGCGGTTCCAGCCCTGCGTGCTGAACGGAAACTGAGTGACCGTGTCGGCGCTGGTGAAGCGTGCCAGCAGTGGATCGTAGACACGGCCGTTCATGTGAACGAGGCCAGCGACCGACAGCTCCTCGTGGTCGGTGAAGCCACGCGTGGTCTGGCTGGTGATGCTGCCGGTGGTATCGTCAGAGCCGTCGACGTTGCGGCGCTTGCCCCAGGCGTCGTAGCTCAGGCGCTCGACCAGCAGGCCGTTCTCGTCTGAGATCGCCGAGATCGAGCCGAGATGGTCGGTATGGAAGTAGCGCGTGGTGACCGTCGTGCCGCTGCCCGAGGTCTGAGCAACCCGCATGCCGACCCTGGCGTTGCCGACCAGGAGATAGTCGGTCCACTTCTGTGTGATCGTACCGGGGTTCTGCACCTCGGCCGCGACGCCAAAGGCGGCAATGTAGAGCGTCGTGCCCTCCGGTGTCACCTGCTTGACGCGCTGGTGGTCGGTGTCGTCGACGAAGGAGATCGTCCGCGCCCCCTGCGTGATGCTCGCGGGCTTGTTGTAGGAAGTGTAGACGATACTGCGGCCGAGACCGGAGGTCTGGTTGCCGTTGGCATCATAGGTGAAGGTGGCGCTGATCGTGCCGCCCGAGACGCTGGTGACCGCGTGGGGGCGCGGCTGCCCCGCCGCCGGATAGGTGTAGGTGCCGACATCCGACTTGGTCAGAATGTTGCCGATCGGGCTGTAGGCGAACGTCTTGACCAGCGGCGCCGTGTTGACGCTGGTGGTCGACGTCGTCAGCCGGCTCAGCGCGTCATAGACGAAGCTCTCGCTGACATTGGTGTTGGCATCGCTGCGCGAGGTCAAATTGCCGAGCCGGTCGTAGCCGAAGCTCTGGTTCTGCACCGTGCTGTTGACGCCGGTGGCGACGCTGATCAGCGATCCCGTCAGCGGATCGAAGCCACGGGTCGTGACCAGGCCATTACCTGCTGTCTGCTGGGTGAGGTGCCCCTCGGCATCCATCGCATAGGCCGTCCAGTAGGACTGGCCGCTGGCATCGTCCTGCAGCTGGTTGGAGAAGCCGAGGCTGTTGTAGCCATAGCGCGCGGTGAAGCCGGAGGGATAGCTGACCTTGGTCAGCCGGCTGTTGGCGTCGTAGGTCGCGCCCATCGTGTAGGTCGCGCCATCGATGGTGGTCGCGACCTGCAAGGGACGGCCGAGGCTGTCATAGCTGACGCTGCGGGCAAAGCCGTTGCCGGAGCCCGAGGTGATGCCGGTCGAGGCCAGCTTACCGATGCCGTTGGCGGCCGTGTCGTAGACCCAGACCGAGGTCATGTCCGGCTCGACCCGCTGCACCGTTCGGCCCAGCTTGTCATAGCTCACGCTGACCACCTGCCCCTTGGCGTCGGTCTGCGTGGTCAGCTGCCCCAGCGTGTTGTAGGTGTAGCTCCAGACGCCGAGATCCGGATCGGAACTCGATATCTTGCGCCCCCTGATGTCGTAGCTCGCAGTGACGACATTGCCGACCGGATCCGTGGTCTGCACCATGTTACCGACCGCGTCATAGGCGGCGGTCAGCGTCTGGCCGAGCGCGTCGGTGACAGAGACCACCTGGCCCTGGCTGTTCTTGACCGTCGTCCGCGCCTGGTTGAGCGCGTTGGTCTCGGTGGTCGTGAGGCCATGATAGGCGACCTGCGAGATGCTGCTGTCCGGCTGCGTCGTCGTGACCACGCGCCCGAGGGTGTCGTAGGTGAAGGTCGTGTAACGCGGCGTGCCGCCGTTCTGGAAGTATGGCCGGCTGGTCTGCGTGACCCGCCCGAGCGCGTCATAGGCCTTGGTGGCCTGGACAATGCTGCCGTCGAAGCCCTGGGTCTGACGCCCGATCTCGCGCTCCAGTGCATCGAAGAACACGGTCGCCACCGGTGCGATCACGGTCGAACCGTCGGCTGCGTAGGAGGTCTCCTGAATCAGATAGCTCGCGCCTGAAATACAGCTCGCGGTGCCGCCATTGACGCCGCTGCAGAACTGGTAGGACCAGCGGGTCTGGGTGCCGTCCGGCGACACGACCTGAGTCTTGCGGCCGAACTCGTCATAGCTGAAGGTCGTGGTCAGACCGTTCGGTCCGGTGTGGCTGGTCGGCTGGCCGAAACGCAGGTCGTATTGGAAGCTCTCGCTCTGCCCGAGCGCATTGGTGTTCGACGTGCCGAACTGTCCCCGCGCGTCATAGGTGCTCGAGCTCGAACGGCTGACGATATCGGCGCCGCTGACCGTCACGGTCTGCTTGTGGCCGAAGGCGTCGTAGACATAGTCCGTCTGCAGCCGCAGCGCCGGGGTATCCGGCTCGACGACTTCCTGCGTCAGCAGGCCCGAAGCGGCGTCGTAGGAGAACGACGATGTCCGGGTGATGGTGTAGATGTCGGCGACCGGCGTCGATCCTGACCCTGAGCCGGTCGACGGCGTGTAGGTGATGACGATGATGCCCTGCGCGCCGGCCGTTCCCGCCGTGTTGACGCCGGAGCCGCCCGGACCACCGGCGCCGTAGAGACCGGCAGACCCGTTCGCTGCGCCTGGTCCGCCACCGCCGCCGCCACCACTGCCACCGCCGCCGCCCGAGCCATGTGTCGCATCCCACTCGGACCCGGTGCTGCCGCTGCCACCAGCGTTGTTGATCCAGGCGCTGCCGTCCCAATAGCCCGAACCACCGCCGCCGCCGTTGCTGCCGACACCGCCGGGAACGCGGATCGTGCCTGCGCTACCGCCTCCCGTTCCCACGTAGTTGTTGCCGCCCGCGCCCGCGCCGGCGCCGTTCGTGCCGCCGCCATTGCCGCCGCCGCCGGCGCCCGAGCCATTCTGTCCGCTGGAGCCGCCATTGCCGCCATTGCCGTTCGGTCCCGCAGCGCCGCCGCCGCCACCACCACCATTACTGCTCGCACCGGAGTTGCCGCCAGCGCCGCCCGAGTATCTGACCGTGCCGACGCCGCTGCCTGCGGTGCCGCCAGCACCGCCACCGGCCGCGTTGAGGCCGCTGCTGGCCTGCCCGGAGTTCCCGCCCTTGGCGCAGACCGACTGCCACAGACATGTGGTGCCGGTGCCATTGAAATATGTGTCACCACCGCCCGCGCCTGCATTGGCGGCGCCGCCGCCAGCGCCGCCAAGACCGATCCGATAGCTGACGCTCGAGCCAGGTTGCAGCGACAGGTTGACGGCCTTCGAGTAGGCGCCGCCGCCACCGCCGCCTGCTCCCTCGGAAGAGGCATTGGATCCGGCGCCGCCACCACCGCCGGCGATCACCTCGACGGTATTGTTCGCGCTGTTCCAATCGCTCGGGACCGTCCAGCTCGAGCCGCTCGTCAGATAAATCCGCGTTGCCGATGAGGGCGGCGGCGGAGCGGGCGTGTAGTTTATGACGATGATTCCGGACGCGCCGGGCATGCCGGCGGTGTTGTTGCCGGAGCCGCCGGGGCCGCCCGCGCCATAAAGCGCGGCTGCGCCGTTCGCGGCACCGGCGCCACCGCCGCCGCCCGCCCCACTGCCACCACCGCCTCCAGAACCATGGGAGGCGTCCCACTCCGTTCCGGTGCTGCCGCTGCCGCCGGCATTATTCACCCAGGCGCTGGCATTCCAGTAGCCCGCCCCGCCGCCGCCGCCACCACTGCCATTGCCGCCCGGAGCTCCGGCGGAGCCTGCAGTTCCTCCACCGACGCCGGAGATGTTGTTGCCGCCGGCGCCGGCGCCGACACCGCTCGCGCCGCCGCCATTGCCGCCGCCGCCGGCGCCCGAGCCGTTCTGGCCGGAGGCGCCGCCATTGCCGCCATGCCCCAACGGGCCCGCGGCTCCGCCGCCGCCGCCGCCGCCGTTGCTGCTGGTGCCCGAGTTGCCACCCGCGCCGCCTGAATATCTTACGGTCCCGATGCCGTTGGCCAACGCGCCGCCTTGGCCGCCGGCCGCCGCATTCAACCCACTGCTGTTCAGGCCCGCGCCGCCGCCTTTGGCACAGACCGACTGCGCCTGACAGATCGTTCCGGACCCGTTGAAGTAGGTGTCACCTCCGCCGGCACCGGCATTCGCGGCGCTGCCGCCCGCGCCGCCAGGACCAACCCGGTACGTGATCGATGCGCCCGGCTGCAACGGGAGATTCGATATCTTCGAATAGCCACCGCCGCCGCCGCCACCGGCGCCTTCCGTCGACGCGTTCGACCCCGCGCCGCCGCCGCCGCCGCCGATGACCTCGATGGTGTTGTTCGCGCTGTTCCAATCACTCGGGACCGTCCAGGTCGAGCCGCTGGTGAGGAATATCTGCGCCGCGCCGGCGCCTGACGGGACGGCTGAGCTCATCAACAGAGCGAGCGCCAGCCTCTTCAAACCAGCGAAACGACTTGAACGCGACACACGAAATGACACGGCCTTGAACATGGTCAATTCCTCGGCCTGCAACGGCCAGCGTGAGCTCGATTTCGATCTGAATGGGGAAGATGGGCCGCTATTGCGGTCTGCGACTCGTGACTGTCGCCCGCGTCAATCTGCCGAGATACCAGTTCGACGTATCATTGGCGTACGTGTTGACCGTGGTCTTGCTGTTACCATCGGGCGTCGCCACCACGACCTGCGTCGCATTGCCGAAGTCGTCATACTGATTTGTCGTCGTGACCGTCGGCAGTCCGGATCCATCCAGATCCGTGCCGCTAGACGTGTTTTGCGTCAGAAAGACACGGTATGGCGCACTGGACGGACTGATTCCCGTTCCACCGCCTGCGTTCAGGCACAGATAGGTGTTGACCGACTGGCCGAGCGTCTGCGCGCCAAGCGTTCGGGTAGCTGAGGACACCATGCCGATGAAGGGGAAATCCTGACGAAAGGTCGTCGTGTCAGCAATGCCAGTTGCCAGGTCTTTCACAGTCATCTGGCGAAAACCAAGGTAGCCGCGACCACCCAAATCGAGCTTGGCGCCTGCATAGCTGTAGGACGAGCTGTAGGTACCGCCGACGCCATTGGATTGGTCCAGCCTGGACGCCACGTAGAGGGCCATCTGCATGTCCAGGATGGGATAGCTACCATTCGTGTCCTTGGTATAGACTGATCCGTTAGTCATAGGTGTATAGGTGATCGATGCCGTTGCACCGAGCCCACTGGTCACTTGGCTGACGAGATCGCCCGAGCCGCCGTTCGCCGCAAGAGTGTAGATGTAACCGTTGTCCATCAGCGCGAAGTCAGACCGCCCGTCACCGTTGAAGTCCCCCCCAAACACGAAGTAGTTGGCGCTCGGCGGCGCTCCAAAGTTCCAGCTGTTTGGCATCGAGATCGTATTGTAGGCAAAGGATCCATCTCCCTTGCTCAGAAACTGGTAGATATATGGCCCATTGCCCCCGATCAGAACAAAATCGGATCTACCGTCCAAATTGAAGTCACCGGCAATCACGTCAAATCCGGTGGTCGGCGGAGTACCGAAATTCCAACCCGGAATTGCGATCTGCACGTAGTCGAAATTGCCGTCCCCCCTGCTCTGGAACATATAGAGCGTCCCCGCTTTGAGCATCAGCCAGTCAGTCTTACCATCTCCATTGAAGTCACCCACGACAGGCATGTAGTCGGACGGGGGGATTCCATCCTCGGGCCAGCCGAACCGCCAGCCATTGGTTAGATCAATCTGCCGATAACTGAAGGTGCCATCGCCATTGCCAAACGCCTCGTAAAGCGTTGTGCCTCCAAGCATGATGAAATCGGTCTTGCCATCACCATTGAAGTCGCCCGTGATCGGCACATAACGGGTATTCGGATTCCCGAAGTTCCATCCATTATTGATCCAGATCGAGCTGCAACCAAACGAACCAGCTGCATTGCTGATGCACTCGTAGAGATAATCCTGATTGATCAGGATGAAATCGGTACGGCCATCCCCGTTGAAATCGCCGGAAACCGGAGCGAACGAACCCTGATCCAAGATGGGCCAGTTGGCCGGAGTCTGAACGACTCCGACGCGAAACGTGCCGTCACCATTACCCAGAAACGGAAAGATCTGCGATGAGTTCACGAAAGCGAAATCGCTCTTCCCGTCTCCATCGAAGTCTCCAACGAACGTCACATACATCGCGGCCGGATAGCCGCCGAAGTCCCAGACGTTCTGCGTCGAATTCACATTGGTGTAGCTGCCATCGCCATTACTCAGATACGCAAAAATCGACTTGTTCTTCGTCAGGACAAAATCGGTCTTTCCGTCGCCGTTAAGATCCATCAGAACCGGCGTCCAATACTGCATTCGCACGTATGACGATGCGACGAGATTATTCGGATTCGTCGCAACAGACGGCGAGAATGACCCGCCGCCACCGTTACTCCACTGGAACGTCGTTGCCGGAAGACAATTTCCCGAAGCGGCGCACGCCGTCACTGACGTCAATTCGGAATTGCCGCTCGTGCTGCTCTGCTGATAGGAAAGTCGGTAGTCCGAGACCATATTTGCACCGGCATAGGTCTTCACATTGGTCAGGCGAACTACAGTTCGGACGATAGACCCAGCTTGGTAATGCTGAATGACGTCCGGTCGCGACGCATAGGTAAACTGAACAGAATTATATGGACTGACCCCGGCGACGCTGTTTCCCGTGTAGTCGATCCTGCTTGGTAAGGCCTGGCCATTTGCCGCATCGACATTGTAGGTCAGACTCAAATAATTCCCCTTCGTGTCGGTCAACTTGCTAAGGGCCCAGGCCCTCGCGGTCGACTTACCAACCGCAAGGATCTGCGAATCGGTCGTATGGCCAAATTCCATGACCTGCCCCGATTTCGTGCGAACCTCAAACCACGACGGGCCGGTACCCGCGACTCCATGCGAGATCACCCTCGAGAACGATTCGACTTCGGTCCGATATTCGGTACCTTCGGCCCCGTAGGCGCCGCTCACTGCAACAAGCCTCTGCCCGTCGAGACAGAAGCGATCGTTTGCATCGAAATTGACGCTGCCCAGTACGCCATCCTGCACGATAGTCCGGGCACAACGCCCGATCGAGGGCAAGCCCCCCAGCGACCAACCGACCCCGACGATGCCGTTTCCGCCCTGACTGTTGTAGTCGAGCGACAAAGATGGCGCGACACCTGCAGATCCCGGCGGCAGCGCGATCGGAAGCGAATAGCTTGCAGAGCCGCTCTGGCCGACCGAGACCTTTCCCGGTAGCGACATCGTCTCGGCATAACTTATAGTTGTATTCTGAAAACAAAAAAATGCACTCGCGTACGCAAGCGCAGCACTGATTGCTCTACGCGCGCGACGACGTCGAGCGCCGAACTCCAGATCTCTCGTCACCCCTGCCCCCGCAGTCTCTGTACACCCCGAAACACAACAGACATTATTTGTATTTCACGATCAACTGACATTCGAATTTTTTCACAACATGTGGATGAGCATGGTCTATAAATACAACCTACATCTCCAGGTGCCGCACCCTCCTCTACATTTGCGAGCAAAGGTTGTTCGCATGACGCACCCATCGCCGCACTCGACGACACGGCACACAACGCTGAGTACAGAATAACTCCATGACATCCTCGCGCGTGCACGAATTGGACGAATCAGACTCAACGCTTTTGCTGCACGCCCTGCCTCGCTGTGAACTCGATGCCGACCTTTGTGAGCCTTGCACCGTCCGCAGGTCTGCAGCTCACGTCAGAAGCCGACCTGCACACGTTGCGCTGGATCAGAGCGCTGCAGCGTCGACACGGCCCGAGGAATCGGTTTCCGCTTTCCCTTCAAACCAATCGGGCATGTCCAGCTCCCGCGGAACGCGCATCAATTTCGCGTTCTCGGAAAACACGGTAAGCATCCGTCGTAGGCCGCGGAGGAAGCAGCCGCTGGCTGTCAGCGGGTCAGCGGTTCTCAGATTTCCCTGCGCATCTTGAGGATCTCAATCAAGTTCTCGATGCCGAAGTCGGTGATGGCCATGACGCCGTCGTCGGCGACGCCGTAGACCCAGATGACGCCGTCCTCGATGTCCATTCCGCTGGCGACGTCCTGCAGCCAGTCTTCATCTTCGCCGAGGTCCTTCGCGACCTTGGCTATGGTGGTGACGTGATGCACTTTGTTGACGTGCGTGGTCATGCTGCTTGAGCCGAGAGCGCTTTGGCCTGAGGCCCCCACTTCCAGGGCAGAAATCTATCCAGCCGATGCGCCGGATGAGCAGCGATGCGCGGGAGGACATCCGCGAGCTAGGCTTGCGGATCGATCAATGGCAGGAGTGCTGAGGAGCGCGTTCGGGTGCGGCAGACGCTGAGCCGGCCTCTGGTCGAGGATCTGCAGGTCTACATGCGCGAGCAGTTCGCCAAACTGTCCCGTGGCCACGACATCGCCAAGGCGTTCAACTACATCCTCAAGCGCTGGACGAGCTTCACCGCGTTCCTCGATGACGGGCCGATTTGCCTCTCGAACAATGCTGCTGAGCGTGGCCTGGGAGGCATCGCTCTCGGTCGAAAATCCTGGCTGTTCCGCATTCAGCTCGCCACGCCAGCGCCGCCAAAACGTGCTGCGGATGTTGGTTAGCGGGCGCGATTGTGACTTCGAGCCCCGCCGCCCCCGCACGTGCAGCTATGTGGGGGTTGGCCTCGGCGGTCTGCACGGTCCAGTCAGACAGGGCATCAATGAGTGCACGGATCGAAATTCTGTTACCTGCGCCGACATCGAAACAGCGATGCCGGAACATTACCTGCGGCGACAACATAGACGACGGCAACGAGAACGTCAGGCGGATAAGTCGGCCGGCTAGCGTCGCAAAGGTCGGCGAGACCGTTAAACTTACGCGTATGGTTCTGCATTGCGGACAAAGCTCCTTGAATTTGCCTGTGGCAGGATCAATAGACGGCGCCTTCAACAACCTTGTTTCAGGCAGACTCCAGGCTTCCCCTCCGTTGGCGGTCCGCGAACACGATCCTGCAATTCAATCGAGGGTTGACCGTCGAGCGGCGGCCGCAAGGCTCGTGGTCGTGAATGCACCGCGGAGACCCGGCCGCTATCGACACGCCCGGCACAGAAGGCGGTAGCCTTCCAGGACTGCCCCGTCGACTGTTGCAGCGACCGCGCTGTCTGATGACACTTCCTCCGCGCTCTGCGCATCTGCGCGACATGCATATCTGATACGTGTGCTCTGCAAATCGCGAGCGTCGCCAGCTCATTCTCAGCGGGTCGAACTGATTCAGCGCAATCGCGCGGCCGACTCGCCGGCCATAATTGATGCTGATCAACTACTTTCAACAATTTTTGGTCGCAGTCCATGATGATTATCGCCCCGCGTGCATTCGACTTGTGCAACCTCGGCGAGCTTTTGCCTTGCTCGTGCGGATGATCGTTCGTATGATTCGAATGTGATCGGACCGTGAGAAAAGTTCACTGCCGGCACGCATTCCTTCAACGCTCGCGAGACCCGGCCAGTGTTACAGCGACGTAGTTTTCTCGGGCTTCCGTTGTTGGCGTTGTGTGGCTTGGCAAGGTCGGCCTGGGCGGGCAATTCCGTCGAGACGTCCAGAGTCAGAGTGACGATCGGCGGGAAGGCATTCCTACAATACGCACCGGTCACACTTGCCGAGCGCCTTGGCTTTTTCAGGGACGCGGGTCTCGACCCGGAGCTTCTTGACGTGAGCGGCGGATCCAAGGCGCTCCAGGCTCTGGTGGCAGGAAGTGCCGAACTCACCGCTGGCGCTTTCGACCACACGATTCAGATGCATGCCAAGGGACAAAAGATCGCCGGGGTCGTGTTGTTTGGCAGACATCCGACGTTCGCATTGGCTCTGCGAAAGGAGAAGGCTGCGGACTATCGCGACCCAAGCAGCCTGAGAGGCATGAAGATCGGGGTCACGGCATTGGGATCCCAAACGCAGTTCATGGTGGAGTACATCGCTTTGCGAGCTGGTGTCTCTCCGGCCGACATTTCCTTCGTCAGTGTCGGAGGTGGCACAGGTGCCGTAGCAGCGATCCGCAACGGCGCTGTGGATGCGGTCGTCACGGGTGAGCCGGCGCTTACGACGCTGACAGCCGCAGGTGACGTCAAACTGGTCGCGGACACTCGCACCAACGAAGGCACAATCGGCGTTTATGGCGGTCTCTATCCGTCAGGGACCATCTATGCGCGGTCGGACTTCATCGAGCGCAACCCCGACACACTCCAGGCGTTCGTTCTCGCAATGGTACGCGCCCTGCAGTGGATTGATCGCGCGTCCGTCGACGAGATCGCCGATGCGCTCCCGGAGGAATGGGCCAAACCTGATCGAAACATCTTTCTCGCCTCCATCCGGAGCACCCGAGACATGTTTTCGCCCGATGGCCGGTTCAGCGCCGAGAGCGCGGGGATCGCATTTCAGGTGTTGTCGACCGTCGACCCACAATTGCGTGGCGTGAAGGTCGATCTCGCGGAGACATTTACGAACAGATTCGTCGAAAAGGCTCTCCAGACGCTAGCATCGAAATAGCATCGTGGAGAGTTCGAGCCGATGAACACGCCCGCGGCACTGTGGGATCGAGGCTAGGTGGTGGCGCCGCGAGCTCCGCAGCATTCGAACGCTTCTGCTTCGGCCGTCAAGAAAACGGCGCCGAAGACGCGTCCGACAGATAAGCCCAAGCGCCCAAAAGGACGGCCCGCGATCCTTGCAAGACGGCGGCGCGACATACCGCTTCATCATCAGGTGTTCTTGGTCCTGCAGGACGAAATTGCAGAACGCCGCTATGCACCAGGAGAAGTCTTGCCGGCGGAGGCGGATCTGGCTGTGCTCTTCGGCGTCTCGCGCGTGACGATTCGGGCAGCTTTGGACACTCTCGATGAGCTCGGACTGATCGAACGCCGCCAGGGTATCGGCACGTTCGTACGGGAGCTCTCGAAGCCAGAGCCTCTCACGGTGCCGATGATGGACCTCGCTGCTCGAAACAGGGAGATCGTGCGCACAACGCGAGCTCACGTGGTCGAGTTCGAGTTCAAGGTGGCCCCTCGTCACGTTCGCGAGCACTTCCAAGCCCAGCCAGGCGACCTTTTCCAGCGCACAGTTCGCATCCGTTACATGAATGACTGGCCAATCATGCAGGTCACGACCTACATTCCGGAAGCGATCGGACGGCAATTTGGTCCTGAAGACATGGAAGGAGGGTCGCTCTATGCGATTCTGCAGCGCTTCGGCATCACATTCACATCTGGCGAGCAGATTGTGACGGCAGCTGCAGCCGACCCCATCGTCGCAGCACGCCTCAATGTCGCGATAGGCGCACCGCTCTTGAAGGTGGTGCGCATTCATTTCGACAGCGCCGGACGTCCGATTCAGCACTTCGAGCTGCTGGCTCCACCTGCAACCTACGAGCTTCGTATGCCATTGAAAGACTTCTAGCCTGCCTGTAGGCGCGCCAAGTCCCAAGCACGTCCCGTCCAAACTGACATTTCGGTGCGCGTGCGAAGGAGAAGCGCTCACAATCTCATGGGGCCGCGCCGTGGCCGGACCGGCCCACACCGGGAGGCGTCACAAGACATGAGCCTCTGCACGGCGGCCGAACGATACAGATGACGTCCGAACCAGTTTCCCCTTCATTCCCTCGCTTTCAATCGACGGTCCCTCACTACGTGGCCGGGCGACCGAATTACGCACCCGCGCTCATCCAAGTCGTGGCGGATCACCTTCGTCTGACCAAGGACCACCGATTGATGGATCTCGGCTGTGGGCCAGGGTGGCTCGGCATCGCATTTGCGCCCCTGGTCGGCAAGGTCATCGGAATAGATCCGGAGCCTGCCATGCTAGAGGCTGCTCAGGCGATCGCCAACGCGGCGGCCGTTGAGATCGAACTGATCGAAGGTAGCTCGTTCGACCTCAGCCCGCAGCTCGGCCGCTTTCGCGCCGTGGCGATTGGACGCGCCTTTCATTGGATGGATCGCGCCGATACGCTGCGAAAGCTCGACCCATTGATCGAGGAGGACGGCGCAGTCATGCTGTTCAATGACGTACGTCTCGATGTCCCACAGAACGCCTGGTACAAGCGTTACTCGGACGTCGTCGATCGGTTCACCAACAAGAGTGTCGGTTTCGCACCCGAGCGCTTACGTCACGAACCGATCCTGCTGGAGTCGCGCTTCGGTCAGCTCACCAGAATTGGTGTCATTGAGCAGCGTCTCGTGCCTGTCGCTCGCCTGATCGACCGCGCACTATCGATGTCGACCTCCTCGCCTGAACAGCTGGGCGTTCTCGAAGGTCAGCTCGCGCAGGAATTGACGATGGAGATGTCGCCATTCGCAACCGCCGGCGGCGTCGTAGAAGTCATTGAATCGCAAGTCCTCATTGCGCAACGCCGCTGAGGCTCACAAGCTTCGCTGCCCAATCGACCTACTTGGCCGCCCAACAGGGGCGAGCGCGCCGGCACACGCCAGCCGCCAAAGGTCATCGCACCGCTCCATGACGAAAACGGCCCGCAGCAAAGACCTTAGCTCAGCTCTACACCGGCGACTGAACAAGCGGATTCGATCAGATGCCGCACGGTCCGGGCATCCCAGTCGAGCCTCTCGGGGACGTCCGCCCAGTAATTTGAGAGCACATGTGCAGCATGTCGCGCCTTTACCCCCAGACCAACGACCGTTCTGGCCGGAATCGCCATGATGGCGCGTTCAATCGGGTCAAGCGAACTCAAGACCGCTTCGATGCGCTCGACACCGGGCACCACCACGCCGGAGATCTGCGATTGTGCATCCCAGGTGGCCGCAGCTGATTGCGCATCTTGCTGCTGGAGAGTTGCGAGTTCTGCGGAGAGCGCTTCAAAGCTGCGTCCGAGGGCAACCAGCACGGCGTCGGGATTGCTTTCGATGGCTTGCTCATCGAGCGTCAGACCACCTGGCTCGACGGTTGCCAAAATCCGCAGGGTTTCATCAAGAGACATCACCGAACTCCAGGCCGAAAACGGTCGGTGGAAGGTCGCCGACAGCCGATCGGTTGCAAGGGATCGACGTGCACCCAGCGGACGAAGTCCGCCTCTCCTTCTCGACGTGAGACGATATCGCCCAGTCGTATCAACATCAATACAATATCTGTTTCAGGCCGTCATCAATAGGTCCCAGACTGCCAGAGTCCCGTCACGACGCAATGCGGAGAGCTCGCATCGCGACGCAGGAAACGGCGTTGTCTTTGACGCCGGCTCATTTCACGCGACGTGCCGAGACGAAAGGAGGTTGCGTTCGGCCAGCTTGACTCATGCCACGCAAGCCTGCGCTTGGCGAGCTACCGAAATTGGTGATCCTACACCAGCGGCGGAGTCACCGGCTAGAAAGCTCGTCCGGCGTCCGCAGTGCGGCCTATTGCTGCGTTGCCACTATCATCGCTACTCGTCTTACGCGAGTAGCCAATGCCTGTGACCTTGCCCCCAAGTTTTATCCAGATCTGAGTTCGTTCGGGCGGTTGGATGTGCCCATCCGGGCGGTGGTAGCGA
>NZ_JAUHIU010000028.1:0-60303 GCF_032381555.1 Bradyrhizobium sp. SZCCHNPS1003
ATGGTTCGGAAATCCAATCCTAACCCTTCTTGACCACCCGCCGCCCCATAGGATCTGTGGTACCTGCCGCCTGCATTCTTTTCGCAGGCGGGCCATGGGTGGTGTGCCGAGTATGAACGACAGCTTGGAGGTGGAAGTCCTCTATCCAGCCTGATGGCGGCGAAGGATTAGCGAAGCGCAAGGGCGTCATCGCGAGGTGGGGTCTGAAGACAGCGTGGAGCAAAGCCGCGGCCCGATGAACAAACATCGGATGTGAGGCCTACCCGGCCGGACGAGCGAGCCACCAATCGCGAAGTCCACGGTCATCAAGGGGCGGGGTGGTAGATCCGACGGGCATGCGGTGAAGGCGGTCGGTCTTACCCTCGGGAGATCTGCGTCGTGTCCCGGCAACGGGACTGAGGTCGTCGCAAGGCGATCTGAACGCGACGCAGAAGTCAGCAGAGGGCATAGTAGGCGGCAGCGTACCGCCGAAGGCCCGAACGATGGAAGTTCTGGTGGAGCGGTGATCTCGCACGACCCAATGCGGCAGGAAGCTCAGAGCAATCTGAACCCTCGCCCCGGACCGAGGGGTGAAGCCCCGCGGGCCGGCGCCGGGGCGGCCGAAGCTCGCGCGGCGAAAGCCTGTCTCGATCAGACGGCGGTCGCGGGACCGTCGATGGAAAGGATCGTCGCACGTGAGAACCTGAAGAAGGCATTGGACCGAGTGAAGCGCAACAAGGGCGCGGCGGGGGTCGACGGGATGACCGTGGATGATCTGCCGGCCTACCTGAAGGTGAACTGGCTCGCGATCCGCGCCCAACTGCTCGACGGCACCTACAAGCCGCAGCCGGTGCGGCGTGTCGAGATTCCGAAGGCATCGGGCGGCGTCAGGCTGCTCGGCATCCCGACGGTGCTCGACCGCTTCATCCAGCAGGCGGTTCTGCAGGTGCTGCAAAGCGAATGGGATCGGACGTTCTCCGAGACGAGCTTCGGCTTCAGGCCGGGCCGCTCGGCGCATCAGGCGGTGGCGAAGGCGCAGACCTACATTGCGTCCCGGCACGCGGTCGTGGTGGATATCGATCTGGAGAAGTTCTTCGACCGGGTCAATCACGACATCCTGATGGGGCTGGTCGCCAAGCGGGTTGCCGACAAGCGACTCCTGAAGCTGATCCGCGGCTTCCTGACTGCGGGCGTGCTGGAGGGAGGGCTGGTCAGCCCGACGGAGGAAGGAACGCCGCAAGGCGGGCCGCTCTCGCCGCTGCTGTCGAACCTGATGCTGGACGTGCTGGACAAGGAGCTGGAGAGGCGAGGTCATCGCTTCGTGCGCTATGCCGACGACTGCAACATCTATGTGCGCAGTCGGAAAGCAGGCGAGCGGGTGATGGCGAGCATCGAGAGATTCCTGGAACGGCGCCTCGAGCTCAAGGTGAACAGGGCCAAGAGCGCGGTCGCCAGACCGAGCCACCGCAAGTTCCTGGGCTTCAGCTTTACGCAGGGGAAGAAGCCGCGCCGGCGCATCGCGCCCGAGGCCATTGCCCGTTGCAAGGCGAGAGTTCGGGAGCTGACGGGGCGACAGTCTGGCCGAAGCCTGGAGCAGATCATCGAGAAGCTGGCGCTGTATCTGAAGGGATGGCGCGGCTACTTCGGGTTCTGCGAGACGCCGTCGGTGTTGCGCAAGCTCGATGAGTGGATCAGGCGGCGGTTGCGCGCCGTCGTCTGGACCCAATGGAAGTGCGGTCCTACTCGCTTCGACGAGCTGCGACGCCGCGGCGTCGACCGGGAGACGGCGCTTAAAACCGCCGGCAACCCACGTGGTCCCTGGCGGCTCGCCAACAGCGCCGCACTGGCCAACGCTCTGCCAAGGTCCTTGTTCGCCTCACTCGGCCTGCCTTTCCTCGCAGCCCGCAAAGCCGCTTAATCCGCCGAACCGCCGTATACGTGATCCGTATGTACGGTGGTGTGGGAGGGTTGGAGTCGCGAGACTCCCCCCTATCCCGATAGGCCTTCACCCGGCATTCCCTGCGCCCTCTCGATTCATCGAAGGGCGGTCGATCGCAGGACTCGGGCGTGATCCGCCGCGAGAGTGCGAACGTGCGCGTGGTTGTTTGAAACGTGGATAGCAACTGAGCAATCTCTCCATCATCTCCGACGATGGTGAAGAGTTCGAGGTTTGGTTCCGGTGGCATGATGAAGTTTCGGCCATTTGGAACCGGAACTGCAGGCGATCCCTTGGTGTTGATCGGCATCTCGAAAGCACTGGAGGAGAGACAATGATGAGAACCCGTCTTGCCGTTTCGCTGATCGCCACCTCGCTGCTGGCGTCGACCGCTGCGTTCGCACAGTCCACGACCGTCGAAGGTGCTGCCAATGGCGCTGCGGCCGGCGGCGCCGTTGCCGGTCCGGTCGGCGCCATGGTGGGTGGCACGGTCGGCGCCGCCGTCGGTGCGGGCCTGGAAATTCCGAACGCGGTGATCAACTCGATCGAGGCCGAGCGCGCGCCGTCGGTGGTCGTCCATGAGCGCGTCGTGGTCGGCGAGCCGCTGCCCGCCACCGTCGAGCTGCGCCCGGTGCCGCGCTACACCGAGTATCGCTACGCCGTCGTGAACGATCGCCGCGTGATCGTCGATCCGCGCACGCGCCGCGTCATCAAGATCATCGAGTGATCTGACGTTCTGACGGACAGGGGCCTCGTCGCATCAGCGGCGGGGCCTCTCGTCATGCGGTCTGCGTGCGGATCTGTCGGATGAGCCAGTCGATGGCCGCGGACAGGCCAAATCCGAGGCAGGCGGCCGCGGCGTCGACGATGAAGTCTTCCAGCCGCGCGTGACGTCCCGGCGCCAGGAACTGCGAGAGTTCGAGTGCACCGATCAGGATCACCGCAATCCCGGTAGTCAGCAGCCGATGACTGCGATAGGCGAGGCCGAAGGCAAGGCCGATCAGGATGAAGGCGAGGGCGTGTTCGCCGTCCTGTCCCAGGTGCGAATGTGGCCTATAGTTGGGCGGGCCCAGCGTTGCGAAGGCAACGGCTGCGGCGAGCAGCCAGGCCGAGAGGCGAATGACGATCATCATGGACGCTGCTTAGCACGTTCCGGGCCACGAACCGGGGTCACGGTCGCTTGAGGCACCGGTTTAGTTAACGTGGCTCGGAAGCCGGAACATGGCCTTCTCATCGTACCGCGAACAGCTTTCGTTCGGCGCCTCAGATAGGCTGCCGGACTCCCAGACCCTGCATGAAGCGCTCGCGGATCTGTGCCGGATCGCGCCTGGTGGCGCCCACACCGGGCCTATCGTCGATCTTCGCCGCGATCAGCACCGGGCCGGGCGCCTCGAGCGCAAGAGCGATCAAGCGTTCGAAATCTTCCTCGTCTGCGGCCCAATGGCTGGCGCCAATGCCGCAGCCGGCGGCAATGGCGACAATGTCGGCCTGCCGGGCCGAGGTCGGCTGGTTTCCGGTGATCTGGTAGACGCCATTGTCCATGACGATGATGGCCAAATTCTTCGGCGCCAGCGTCGCGATCGTGGTCAGGCAGCCCAGTTGCATCAGCAGCGAGCCGTCGCCTTCGAGCGCAAACACAGGGCGTTGCGGCTGCGCCAGCGCGACGCCGAGCGCGATCGGGCAGGCCAGCCCCATGCTGCCGAGCATGTAGAAATTCTG
Source organism: Bradyrhizobium sp. SZCCHNPS1003 (assembly GCF_032381555.1). NCBI lineage: Bacteria > Pseudomonadati > Pseudomonadota > Alphaproteobacteria > Hyphomicrobiales > Nitrobacteraceae > Bradyrhizobium > Bradyrhizobium sp. SZCCHNPS1003. The sequence goes on from NZ_JAUHIU010000028.1 coordinate 3,635, forward strand.
CGGCCGCTGGCCGGCGGCCCACAGGTCGAAATTGGTGTTGCCGATGCCGCCGATGACGGCTTCCTCGTGCTTGAGCTTCGCGACCAGACGGCAGGTGAGGTCGTAGCGGTTCATGATCTTGGTGTTGCTGCGAGGGGCGCTCATGCGAACACCTTTCCGCCGGTGAGCAAAGGCGAGAGGATGAGCGCCACCGGCGCCTGGGTCGCCACCGCCTGCTTGATCGAGCGGTCGACGACGAATTCGAGCTCGTCGAGCCGCGTCATGGTGTGGTGCTCCATGGCCAGCGCATCGAGCACCGGCCGCATGGTTCGGCACACCAGCGACTGGCCGACATTGAACTCGCCCAGCGTGCCGCGCTCGGACACGATCATGATCAGCGGGATCTGGCAGGGCACGATCAGCGAGGCCAGCACGTTGGCGAGCGTGGCGAAGCCCGAGGTCTGCATCAACAGCGCGCCGCGCCGGCCGCCCATCCAGGCGCCTGCGAGAATGCCGACCGCTTCCTCCTCGCGCGCCGTCGCAAAGGTCGTGAAGAACGGATCGTCGTGCAGGGTGTGGATCAGCGGCGTCAGGACGCGGTCGGGAACGTAGGGGATGAGGTCGACGGCGTTGCGCTTGAACGTCTGCAGCACGATCTCGTGCCAATTCGGCACAGCGGTTGCTGATCGCGCCGCATCGGCATCGGCGGCCATTGCTGCTCCTCCGGTCGTTCCTGATAGGGGGCCCGGCGCACGGGGCTTGGCGCTGAGCTTGACGGCACCGGAACGATTGTCAACATGCCGGCCCGGCCGGTCAGGCATCCGCCTTTCAAGTCCGAGATCAAGAACCAAGAAACCAGGAGGTCGGCTGTTCATGGTCGCGAATTCCAAGCGCGTCTTCTACGTCAAATATCTGGCGCACCCGATCTTCAGCGAGCTGCTCGCCGCGCGTCCCGACGTCCGGCTCGACCGGCTGGAGAACGAGAGCTCCGAGGCCGAGACGGCGCTGATCCTCGCGGCGGCTCACGCCTACCAGATCGGGGCGGCCCGCGACGAGCTCGCGCCGCGCTTCCATGTCGATGCAGACCTGCTGCGCCGCGCCCCAAACCTCCTCGTCGTGTCCAGCAACGGGGCCGGATACGACCCGGTCGACGTCGACGCCTGCACCGAGGCCGGCGTCCTCGTCGTGAACCAGTCCGGCGGCAACGCCCATTCGGTGGCGGAGCACACACTCGGCATGATGCTGACCCTGTCGAAGCGCATCATCCAGTCCGACCGCCGGCTGCGCCGGGAGCGCGACGTCAACCGCAACGATTTGATCGGCAACGAGGTGCAGGGACGGACGATCGGCATCGTCGGGCTTGGCAATGTCGGCCGCCGGGTTGCCGAGCTGTGCCGCGGCATCCTCGGCATGACGGTGCTGGCCTATGACCCATATCTGTCGTCCGATGAGATCGCCGCACGCGGCGCGGAGAAGGTGGAACTCGAGGACCTGATGCGGCGCTCGGATTTCGTCTCGATCAACTGCCCGCTGACGAAGGAAAGCCGCGGCATGATCGGTGCCCGCGAGCTTGCGCTGATGCAGCCTAGCGCCTATTTCGTCACCACCGCCCGCGGCTTCATCCATGACGAGGAGGCGCTGTTCGCCGCGCTCAGCGAAAAGCGCATCGCCGGCGCCGGGCTCGACGTCTGGGCCAAGGAGCCGCCGCCGCCGGACCATCCGCTGCTGCAGCTCGACAACGTGCTGGCGAGCCCGCACACCGCCGGCGTGACGCGGGAGGCGCGACAGAACATGGGTCGGATCGCAGCCGAGCAGCTGCTCGACGCGCTTGACGGCGGGCGTCCGCCGCGCCTGATCAACCCCGAGGCCTGGCCGCGCTACAGCGCTCGTTTCCGCGAGGCGTTCGGAGTGACGCCCTCGTAGCCAGAAGAGAAGAGATTGCGGGGAGAAGATTTCATGCGTCGCAAGCTGCGACGCAGCAATAAATCTTCTCTCCAGGGCGGCTTCGGCGAAGCGGACATTGCTATTTTCGGAGCCGTCTCGACAGCCCAGTGGTGGCTGATCATTTTTCCAGGGGCGCCATGAGCTTAGGCCACGTTTTTCGCTTGGCGCGAAAGGGAAATTGGTCCGATGCGCCGGTTGAACGCCATCCTGAAGTCGACCCACGGCCGCGTCCGTCGCGCCGTCTCGGAGTTCGTCGCGATCGCCGCCGCGAGCCTGCCTTCGGTGGGCGCCTGAGCGTCGGTTCCACCGCTGCGTCAAATATTTGCATCGGCCGCTTGATATCGGTGAACAGCGGGAGGAGAAGCGCGGTAACATCACCTTCGAGCACTGCGTGAGAGGCAGGAGGTTGCATGTCGCGCTATGTCATCCATTTCATGAAGGACGTGCTGGGCGAGAATGGCCGCCAGTGCGAGATATGCCAGAGCACGTTGGAGGTTGAGGCCGACAGCGAAGGCGAAGCCGCAGAAATCGCAAAGTCCAGGTTCTGTAAACAGCAGGAGGTGCGCGACTGGTCGCTGCATGCCGACCGCATTGAGGTGAAGGCGGCCGACTTTCCGTCCTGACCTGCGGCTCAGCGGCCCAGCCCAGCCGGTGCATCGCTGGCCCCGGGGCCCAGCGAGCGCTGCACCATCACTGTGTCGCACCAGCGGCCGAAACGGTAGGCTACTCCCGGCAGCAGCCCCACCCTGACGAACCCGAAGCGCTCATGAATGCCGAGCGAGGCGACATTATCGGCGTCGATATAGCCGATCATCTGGCGATATCCGGCCGCGGCGGAAGCATCGATCAGCGCCTGCATCAGCAGCCCGCCGACACCACGGCCGAGATGCTCATGGTGGACATAGATCGAATGCTTGACCGCGAACCGGTAGGCCGGCCGCTTCCTGAACAAGACGACATAGGCATAGCCCACGACTTCGCCGCGGAATGTCGCGACAAGATGTGGCAGCCGATGATTTCGCAGATTCTTGCGCCGCTGCTTGAGGTCGTCCGGCTCGGGCGCCCCGGAACCGGCGGCGCTGTCCTCGACCCCGCGGCGGACGTGCCGCCGGTAGATCGAGAGCATGGCCTCGACATCTTCGTCGCGTGACGGCCTGACGAGGACCGGCGGCTCGGTCTCGCGAGCCGTGATCGCGCTGTCCATGGTTCGAATTACTCTGCGCAGACATAGGTATGGAGCCGGATCCGGCCAGCTTCGTCGATCTCCTTGTACAGCCCCTGGATCTCGACGTCGAAGCCGGGATAGGTGTTGAACGCCCGCTCGAACATCTTGAGGTAATCGATCATCGGCTTGGCGCGGTCGGATAGCCGCTCGCCCGGAACGATGGTGGCGATGCCCGGCGGATAGACCACGAAGGGGGTCGTCGCAATGCGGTCGGAGATGCGATCGATCGGCAGGTAGTCGACCTCATTGCGCATCAGCGCACGCGCCGCCTCGCGCGGCGACATCGCGATCTCCGGCATGTGCTGCGGCTGAAACTGTTTCGCCTGCAGCGCGCTCACCTCGGCGTCGCGGTAGAAGCGGTGCATCTCGCCGCAGAGGTCGCGCAGCCGCAGCTTGCCGTAACGCGCAAAGCGCTTGCGGGTGAACTCCGGAATGGCGTCCTCCAGCAGCACGTTGTCATCGTGGAGCCGCTTGAAGGCGACCAGGCCGCTGATCAGGGTTCCCGCCTTGCTCGCCTCGACCCCCGGCGTCAGCAGGAACAGTAGCGAGTTGAGATCGTTCTTCTCCGCCACGATGCGGTTCTCGCGCAGATATTGCGCGACGATCGGAGCCGGGATGCCGTGATCGGCATAGCCGCCGGTGGCGCGATCGAAGCCCGGGGTCAGCAGGGTCAGCTTGTTCGGATCGGTCATTGCGAAGCCGGGGGCGAGATCCGGAAAGCCGTGCCAGGCCGCGCCCGGCGTGAGCTGCCACAGCGCGGTATCGGTCGCGAGCTGGTCGGTCGAAATCGCCTCCCAGGCCACGTCATGGCTAGCCCCGGGATTGGCCGCATCGGGGATCGACACCCGGTCCGGCACGAACGGCTCGAAGAACCAGCGCCGCGCCGGATCCTTCTCCTTCTCCTCGAATTCCCGGCGCATCGTCCTGATCTTCTTGCGCAATTCGATTCCGAGTCGGATCGTGTCGTCCCACAGCACCTCGCCGGAGCGGCCCTTCATCATCTGCGCGCCGACGTCCAGCGAGGCGAACAGCGGATAGAACGGCGAGGTCGAGGCGTGCTGCATGAAGCTTTCGTTGAAGCGGCGATGCTCGACCCGCCGCCGCTGGCCCTTGATGTGGCGGTCCTTGACGTGGATCTGCGAGGCCTGGGAGAAGCTCGCGAGCTGCTTGTGGGTCGATTGCGTGGCGATGATGCCGGGGGCGTCGGGTCCGAGCTCGCCGAGGCCCATGGCGAAGCGGCCGGCGTAGAGCGGGTGGAATTTCATGAAGCCCGCCCAGGCCTCGTCGAACATGATGTAGTCGCAGAGATGCCCGATCCGCTTCAGGATCATCTCGGCGCTGTGGATCGTGCCGTCATAGGTGCACTCCTCGACCACCGCGACGCGGAACGGCCGCTCCTTGCGCCAGGCGTCGGGGTCCTTGACCAGCGGGTTGTCGCGGATCTGCTGTCGCAGATGCTCTTCGTCCAGCAGATCCCAGCGCATCGGGCCGATCAGGCCCCAGGGGTTGCGAACCGTTGGGATGTAGATCGGGACGCCGCCCGAAATCAGCAGTGCGCCGTGATGAGCGGCCTTGTGGTTGTTGCGATCGAACAGCACGAGGTCGCCGTCGGTGACCAGGGCCCCGAGCACGACCTTGTTGGAGGTCGAGGTACCGTTGAGGACGAAATAGGTCTTCTCGGCGCCGAAGATCTGCGCGGCTTCCTTCTGCGCGCGCAGCGCCGGCCCCTCATGGGTCAGGAGATCGCCGAGATCGAGCACGGAATTGTCGAGATCGTCGCGGAACACGGCCTCGCCGAGATGCTCGACGAAGACCCGGCCGATCGGGCTGCGGCTATAGAACACGCCGCCATTGTGCCCGGGGCAGGTCCAGAGCTGGTTGCCTTCCTCGGCATAGTCGACCAGCGCGCCGAAGAATGGCGTCTTCAGTGTCTCGGCATATTGCTTCAGCCGGCTGACCAGGTTCTTGGCGATGAAGGCTGGAGTCTCCTCCGACAGGAAGACGTATCCGTCGATGAAGTCGAGCACCTCGACCGGCAGATCCTCGAACCGCTTGCGGCGGATCAGGAGGATGATCGGGAAGTCCAGTCCGCGACGGCGCATCAGGTTGATCAGCGACGCCGTCTTGCCTTCCAGGCCCTTCTTGCCCCAATCGACGACCATGCAGCCGATCGCGGCATCCGTCTGCACGGCGATCTCGGCGTCCTCCAGCTTGCGGGCGCGCACCACCTCGAAGCCCGAGCGCTGGATCTCCTCGATGATCTGGTTGAAGCGGAGCCCCGCAAGGTCGTCGGTCTCGAACACGGGCGCGGCGAACAGGAAGGTGAAGCGGCGGAAGTATTCCATGAGAGTCTTTCGGGCTGGGTGGGCAGCCACCTGTCGTCACGTTCGATGACGCTTCGATGACAATAGGGCGCCTCACGGAGCTTGTCTCGGTCGCCTCGCAGTGGCAATCGTCCCGAACCCGAGTGATGCTGAAAGGATCCGTGGTGCTTCCCGAATGGATCAGCCTTGATTGTGTGGCGCCGTCCGAGCTCCATCGGCAGGCGGCGCTGGAACGCCAGGCCCAGTTGACCAAGCCGATTGGCGCCCTTGGGCGATTGGAGCAGGTGGCGGTCGAGCTGGCGGCGCTGCAGGCGTTGGAGCGGCCGGGGGCCGATCGGGTCCCGGTGGTGCTGTTCGCGGGGGACCATGGCATCGCGGCGCGGGGCGTGTCGGCGTATCCGCCGGAAGTGACGGTGCAGATGCTGCACAACTTCGCGGCCGGTGGCGCAGCGATCTCGGTGCTGGCGCGCAACCTCGGCTGTCCGCTGGAGGTGGTCGACGTCGGCACGCTGGCGAGCGAGCCGGTGCCCGGCGTGATCGTCGACAAGCCGCGGCGCGGCACGCGCGACTTCAGCACCGAGGCGGCGCTGACGCTGGAGGAGGTCGCGTTTGCGGCCGAAGCCGGACGGCGCGCGGTGGTGCGGCAGGCCGATCACGCGCCGCAACTCGTGATCTTCGGCGAGATGGGGATCGGCAACACGACATCGGCGGCAGCGATTGCCGCCGCGCTGCTGTCATGCGCGCCCGCGGACATCGTCGGCAGCGGCACCGGGCTCGACGCCGACGGACGGGCCAGGAAGGCTGCGGTGATTGCCGATGCGTTGGGGCGACACGGGCTCACGACGGGAGCGGCCGTCGCGGACGTCCTGGCCGCCGTCGGCGGTTTCGAGATCATTGCGATGGCCGGCGCGATCGTCGCCGCCGCGCAGCGGCGCTGGCCGGTGCTGGTCGACGGCTTCATCGTCTCTGTCGCGGCGCTGGCCGCCGTCCGCCTCAATCCCTCCTGCCGTCCGTGGCTGCTGTTCTCGCATCGCTCGGCCGAGCGCGGCCACGCCATCGTGCTCGACGCGCTCGGTGCCCGTCCGCTGATCGACCTCGATCTGCGGCTTGGCGAGGCCTCGGGCGCCGCCACTGCGCTGCCGATCATTCGGTTGGCCTGCGCGCTCCACGGGGGCATGGCCACCTTTGCGGAGGCCGCCGTCTCGGGAGCCAAGTCCTGATGCGGATCGATCTGCTGCGGCACGGGACGACAGGACGGGACGGCTATCTCGACGGCCGTACCGACCCGCCGCTCAGCGACCTCGGCTGGGATCAATTCCGGCGGCAGACGCGGAGCCTGATCTGGCACAGCGTCGTCAGCTCGCCGTTGGCGCGCGCACGTGCGGCAGCGGAGGATTATGCCCGGCAGACCAACTGTGCGCTGGACATCGATGCGGATTGGAGCGAGCTCGATTTCGGACGCTGGGACGGGCGGACGCATCGCGACATCGCCGCGGAGCCCGGAGGCGAAGCCTTGCTCGACACCTTCCATGCCGATGCTGAGGTCCGGGCGCCGGGCGGTGAGAGCTGGTCCGATTTGCAGGCGCGAGTGGCGCGCGCAACACATCATATCCTTGTCCGGCCCGAGCCTGCGCCGGTTCTCGTGGTGACCCATGGCGGCGCCATACGCGCAGCGCTCTCGCATCTGCTCGGCTGGCCGCTGCACCAGCTGTGGAGCTTACGCATTCGCCCTGGTACGCGGATCACGCTCGAAGCCGGGCAGGGCGATGATGGTGTACCTTGGGGCGAAATCGTCGAGATCATCCAGCCATGATGCTTCGTGAATTCTGGATCGCATTGCAATTCCTGACACGGCTGCCGACACCGCGGGTCGCTGAGTTACGACCGGACGATCTGGCGCGGGCGTCGGTCTGGTTTCCGGCAGCCGGACTGGTGATTGGCGCCTGTCTGGCGCTGGTCGCCCGCCTTTTTCATGATGCCGATCCGTGGATCGTCGCGCTGACCGTGCTGGTCGCCTGGATCGGGATCACCGGCGCGCTGCATCTCGATGGGCTCGGCGACGTCGCCGATGCGTTCGGCGCCTCGCATGGCAAGCCGGAGCGCTTCATCGCCGTGCTTGGCGATCCCCACGCCGGCAGCTTCGCTGTCGTCGCGATATCCCTGCAGATCGCCGCGAAGCTGGTGCTGATCGCCGAGCTGGCGACGGGGCCGACGGCCTGGGCGCTCGTGCTGATCCCGGCCTGGGCGCGCTGGGGAACGCTGGTGTGCAACAAGACGCTGCTGTCGCTGAAGCCGGGGCTGGGGGCGAGCATCTCGAACAGCGTCGGCTGGAACGTCATCGTCGCCTGGGGCGGCGGACTCGCGATCGGTGCGCTCGCCGGCGCGGTACCGACGCTGGTTGCGATTGGTCTCGTTCCGGCGGTCGCGTTCTACTGGCAATGGCGGCTCGGCGGCATCACCGGCGATTGCCATGGCGCCAGCATCGAGGTCACGGAAACGCTGCTGCTTGCCGCCTGCGTGCTCGGTTAGAAGGCATCGCCGAGCGCCGGCGCCAGCCGGTGCCACTCGGACGCATTGCCCGGCAGGCCGAAGCGCAGCCAGCTCGGCTGAGCCGGAAAGCGCCGGACGTGGATGCCGTGCCGGGCGAGCCGCTCGGCGATGTCAGGCGCGTTCGGCGATGTGATCAGCCTGAACAGCGGCGTGCCGCCGATGACCGCGCAGCCGGCCTTGCTCAGAAGATCGTCGATGCGCTGACAGTCGTTCGCCAGCCGCGCGCGTGTCTGCTCCAGCCAAGCAGCGTCGGCCAAGGCCGTCGTTCCGATCGCGAGCGCAGGTCCGGATACGGCCCAAGGCCCGAGCTCGTCGCGGAGTCGGCGGACGACGTCAGCGGAGTCGATCGCGAAACCGAGGCGGACGCCGGCAAGGCCGTAGGTCTTGCCGAACGAGCGCAGCACGATCGTCGCCGGCGGCAGGTCGGCTGCGAGGCTGGCGTCGGCGGGACAAAGATCGATGAATGCTTCGTCGACGATCAGCAGGCCGTCGCGCCGGCGCAAGGTCGCGGCCAATCCGACCAGCACATCGCGGGGCAGCAGGCGGCCGGTGGGATTGTTGGGATTCACGACGACGGCAACATCGGCATCGGCGAGCGCATCGACATCATCGACCAGACCGACGCGATGCCCACAGCGGCGCCAGCACAGCGCATGCTCCTCGTAGGTCGGGGCGAGCACGGCAACCCTCGAGCGCGGGCGCAGCCGCGGCAGGATCTGCAACAGCGCCTGCGTGCCGGGCGCGGCAACGATCATTTCGGGCCCCGCCACGCCATAGCGCGCAGCAGCCGCTGCGCACAGCGCGTCGTCTTCGGCTTGGGCCGGCAAGCGCGCCCAACTTGCGGGCGGGATGGTCGGCACCGGGTAGGCTATGGGATTGATGCCGGTCGACAGATCGATCCACGGCCGCGGCGCATCCGGGTAGCGACGGCTGATCGCAGCGAGATCGCCGCCGTGAAGGATCGCTTCCGGCTGGTCCGCGCCCGTGCTAGTCGCTCTGTCGTCCATGTCTGTCCTTCAGCGGAGATCGATGTTCGTCTCTCTCGCGCTCACGGCGCTGCTCGTCGAGGCGGCGGTCGGTTATCCCCAGGTCCTGGTGCGGCGGATCGGCCATCCCGTGATGTGGATGGGTGCGCTGATAGCATGGGCGGACCGCCGCTGGAACGGGGCAGACGGCTTTGCCGCACGACGTGCGCGCGGCATTGCGCTCGTGTGCCTGCTCGTCGCGGGGGGGATGACCATCGGCCTCGCCGCAGCGTGGGTGATGCAGGCGGTCGTGGGCGAGCCGGTCGCAACGATCATCCTTGGTGTGGCGGCAAGCAGCCTGCTGGCCCAGCGCAGTCTCGACACGCATGTCGCCGCGGTTGCAGAGGGACTGGAGCAGGAGGGGCTCGAGGGCGGCCGCCGAGCGGTCTCGATGATCGTCGGCCGCGATCCCGATCGGCTGGATGAAGCAGGCGTTGCGCGGGCCGCGATCGAGAGCCTGGCAGAAAACTTCTCCGATGGCGTCGTCGCACCCGTGTTCTGGCTCGTCGTCGGTGGTCTTCCAGGTATCCTGATCTACAAGGCTCTCAACACCGCGGACAGCATGATCGGTCATCTCTCGGACCGGCACCGCGCGTTCGGCTGGGCGGCGGCGCGGCTCGACGATCTCGTCAACCTGCCGGCCTCGCGCCTGTCCGCGCTGTGGATCGCAGCCGCTGCGGCCTGCATCCCGAGCGCCTCGGCTTCGGCCGCGGTGCGAGCCGTTGCACGTGATGCGTCGAAGCATCGTTCGCCCAATGCCGGCTGGCCGGAGGCGGCGATGGCTGGTGCGCTCGGACTGCGCCTGGCGGGGCCGCGCGTCTATCACGGTCATCTCGTCACCGATGCCTGGATGGGCGACGGGCGCGCCGATCTCAACGCCTCCGACATCCGGCAGGCCTTGCGGCTGTATCGGCTGGCCTGTCTGGTTCAAGCCCTGGCCGTCGCAGGACTCGTCCTGGTCAAGATCCTGTAGCCGCCACGGCCGGCGTGGGCTTGCTCGCCAATGCGAGGATTCGGTTCACGTCAACGTAGCGCTCGAGATGCGCCGCGAGTGCATCCAACGTCGTGTCCACATCGGTCTCATAGGCTAAGCCGCTCGTCGTCGCGCCGAGGCCGCGCAGCCAATGGGCGCGCAGGCCATCATCGGCGAACAGGCCATGCACATAGCAGCCGGTAACCAGGCCATTCGTTGCGATGGCGCCATCGCGACGGCCGTCGGAGAAGGTCAGGAAGGGGCTCTGTGTCGCCGGTCCGTCAGTGTGGCCGATATGCATCTCGTAGCCGTGGAACGACAGCTGGTCGTCCATCAGCGTGCCCTGGACCTCGCGCAAGGCCTTATCATCGGTCAATGTCGTTTCGACGTCGAGCAGGCCAAGTCCAGCGACGGAACCAGGTGCACCCTCGTGCCCGTCGGGGTCGCAGATCACGTGCCCCAGCATCTGATAGCCGCCGCAGATGCCGAGCACGCGGCCGCCGCGGCGCAGATGCGCGGCGAGATCGATGTCCCAGCCGGCGTCGCGCAGCGCGCCGAGATCGGCGATCGTCGCCTTCGAGCCCGGCAGGATCACGATCGATGCGTCGCCGGGAATGGGTTTGCCCGGCCGCAGGAACTGCAGATCGATCCCGTCCTCCAGCCGTAACGGATCGAACTCGTCGAAATTGGATATGCGCGGGTAGGCGAGGATGACGACCTTCGGCCGTTGTCCTCCCGATGTTCCGCGCTCAGCCAGGCCAAGCGCGTCCTCCGCTGGCAGGCGGCGCGCATCCGAAAAATGCGGAATGAGCCCGAGCGATGTCCACCCCGTCCGCTGCGCGATCTCGTTCATGCCCGACGCAAACAAGGCCGGATCGCCGCGAAACTTGTTGACGAGGAAACCTGCCACGCGCGCGGCATCGTCCGGCGGGATCACAGTCCTGGTGCCGACCAGGCTCGCAATCACGCCGCCCCGATCGATATCGCCGATCAGCACCACCGGAATCTGCGTCGCTTGCGCGAAACCCATGTTGGCGATGTCGCCGCCGCGCAGGTTGATCTCGGAGGCGGAGCCTGCGCCTTCGACCAGCACGATGTCGGCATCCGCTGCGAGCTGATGGAAGCTGTCGAGCACGGCCGCCATCAGTTGCGGCTTCATCGCCTGATAGGCGGATGCCTTGGCGTTGCCGATGACGCGACCCTGAACCACGACCTGCGACCCGATCTCGCTCTGCGGCTTCAGCAGCACCGGGTTCATGTGCACCGTCGTCGGCCGCCGCGCCGCGCGCGCCTGCAGCGCCTGGGCACGGCCGATCTCGCCGCCATCAGCGGTGACGGCGGCATTGTTCGACATGTTCTGCGGCTTGAACGGCGCCACCTTGAGGCCGCGCAATGTCAGCGCGCGCGCGAGCCCGGCGACGATCAGCGATTTGCCGACGTCGGAACCGGTGCCCTGGAACATGATGGCGCGCGCGCTCATGAGCCTAGTACTCGATGCCTTCCTGCGCCTTCACGCCGGCTGCGAAGTGATGCTTGACGAGGTTCATCTCGGTGACGAGATCGGCGGCCTCGATCAGCTCCGGCTTGGCGTTGCGACCGGTGACGACGACGTGCAGATCGGGACGGCGCCCTGCGAGCGTGGCGACGACGTCTGCGATATCAAGGTGATCGTAGCGCAGCGCGATGTTGAGCTCGTCGAGAACGAGCAGCCGGATCGAAGGATCCGCCATCAATTCCCGAGCCTTCGTCCAGGCGCGCTCGGCCGCGGCGACGTCGCGCGCCCGATCCTGCGTCTCCCACGTAAAGCCTTCGCCGAGCGTGTGCCACGACACCTGGTCGCCGAACTTCTCGATCGCCTTGCGCTCGCCGGTTTCCCACGCGCCCTTGCCGAACTGCACGACGCCGATGCGAAAACCGCGGCCGAGTGCGCGCAGCATCAGGCCCCAGGCCGCCGTCGATTTGCCCTTGCCCTTGCCGGTGTGAACGATCAGCAGGCCCTTCTCGACGGTCTTGGAGGCAACCTCGGCATCCTGCACCGCCTTGCGGTTCTCCATCTTCGCTTTGTGGCGTGAATCGTCGGCGCTTCCGGTCATCGACATTTTCTCCTGGTCACTTCAACGTCAGCGGCAGGCCGGCCGCCATCAGGATCACGCGATCCGCGACAGCCGCGACCTCCTGGTTCAGCCGTCCCTGCGCATCACGGAAGGCGCGGGCAAGCGCATTGTCCGGCACGATGCCGAGTCCGACTTCGTTGGACACGGCCACGATGGGGCCAGGCGCGTCCCTGAACGCCTCGATCAGCTCGGCGCATCGTGCCGGAACGTTCATGTCGGCGAGCATCACATTGCTGAGCCACAGCGTCAGGCAATCGATCAGCATCGGCGCGCTCGAATTTGCCCGTGCACGGACCAGGCCTGCAAGATCATGCGTGGTCTCCAACGTCTGCCATCCCTCGGTGCGGCGCGCTTTGTGCTGCGCGATTCGGTCCTTCATCTCATCGTCGAACGCCTGCGCGGTCGCAACATAGGTCCAAGGTGCGGGAAGGGCGGTCACGAGCGCCTCGGCATGACGGCTCTTGCCGGAACGCGCGCCGCCGAGCACCAGGGTGAGGCGCGGCAGGGCGGGATGCGGGCGGGCGGGGACCATGGGGACGATTCCGATTGACGGGCTTTGGCGCGACCCGTATCTAACAGATGACGGTTCTCCGAAAGGAGAGATTTAGGGAACACGGTGCGGGTTCTTGACCCAAGGCCGTGGCTGCCCCCGCAACTGTAATCGGCGAGTGTGAGGCCAAGACACCACTGGGAAACCGGGAAGGTGGCTTCATGCGGTGACCCGAGAGCCAGGAGACCTGCCGTCGACATTGCTGTTGGCCGACCCGTCGCGCGGGGAGTCGCGATGCTGGTTCTGATCCCGCCGGGATGGGCGGGATGCCGTCGGATGCAGCGCATCGTCCGGCCCTCTGGGGAGCCGGCAAGCGACGGAGACGGCCATGAAGTTGACCCGTACCACGACCTTTGCAGCCGCGAGCCTGGTGCTGCTCGCCGCCGATCCCGCCTTCGCGCATCACATGATGGGGGGCAAGCTGCCGCAGACGTTTGCGCAGGGCCTGCTGTCCGGCCTCGGCCATCCTGTCATCGGAATCGACCACCTGGCCGCGATCGTGGGCGCGGGCATCGTTGCAGCGCTTCTGGGCCGCGGCTTCGCGCCGGTGCTCGCCTTCACCACAGCGATGATCGCGGGCGTCGGCCTTCATGTGGCCAAGGCCAACATCCCGGCTGCCGAGCTGCTGGTCGGCCTGACCACCGTCGTGGTTGGGCTGGTGGTGGTGATGCGTGGCGGTTTCGGCGTGCTGCCCGTCGCCGGCCTGTTCGCCGTGACCGGCCTCGTCCATGGATATGCGCTGGGTGAATCGATCGTTGGGGCCGAGAACACCCCGCTCGGGGCCTATCTCGCCGGTCTGCTCGTGATCCAGACCCTCATCGCCGCCGGCGCGTTCCTCGGCACCAGGCTGCTGTCGGCGAAGGCCAAGGCGGCTGCGCCGCTGGCGCTGCGGCTCGCGGGCGCTGCCATCGTGCTGGTGGGTGGGGTCGCCGCGGCGACGGCGGCCGGCGTGATCGGCTGATTGATGACCGCATCGGAGACTGGTGAGACGACGCTGTTCGTCTGCGTCACCTGCCGTTCGCAGGCGACGGAACCTACGCCGCCTGATCAGCCGCGGGCCGGAGCCCGTCTGCTCGCCGCGATCGAGACGTTGCCGACCGCGCAGCGCGCCGGTGTCGCCGTGGTCGGCGTCGAGTGCCTGTCCAACTGCAATCGTGCGTGCACGGTTGCAGTGACGGCGCCGGGCAAATGGACCTACGTGCTCGGCGCGCTCGATCCGGATCTGCATGTTCAGGATGTGCTGACATTCGCGCAGCTGCATCAGCGCCATGACGCCGGCCTGCCGGCCTGGCGCGAGCGTCCCGAATACATCCGCAAGAACACCGTTGCGCGCGTTCCCGCGCTGTCAGCACCACGCTGAAACGAGAGATCGTATCGCCATGACGAAGTCGTTCGCCAAGACGCCTTGCACCATCGTCACCGGTTTCCTCGGCGCCGGCAAGACCACGCTGGTGCGCAACCTGATCGAGACCGCGAACGGTCGCCGGCTCGCCATCATCGTCAACGAGTTCGGCGATGTCGGCATCGACGGCGACATCCTGAAAGGCTGCGGCGTGCCGGACTGTCCGGAGGATCGCATCGTCGAGCTGTCGAACGGCTGTCTGTGCTGCACCGTTGCCGATGATTTCGTGCCCGCGCTCAGGAGCCTGCTGGATCAGAAGGAGCCGCCCGAGCATATCGTGATCGAGACCTCGGGGCTCGCGCTGCCGAAGCCGCTGGTGCAGGCCTTCAACTGGCCGGAGATCGCGACGCGCGTCACCGTCGACGGTGTGGTGGCGGTCGTCGACGGCCCGGCGGTGGTCGCCGGCCGCTTCGCCGACGATCCCGACGCGCTCGCCGCGCAGCGCGCCAGTGATGCTTCGCTCGATCACGACAACCCGCTGGAGGAGGTCTACGAGGACCAGCTGCTGTGCGCCGATCTCGTCGTGATGAACAAGAGCGACCTGATGAGCGAGGAGCAGCGCAAGGATGTCGCGGCCGAGATCGCGGCGAAGGTGCAGCGTGCCGTCAAGGTGATCGCGACGGAGCACGGCAAGCTGTCGGCTTCAATTCTGCTCGGGCTCGGTGCCGCGGCGGAGGACGATCTCGCGGCCCGGCCGTCGCATCACGACAACGAGGCCGAGCACGACCACGACGATTTCGAGAGTTTCGTGCTCGACGTTCCGGCGCAGGCTTCGCCCGATGCGCTCGTCGACCGCATCGCGGCCGCCGTCGACGCGCATGACGTATTGCGCGTGAAGGGGTTCGTGGAAGTCGCCGGCAAGCCGCTGCGCCTCCTGGTGCAGGCCGTCGGCAACCGCATCCAGCATCAGTTCGAGCGCCCGTGGCGATCCGGCGAATCGCGGCAGGGGCGGCTGGTGATCATCGGCGAGCGCGGCCTCGATGCCGCCGCCATCCAGAGCCTGATCACAGGATAGGCGGGACCGATGCACCTGCTGGCGACAACGGGCGCGGATCTCGACGACCTCGAACAGGCCGTGGATCTTGCACAGTCGCCGGCCGAAATCGTCGTGCTGTCGTTCTCGGATAGCGACTTGTCGGCATTGGCCGAGGCCTGGACCGCGTCGTCGGATGAGCTGCCGAGCCTGCGCCTCGCGAGCCTGAAACGGCTGAAGCATCCGATGTCGGTCGATCTCTATGTCGACCGCGTCGTGCTGGGCGCGCGCGCCGTCGTCGTGCGCTGTCTCGGCGGGCTCGACTATTGGCGCTACGGGCTGGAGCGCATCGCATCGGTCTGCCGCAGCCGCCACATCCTGTTCGCGGCACTGCCGGGTGATGATCGCGCCGACGACAGGCTTGCTGAGCTCTCGACCTTGCCGCAGGACGCGACCTCGCGTCTCTACGGCTATCTGCACGAGGGTGGCGTCGGCAATGCGCGCGAGGCCCTGCGCTATCTCGCGACGCTGCTCGGGCGCGACGTGCAGTTTGCCGAACCGATCGCGATCGGTTCGATCGTCGGCTTCAGGCCCGATCGCGGAGCCGTCGGCATCGATGATCTCTGCGGCCACGATGATGCGCGGACGTGCGCGCTGATCGTGTTCTACCGTGCGGGCCTGCTCGCTGCCGATACGGCCGGGATTGCTGAGCTGATGCGGGCGCTCGAAGGTGAAGGGCTGGCGGCAGTCGCGGTCGCGGTGACCAGCCTGAAGGATCCCAACATCGGGGATACGCTGGCGCGACTCGTCCAGCGCCGGCGTCCTGCGATCATTTTGAACGCCACCGCGTTCTCGGCGCTGCGCGACGACGGCACCACGGTGCTCGACCTCGCGGACGCGCCGGTCTTGCAGATCATCCAGGCGCAGAGCACCGAAGAGGCCTGGGCCTCGTCGGCGCGCGGACTGTCGCCGACGGATCTGGCCATGAATGTCGTTCTGCCGGAGCTCGACGGCCGACTGTTGGCGCGCCCGATTGCGTTCAAGGGCGAAGCGCCCGCGGATGAGCGTCTGCAGTTCGGCACGATGCGCTATGTGCCCCGACACGACCGCATTGCTTACGTCGCCCGGCTCGCGGCGCGATGGGCGCGGCTGCGGGCGCTGCCGGCAAGCGAGCGGCGCGTGGCGCTGCTGCTCTCCGATTATCCGGCGCGCGGCGGGCGCCGCGGCTACGCTGTCGGTCTCGACACCAGCGAAAGCGCAGCCGCCATTGCGCGGCTGTTGGCGGAGGCGGGGTACGATATCGGCCGCGCAGCGCCGACCGCCGAAGATGTCGACGCGCTGCTGCGGGACGAGGCAGATGAGCTCGTCGTGCCGCTCGCGGCCTATCGGTGTGCTCTGGCGCAGTTGCCGGATGAGCTGCAGCGTGCCTTGCATGACAATTGGGGAGAGGCGGAAGCCGACCCGGCGGTTCGAGATGGCGCCTTTCGTTTTTCGGTGCTGCACGCCGGAAAACTCTCGATCCTGCTACAGCCGGATCGTGGCAATCGCGCCGATCGCAAGTCCGGCTACCATGACACGAGCGTGCCGCCCCGGCACGCTTATGTCGCGCTCTATGCGCATCTGCGTGAGGCCGAGCGGATCGATGCGCTGATTCATCTCGGTGCGCATGGCACGCTGGAATGGCTGCCTGGCAAGGCGCTGGCGCTCTCAAATGCGTGCTGGCCGGAGGCCGTGCTGGGCCCGCTGCCGGTGATCTATCCCTTCATCGTCAACAATCCCGGCGAAGCGATGCAGGCCAAGCGGCGGTTGTCGGCCCTGACGCTCGGGCATCTGACGCCGCCGCTGTCGCAGGCCGGTCTGCACGGACCCTTGCTGGAGCTGGAGGGGCTGGTCGAGGAATATGCCGAGGCGGATGGCCTCGACAAACGCCGCTTGAAGCTGCTCGAGGAGGAGATCGTCGCGCGGGCCTGGCAGGGTGGCTTGGCCGCCGATTGCGGGCTCGACCGTACGATGACCGGACGCGAGGCGATCGCACAGCTCGATGCGCAGCTCTGTGACATCAAGGAGCTCGCGGTGCGCGACCGCCTGCATGTGTTTGGGAAGGCGCCCGACACGGCGGCGACCGGCCTGCTTGCGGACGCGATCACGGCGGCCATGGGGCCGGCGGCCGCGACGGTCGATCGCGCCGACATCGCCGCACGGATCGCCGCGAGCGCTGCAGCCGAAGGTAGCGCGTTGCTCGCGGCACTCGACGGTCGCCGCGTCGCTGCCGGTCCCGCCGGCGCGCCGAGCCGCGGCCGGCTCGACGTGTTGCCCACGGGGCGTAATCTCACCGCGATCGACCCGCGTGCGATCCCGACCCGGACCGCCGCTGTGGTCGGCGTACGCGCGGCTGACGAGGTGATCCGGCGCTATTTGCAGGATCATGGTGACTACCCGCGCGCGCTCATGCTCGATCTCTGGGCGTCCGCATCGCTGCGCACGGGCGGTGACGATCTGGCCCAGGCCTTGGCTTATCTGGGCGTGCGGCCGCGCTGGGACCTCAACTCCAATCGTGTCACCGGCGTCGACGTACTGCCGTTGGCGATGCTCGACCGCCCGCGCATCGATGCGACGCTGCGGATCTCGGGGCTGTTTCGCGACCTGTTCGAAGCGCAGATCGCGCTGTTCGATCTCGCCGTGCAAAAGGTGGCCGCGCTTGACGAGGACGATGCCGACAATCCGCTGGCCGCGGCACGGCGGCGCGGCGAGAGCCTCGCGCGCGTGTTCGGCGGGGCGCCTGGCAGCTACGGTGCCGTTGCCGCCGACCTTGCGCTCGGAATGGACTGGACGAGCCGGTCGCAGCTCGGCGAGGCGTATCTCGAGAGCGCCGCTTATAGCTTTGGCGGGACGCATGACGGCGCGTCTGCTTCCGACACGTTCCGCGCCCGCGTCCGCAGCGCCGACGCCCTCGTGCATCCGCAGGACGATCGTGAGCGCGACCTGCTCGATGGCGAGGAGGTCGCCGACTTTGCCGGAGGCTTTGCGGCGGCCGCGGCGTCGCTCGGCGCGTCGCCCGCGCTGCTGCATCTCGACACCAGCCGTCCGGAGGCGCCGGCGGCGCGGACGTTCGGCGAGGAGATCGCCCGCGTGGTGCGCGGCCGTCTCACCAATCCGCGCTGGATTGCGGGAATGCTCGCGCATGGCTATCGCGGCGTCGCCGAGATCGCGCAGGGCGTCGACGCGCTCTACGCCTTTGCCGCCACCTCTGACGCCGTCGCCGAGCACCTGTTCGATCTGGCGCATGGGGCGCTGCTGCGCGACGAGGCCGTGTTGGACAACATGGTCGCGCGCAATCCGGCGGCGGTCGCCGCGATCGTCTCGCGATTTGAGGATGCGCTACGCCGGCAGCTATGGGTGCCACGCCGGAATGCGGTCGCCGATGAGCTTGCGCATGCCCGCACGCGCCTGACGCAAGCGGAGAGCGCGTCATGACCGCCTCGGTCGAGATCAAGGGCTGGTGCCCGGGCGCGCGGCGTCCGATGCCGAGCGGCGACGGGCTCATCGTTCGCGTCCGGCCGCATGGCGGCGCGTTGCTGGTGTCGGCGCTGCGTGAGCTTGCCGAGGCTGCTCGGCACTACGGCAACGGCCAGATCGACCTCACGCGCCGCGCCAATCTGCAGATTCGCGGCGTATCGCCCGAGACGCTTGTGCCGCTGTGGGAGCTGATGGCATCGCTCGGACTGCTCGATGACAGTGTCGAGCTCGAGGCCATCCGCAACATCGTCGTCAATCCGCTGGCAGGACTCGACCCGGCCGAATGGGTCGACATGCGTCCCGTCGCCGCCGAGTTGGAGACGCTGCTGGCCTCGGATCAGGCGCTCCATGCTCTGCCGCCCAAGTTCGGCTTTGCGCTGGATGGCGGCGGCAGGTTGCCGCTGACCGGGCTCGCTGCGGATGTTCGTCTCGTCGCCTGTAGCGGTCCTGAAGCCCGGCGTGTCGCCGTTGGCATCGCCGGTTCTGTTGAGTCCGTGTGGCTGGGAACGACAGCCGATGCCGATGCGGCGTCGACGGCTGTGCGGCTCGCGCGGCTGGTGCTGCAACACAGCCCGACGCGGCGCTCCGCAGATTTGCCGCCGCACGCGCGCGCCGCCGTCGGCGCCGAACTGGGCCTTGATCTCTCCAACGTCATCGCGACGCCATCAGCCGCGAAATCGCAACGACGTTGCGGCATCATTGCCCTGACGGATCAAACCTGCGCCGTCGGTCTCGGCGTGCCATTCGGCCGCATCGATAGCGGCACGCTGGCGCGGCTTGCGGCCATGCTCGCGGCACACGATGTCGCCGAGGTCCGCCTGTCTCCATGGCGCGCGCTGTATGTCGCCGCGGGCGCCGTGACCGCGGAGCAACTGGTGGCGGATGCAGCCCGGCTCGGCCTGGTTGTCGACGATACCGATCCACTGATGCGCATCGACGCCTGCTCGGGCGTCGGCTGCTGTCCGTCGACGGGACTGGCGACGCGACAGCATGCCCGCGTGCTCGCGGATGCGATGGCCCGGACCGGATTCAACGGCACGCTGCACGTCTCCGGCTGCGCCAAGGGCTGCGCACGCTCGGCAGCCGCGGACGTCGTGCTGGTCGGCGAGGGCGAAGGTTATCACATCGTCCGCAACGGCACGGTGAAGAGCGAATCCCGCGGCATGCTCGATCCCACTGAGACCGACGTCGACGGGCTGTTCGAAACGAAAGAAAAGGCCGATGTCTAAGCTGCGCGACTACATCAAGGACGGGGCGGAGATCTATCGCCGTTCGTTCGCGACCATCCGCGCCGAGGCCGATCTGTCGCGCTTCCACGGACTGGAAGAGAAGATCGCCGTGCGCATCATCCATGCCTGCGGCATGGTCGAGATCGCCTCCGACATCGCCATGTCCGAACACTTCGCCGCCGAAGCGCGGGCGGCGCTCGATCGTGGCGCGCCAATCCTGTGCGACGCCAAGATGGTGGCGCAGGGGATCACGCGGGCGCGGCTGCCGGCGAGGAACGAGATCATCTGCACGCTCGATGCTCCGGAGGTGCCGGCGCTCGCCGCGCAGCTCGGGACGACCCGATCCGCGGCGGCGCTGGAGCTGTGGCGGCCGCATCTCGGCGGCGCGCTGGTGGCGATCGGCAACGCGCCGACGTCGTTGTTTCATCTGCTCGACGTGCTCGATCAGGGCGCGCCGCGACCGGCCGCGGTGATCGGAACGGCCGTTGGGTTCGTCGGAGCCCGGGAATCCAAGGAGGCGCTCGCGGCCGACGGCCGTGTGCCGTATCTGATCGTGAAGGGTCGGAAGGGCGGCAGCGCCATGGCGGTCGCGGCGGTGAATGCCATCGCGAGTGATGTCGAATGAGCCTGCTGGACACCATCGCGGGCTCGGCAAATCCGGGCACGCTCTACGGCATCGGCGTTGGTCCGGGCGACGTTCGTTATCTGACCTTGCGCGCCGCCGGCCTGGTCCGGTCCGTCGATGTGGTGGCGTTCTTTGCCAAGCGCGGCATGGAAGGCAACGCGCGACGGATCGTCGCGCCGTTGATGGAATCGGGCCGGCACGAGCTGCGGCTCGAATATCCGGTCACGGAGGAATTGCCCGTTGCCGACCTGTCCTATCAGTCCCAGATCGCCGACTTCTACCGACGTGCGTCGGACAGCATCACCGCGCATCTGGCGGCGGGGCGATCGGTCGGTCTGCTGTCCGAAGGCGACCCGTTCTTCTACGGCTCGTTCATGCATATGTGGCGGCGGCTCGAGCGCGATCATCCGGTCGAGGTCGTCCCGGGCGTCACCGGCATGTCCGGCTGCTGGACCAAGGCCAATGTTCCGATCACCTGGGGCGACGACGTCCTCTCCGTTTTGCCGGGCACGCTGGGCGAGGACGTCCTGCATGACCGGCTGACGCGTTGTGAGGCCGCCGTCATCATGAAGGTCGGGCGCAACCTCACCAAGGTGAAGCGTGCGATCATCAGCGCCGGCTTGCTCGATCGTGCGCTCTATGTCGAGCGCGGCACGATGGAAGCGCAGCGTGTCGCGCCCCTGGCCGAGGTGGAGCTGGAGCGCGGCCCCTATTTCTCGATGATCCTGATCCCCGGACAGGGGCGGCGGCTATGACGGGCACGCTGACCATTGTCGGCGTCGGCCCGGGGCGAGCCGAACTGATCACGCCGGCCGCCTCGGCCGCCATCGCTCGCGCGACCGATCTGATCGGTTATGGACCGTATCTCGACAGAGTGACCACGACGAGTCCGGGCCAGATCCGGCACGCCAGCGACAATCGCGTCGAGCTCGACCGCGCCCGCCACGCACTCGGGCTCGCAAGCGACGGCAAGCAGGTCGCGGTGGTGTCGGGTGGTGATCCCGGCGTCTTCGCGATGGCCGCAGCGGTGTTCGAAGCGGTCGAGGCGGGACCGGCGGCCTGGCGCGACCTCGACATCCGCGTCGAGCCTGGTGTCACGGCCATGCTGGCAGCCGCGGCTGAGGTCGGGGCGCCGCTCGGTGGCGACTTCTGTGCGATCTCGCTGTCTGACAATCTCAAGAGCTGGACGACCATCCGCCGCCGCCTTGAGGCGGCTGCCGCCGCCGACTTCGTCATCGCGCTCTATAATCCGCTATCCAAGGCCCGCCCGCATCAGCTGGGGGAGGCGTTCGCGCTGCTGCGGCAGATCAAGCCGGCTTCGACCATCGTCATCCTGGTGCGGGCTGCGGGCAGTGGTGAGGTCAGACAGATCATCACCACGCTGGGCGAGGTGGATCCCGACAAGGCGGACATGCGCACGCTCGTGCTGATCGGCTCGACGGCCACGCGCCTGATCGCGCGCGGGGGCAAGCCGCCCTTCGTCTATACGCTGCGTCGTGAAGTCGAGGGCGGCGCATGAGCGAGCTGCGCCTCCAGCCACTGCAACGCGGCTCGTGCGCCGTCCAGCGCGACGCCATGCGGCTTCTCGGGGCGGGTGATCATCACCACCGGAATCGCGAGCCGTCGCGCGGCTGCGATCTTCGGATAGGTCGCGGCTCCACCGGAGTTCTTCGACACCACGAAGGCGATGCGCTCCTGGATCAGAAAGGCTTCCTCTGTCGGCTCGTCGAACGGCCCCCGATCGTGGACGAAGCGAATGTCGGGTGGCAGCAGGACGTCACCAGGCGGGTCGATGGTTCGGGCGACATAGCGATGCTGCGGGGCTGCCCCGAAGGCTGCGAGCTCCAGGCGACCAAGACTGAGGAACACAGGCGCCGGATCCGCTCCGAGCGCCGAAGCCGCGTCGTCGGCACTGTCGACCTCGATCCAGCGATCGCCGGCCTGGCGTTGCCACGCCGCGCGCCGGATCGACGCCAGCGGCACCGACAGCGCATGACAGGCTGCGACGGCATGGCGCGAGATCTGGTCGGCGTAGGGATGCGTTGCATCGACGACGGCGTCGATCGCATGATCCCGCAGCCAGGCTTCCAGTCCGGCGATGCCGCCGAAGCCGCCGATGCGCGTCGGCAGCGGCTGCGGTTTGGGCGAAGCGGTGCGGCCGGCGAGCGAGAGTGTCGCCGTGAACCGGTCGTCGCCGGCGAGCAGCCGCGCCAGCTCCGAAGCCTCGGTCGTCCCGCCGAGAATGAGGATACGCATGCGGGGAAGCGTCCATGGTGAACTCGGCCGCAACTTGCAACGCGCAGCGCTGGCTGTCCATCGTCGGGATCGGCGAGGACGGCGTTGACGGCCTCTCGACGCCTGCGCGACGTCTCATTGCGCAGGCGGCCCTCGTGGTCGGCGGCGCCCGTCACATCGAGCTTGCAGCGTCGTTGATTGCGGGGGAACGGCTGGCCTGGCCCAGCCCGCTGAAGCTTGCGTTCGATCAGATCGCGGCGCGACGGGGAGAGCCCGTCGTGGTTCTCGCAAGCGGGGATCCTTTCAACTACGGCGTCGGCAAGCAGCTCATGCAGCGTTTCGCGTCCGCCGAGATGCTGTGCGTCCCGCAGCCCTCGGCCTTCAGCCTCGCGGCGGCGCGGCTCGGCTGGCCGCTGCAGGACGTGGCGCAGGTGACGTTGCACGGCCGCGCGCTCGAAGGGATCATCCGCCATCTTGCGCCGGGGGCGCGCATTCTGGCGCTGGCCTGGGATGGATCCACCGCCCCAAGGCTCGCCGCGCTGCTGACCTCACGCCGCATGGGACGCTCGCGCCTGACGGTGCTGGAAGCGATCGGCGGCGCGCACGAACGGGTGCGAAGCGCGCTGGCTGACGCGTTCGATCTTTCCGATATCCATCCGTTGACCACGATCGCGATCGAGGTTGACGCAGAGGTTGATGCGCCCGTGATCCCGCTGACCGCCGGTCTTGCCGATGACCTATTCGAGCATGACGGCCAGTTGACCAAGCGCGAGGTCCGCGCCGTGACGTTGTCGGCCCTGGCGCCACGTCCAGGCGAACTGCTGTGGGACGTCGGGCTGGGCTCGGGTTCGGTGGCAATCGAGTGGCTGCTGCGTCATGGCTCGTTGCGCGCGATCGGCATCGAGGCGCGGCAGGACCGGGCCGACCGGGCGATGCGCAACGCGCTGGCGCTCGGCGCTCCCGAGCTGAAGCTGGTGATGGGGCGCGCGCCGGCGGTGTTGGCGGATCTTGAGTCGCCGGATGCGGTCTTCATCGGCGGCGGCATTTCGGAAACGGGGGTGTTCGAAGCCGTCTGGTCGCGGCTGAAACCCGGCGGCCGCCTCGTCGCCAACGTGGTGTCGCTCGAAGGCGAGACGCGGCTGAGCGCGTTGTTCGGCCAGCATGGCGGTGAACTGATCCGCATCGCCGTTTCGCGGATCGAACCGGTCGGTCGCATGCATGGCTGGCGGCAGGCCATGCCGATCACGCAGTGGCGGGTGACGAAGCCATGATCGCGCTCGGGATTGGCTGCCGCCGTGCCGCCAGCGTCGCAGACATCGAGGCGGTGATTGCACATGCGCTCTCGCTTGCGCGCCTCGCACCCGCGGACGTGGCGGTGCTCGCCACTGCGGCCGACAAGGTCAGCGAGCCTGGCGTGATCTGCGCCGCGCAGCGGCTTGGCCGTCCGCTGCTCGGAATTGCCTCTGCAGCGATGACGGCTGTCGCCGATCGCGCGATCACGCGAAGCGATCGCGTCAGGCGCTTGAAGGGTGTACCTTCCGTGGCCGAGACGGCCGCGCTGGCTGCCGCCGGCGCGAATGCCCGGCTGATCCTCGCGCGCGTCGCAAACGCCGCGGCGACCTGCGCGCTGGCGGAGGGCGAGGCTGTCACCGATGCGGAGCCTGCGCCATGACGGTGCACTTCATCGGCGCCGGTCCCGGTGCCGCCGACCTGATCACCTTGCGTGGTCGCGACCTGATCGCGCGCTGCCCGGTGTGTCTCTATGCGGGCTCGCTGGTTCCTCAGGCGCTGCTCGATCATTGTCCGCCCGGTGCGCGTATCGTTGATACGGCACCGATGTCGCTCGATGAGATCGTGGCCGAGATCGAGCGTGCCACGCTCGCGGGCGAAGATGTGGCGCGGCTGCATTCCGGCGATCTCTCGATCTGGAGCGCGCTCGGCGAACAGCTGCGGCGCCTCGACGCGTTGAGGATACCCTACACGATCACACCCGGCGTGCCGTCGTTCGCGGCGGCGGCGGCCGCGCTCGGTCGCGAGCTGACCTTGCCGGGACTCGCACAATCGGTGGTGCTCACGCGGACCTCCGGCCGCGCTTCGGCCATGCCGGAGACGGAACAGCTTTCGCTGTTCGCGCAGTCGCGCGCCACGCTCGCCATCCATCTCTCCATCCATGTTCTCGACAAAGTCGTCGAGGAGCTGCGGCCGCACTATGGCGACGACTGTCCGGTGGCGATCGTCTATCGCGCGAGCTGGCCGGATCAGTTGATCCTGACCGGCACGCTGGCGACGATCGTCGGGCAGATCACGACTTCCGCCGTGGAGCGGACCGCGCTGATCCTGGTGGGCCGCGCGCTCGCAGCTGAGGATTTTCACAATAGCGCGCTGTACGATGCCGATTATCAGCGACGCTTCCGCGGGAGGGGCGAATGAGCCGGCCCGTAACTCTGTCCGACCAGCCGGCCATCGCGGTCGAACACAGCGACATCGAGCGCAACGTCGTTGTCGCCCAGCGCACGCCGCGCCGTCTGCCAGGCGGCGTGCGCGACGACCTCGCCGGCCGGAAATCCGAGCCGCTCGGCCTCCTGAAGCACCTGCAGCGCGGTGTTGGCGGTGCGTGCGGTCGTGACCAACCCGTCCGGCGCGCCGGCGTCATGCAACGTGTTCGCGAGCCAGCCGAGATCGACTTCGCCGGCGCGCGAATGCAGGTCGAGCAGGCCCTGGCCGAGCTTGGTCATCTTGGCGAAGCCGCCGGCCACGGTGATGCGGGCCACCGGATGCCGGCGCAGATATTTCAGCATGCCGCCGGCGAAATCGCCCATGTCGATCAGCGCCGTCTCCGGCAGGCCGTGGAGCTGCTGCACGGCCTTCTCCGATGTGCTTCCCGTCGCGCCGGCGATGTGCGGCAGGCCGGCGGCGCGCGCGACGTCGATGCCGCGATAAATGGAGTGGATCCAGGCGGCGCAGCTGAACGGCACGACGATTCCCGTGGTGCCGAGGATCGACAGGCCGCCAACGATGCCGAGGCGCGGGTTCAGCGTCTTCCGGGCGAGCTCCTCGCCGCCAGGAATGGAGATCTCGATGATGACGTCGCGCGCCGCGCCGAGCGCTGCAGCGGCCTCATTGATCGCCGCCGCGATCATCTCGCGCGGCACCGGATTGATCGCAGGTTCTCCCGGCGGCAGCGGCAATCCTGGTCGCGTCACTGTGCCGACGCCGGGGCCGGCGCGGAACGTCACGCCGGAATTGTCTGCACCGCGCCGCAAAGTCGCTTTGACCAGCGCACCGTGCGTGACGTCAGGATCGTCGCCGGCGTCCTTGATGACGCCGGCGGTTGCCTTCGCGCCGTCGGCCTCGTGCATCGCGACCGCAAAGCCGACACGACGTCCGCCCGGCAGGGCGATCTCGACCATGGCAGGACAGTTGCCCGTGATCAGCAGCTCGTAGGCGGCGCGCGCCGCGGCCGTGGCGCAGCTGCCGGTCGTCCAGCCACGCTTCAGCGGTCGGCTCGGCGGATCCGCAGTTTCCATCATGTCCGCTCGCATAGCACATTTTGCCATGCCTCGGCGGCGTTGCGGCCATGACCAGGGTGGCGCCCAGCGGGATCATCATCGCCGCGCCGCGTTCGGGCGCCGGCAAGACGACGATGACGCTCGGACTGCTGCGTGCCCTCAGCCGGCGCGGCACGCGCGTGCAACCCTTCAAATGTGGCCCCGACTATATCGATCTCGCCTTTCACACGGCTGCGGCAAGACGGACGAGCTACAATCTCGACAGCTGGGCGATGTCGGCGCCGCAACTGCTGGGGCTTGTCCGCGACGTTACCGCCGACGCCGATATCGCCATCGTCGAGGGCGTCATGGGCCTGTTCGATGGCGCGTCGCATCCCGGACGCGCGGGCAGCGGCTCGGCCGCGGGTCTCGCAGCCCTGACCGGCTGGCCGGTGGTGCTCGTTCTCGATGTGAGTGGGCAGACTGAGACGGCCGCTGCCGTCGCGCTCGGCTGCGCGCGTTTTCGCGACGATGTTCACGTGGCCGGCGTGATCCTCAATCGGGTCGCGAGCGAGCGGCATAGGGCGCTCATCGAGCCGGCGTTTGCGACCATCGGAATCAGGGTGCTCGGCGCGCTGGCGCGGGACGCGCAATTGACATTTCCCGAACGTCATCTCGGACTGGTCCAGGCCCAGGAGATCACGGCCCTCGAAGCCCATCTCGAGCGTCTCGCGGCAAGCGTCTCCGGAGCCGTCGATCTCGAGGCGCTGCTGGGTCTCGCGAATCCGATCCGCTCTACCGATCTCGCTGCGCAGACATCTGGCCTTGGCATCAAACCGCCCGGACAGCGCATTGCGCTCGCAGCAGATGCGGCCTTCTCGTTCAGCTATCCGCATCTCCTGCGGCACTGGCGCGCCCAGGGCGCGGAGGCCATCCCGTTTTCGCCGTTGAACGACGAGGCTCCCGATCCCGCAGCCGACGCGGTGTGGCTGCCAGGCGGCTATCCCGAATTGCATGCGGGACGGTTGGCCTCGGCGCGGTCGTTCCTCGATGCGTTGCGCGCGATGGCCTTGCGCGGCGTGCCGATCCACGGCGAGTGCGGTGGCTACATGACGCTGGGGGCGGGACTCGAAGATGCCCACGGTGTCCGGCATGCGATGGCGGGGCTGCTGTCGCTGGAAACCTCGTTCGCACGACGCCGCTTGCATCTCGGCTACCGTCAAGCGACCCTATTGGCCGATTGCAGCCTCGGCCGAAGGGGCGCCGTCGTTCACGGTCACGAATTCCACTATGCGACCATCCTGAGCGAGGCCGACGATCCGCTGATCGCGTGCCGCGATGCGTCGGCCGGCGTCGTAGCCGAGCGCGGCGCCCGGCGCGGGTCGGTGACGGGATCGTTCCTGCACGTCCTGAGCGGCGAGGGCGCATGAGCGAGCCAGGCCGAAGCCCTCCGCAGTTCGACGCGACATTCCGGCAGCGCTTTGCCGAGCTGGTGCGCTGGCGTCGCGACGTCCGCCGTTTCCGCGCCGATCCGGTCTCCCCAGAGCTGATCGAACAGTTGCTCGCGCTCGCGTCCCATGCGCCATCTGTCGGCTTCTGCCAGCCCTGGCGGTTCGTGCTCGTCGAGAGCCCCGAACGCCGCGCGACGGTCATCGAGAACTTCGAGCGCGCGAACCAGGCCGCGCTCGCCGGTTATGATGGAGAGCGACGCGCGCTCTATGCGAGCCTCAAACTGGAAGGCTTGACGCAGGCGCCGATCCATATCGCCGTCTGCGCCGACGAGGGCGCTGCCACCGGTCATCGGCTCGGCCGCGCCACGATGCCGGAAACGCTCCGCTACTCGGTGGTGGCGGCGATCCAGACGTTCTGGCTGGCGGCGCGCGCCGAAGGTCTCGGCGTGGGCTGGGTGTCGATCCTGGACCCAGCGGCTGTCTGTCGCGAACTCGCGTTGCCGTCCGACTGGAGCCTGATTGCGTATCTCTGCGTCGGCTGGCCGCAGGAGGAACATGACGATCCCGAACTGGAACGTCACGGCTGGGAAACACGGCTCGACCAGACAGTGATCAAGCCGCTCAAGCGCTAGGTCACGATGCGAGCGCCAACGCCGGTGCGTCAACCGTCCTTGGCTCGCCAACAGCGCCCGCGGCGCTCATGAGCTGAAACCGTGTGCCGTGCAGGTTGATGGTCAGTGGAATGCCGCGGAAGTCGTCGTGAAAGGCGCGGATGCGGCGCGCCATTTCGGCCGGATCGATGTCGGCGGACATGTCGCACTTGGCGGCGTACATCTGTCTGGTGCTCTTCGCTCCGCTCCAACCGACGCCGAGCGCCGGCAGCGGGCCAGCGTCGCAGGCGAGGTCGCGCGACATGCGCCAGAACAAATAGGCGAGCCGCACGAACGTCATCTGTTCCAAACCACGGACATCCACGCCGCGCGGGATGTCGAACGTCTCGACACCGACGATCGGGCCGCAGTCGACACGGGTCTCCATCACATGGGCCGTTGCGCCGAAGCGCGTCGCACCGTCGTACATCGCGAAATGAGCCGGCGCCCAGCCCGGATAATCCGGCGGGGCCGGATGAAAATTGTAGGCGCCGTGGCCGAGCGCCTGAAGGATGTCGGCAGGCACGATGACGCCGGTCGTGAAGGCAAGCAGGCGGGATCTGCCGAGCACATCGCGTTCGATGGCTTCGATGTCCTGCAGGCTGACCGCGAAACGGAATGCGAGGGCTGGGTTGTGCGCCCGTAGCAGCTCCGACAGCGCAAGTTGCTGGTCGCGGCTGCCGGTGAGAAGAATGATGGTGTCGAACATGATTTGTCCTGGTTGGCGTCAGCGGCGATGGGCGTTGAAGGTGGCGGGCCGGTGCGCAGCTCCCGAGGTGGCCGTCGCGGCGAACAAATTGGCCGGCAGCTCCTGACCGGGGATGATCTCGAGCACCATGTTGTCGGCCAGCAAAGCGGCCTCCCGCGCGATGCGAACCTCCGGCTGCCACGAGCACAGTGAGAGCTCGAGGCGGCCAAAGCCGCCGCAATCAGCGACGAAGGCGCTGGTCAGCTTCTCGATGCTGTCAGCGGCGGCGCGTGCGCTGCTGCTTCCGACGTCGCGCAGGATGACCGTGACACCTCTGCCGGATTTTACTTTCGAGCGCACCACGAGCAGCGACTCCAACGCGCCGACGCGCCCGGCCCGCCGGGGCGACCGCGCCACCTCGGCAAAGTCCGGGTCGGGACCAAGATCAGCCTTTGTCGGCTTCAGATTGTGGACGATCGTCGCGTTGCGGACTCCGGCTTCCCCTGCGACGGCATGGTAGCTGCGGGGAAGCCAGACCGTGTCGAGGGCGATCTGGGAGCTCACCGCACTCCAGGCCTGATCGATCTGATAGCCGTCCCAGATATCGGGATATGAAGAGGCGATCTCACGCCAGGTCGTCAGCATTGTCCCGGCCGCCTTGGACCGGCCGAAATAGAGGGTGCGCGGCGACATCTCCCAGCCGTTCCACTTATGGACGGCAAAGTCGCAGCCTGCCAGATGAGGAAGGTCCGGAGGTGCTTGGAACATCACGTCGGCCTCGACGTACAACAGCGGTTCGCGATTCCGCTGCCACATCCGCGCGATGAAGTCGGCCTTGTCCGCAGCGCTCAGGCGTTCGCCGGGGCGGCGATCGATCGCCTCGATGTCGAATGGGAGCCCGAGCCGCTGCAACGAGCGTCTGAGATGATAGACGTGCAAGTCGCCGACCGTCGTTGGATGGCAGGACACGACACGCATCGCAGTTGCCGGTGCTGCGTCCGGCGCAGGCCAGTCGCGGCCGCCCCACCATAATTCGTGCGGGCCGTCGTCTGAGGTGCCGACGGTGCCGAACTCGGTCAACTTGGATTTCAGGAAATCGAACGCGGGGCTTTCGCCGAAGGGGATCACCACGGCGTCATGCGAGGTCAGCGCGCCGTACAGCAGCTCCGCCCCGGCGCCCGTTGGCGGGTCGACCAGGACGATAGTGCGGCCACGGCCAGGCGGTGGAAGGTCATCGCAGTGAACCACCGGCCCGAATGCTCGCGACAGCCATTGCAGACGATGACCTTGCCGCTGACCGAGCCTGACGCCGTGAGCGCGCAGGCTTTGCACCGGGTCGTGGTCGTTGGTCTTCAGATCTTGTCGCGTCATGCCGGGCCCTCCCGCACAATAGAACGGACCACGTCGGCCAATCAGGCGCGTCGATCGCTCATGCGCTTGCGTCGGTGTCTTGCGACAATGCGAGTAAGATCGGGCTTTCGACACGGAAAACGCGAGCTTCGTTTCGCAATGTTGCCGGGCGCGCTGCTCGAGGCCGCAACAGATGACAAACACCGTGGCTGCGCGAGCAGAAGTATTCGCAATCACTTCGATCTGATGCGCCTTATCAAGGCCGAAGCGGACGATTGGTCTCGTAAACGAAGTCGCAGTGCGGATCACGAGCTTCACACCGGATATATCGCGTGCGGTGACGCTCTGGAGCCTCGATGCAGATCGAAACATTCAGCAACATTCGTTGACGCTATAGACATGATGGCCATCTACGCGCGCGCGTCGGCGGCGTGCGACGCAGCGCGTCGATCGCTTCATCTATCGTGCTATCAGCAACTATAACGTACGAACGCGATGGATCAGGCGCGCAATGTCGCAAAAGTCGTCACGCGATTCAAAAATCGCGTCCGCGGCAACTGACAGAGTCGAAAAATGCGATAATTTCGTCGAGGTGATTCGGAAAAAATTGCCGGGCGAGATGATCGTTTCGCAATAATTCCGAACCTTGCTCAACCGCGGACTTTGTGTGCGCGGTATGCATCCACGGATGCTGTTAGTAAGCGTTGCAGCTCGCGTTTTCTGCTGAATTCGTCTTCTGGAATGAATCCCCCGCCATGCCGAACATCGGCCTCTCTTTCTCAACGATCGTCGGGCGCTCGATCCGCGTGCGGCAGAATTTGCCTGTCCCTAGGCAAAACATTCCATCTAACTACCTGAAAAGTCACAAAAAATCTTCGCCTGCTTCTTTCGGTCGCCACGTTCAACGATCGGAAGCCGTCTGCGAATGCCGCATTCGGCATTGCGGGTTGGAGATTCGGAAATGAGCTACGCGCTGGACGTCTGGGCCCCGGCCGATGGCATATCTTCGAAAGAGCCGGGGTCCCCGGACGTCGCGGCGCTGCCGTCGAGCGAGTCGGCCAGCACCGTTCCCGACTCCGCGCCGCCAGGCGAGACCGCGGTCTTCGACGAGGACAAGGACCTGCTCGACCGGCTCGCCACCGGAGAGGAGCTCGCATTTCGTCTTCTCGTCGAGCGCCACATCGATCGCGCCTATGCGATTGCGTTGCGCATCGTCGGCAATGCCGCCGATGCCGAGGACGTCGTGCAGGACACGATGTTGAAGGTCTGGACTCACCGGGGGCGGTGGCAGCACGGTCGCGCCAAATTCTCGACCTGGCTCTATCGCGTCGTCAGCAATCGCTGCATCGACATCCGCCGCAAGCCGCGGACCGAGAATGTCGACGTGGTACCAGAGGTTGCGGACGGCAAGCCGGATGCAGTGAGCGTCATCGAGCGTGCGGAGCTCAGCGTCCTCCTGGAGGGGGCGATGCAGCGGCTTCCGGAGCAGCAACGGATCGCCGTGATCCTGTCGTATCACGAGAACATGAGCAACGGCGAGATCGCCGAGGTGATGGACACGACAGTGGCCGCCGTGGAGTCCCTGTTGAAGCGGGGACGCCAGCAACTGCGCGACATGCTGCGGCGTCACGAGCGCGACATTCGCGGCGCCTTCACGGATTGCTAACCATAAAATTCTCGGCGCAGGAGAAATCCCGCCTGAATCCCGCAGGCGCTTCCGTTTGATCGGTCAGACGGGGCCGATCCGCACCGTCAGTCCTTCCACGATGCGGCGTGCTTTGCCGATCACTCAGGAGTCCTCACCGTGCCCGCAATTTCCACCAACATCGCCGCCAACTCCGCCGTCCGTTACCTGAACATCAACTCCAACCAGGAGACGAGCTCGCTCGCCAAGCTGTCGAGCGGTTCGCGCATCACGTCAGCCTCGGACGACGCGGCCGGTCTCGCCATTTCGACGCGCATCTCTTCGGACATCACCACGCTGCAGCAGGCCGCGACCAACGCAGCGCAGGCGACGTCGATCCTGCAGACCGCGGATGGCGGCGCGTCCAACATCAGCGACATCCTGGCGCGCATGAAGTCGCTGGCCTCAGAGTCCGCATCGGGCACCACGGTCGGAACCAGCCGCACTTACATCCAGTCGGAATTCTCGCAGCTGATCAGCGAAATTTCGTCGATCGCGACCGGAACGCGCTATAGCGGCCAGAGCCTGCTCGACGGGACCAGCACCTTCTCGTCGGGCGTCTCGGTCCTGGTCGGCTCGTCCGCGTCCGACACCATCAACATCACGCTGTCGGATCTCACCGCGAGCACGCTCGGCGTCTCGTCGCTCGACGTCAGCACCCAGACCGGCGCGACCGCAGCCTTGACCGCTCTCGACACCGCGATCGACACCGTGTCGAAGGCCCGCGCCGACATCGGCGCGCAGGAATCGCGTTTCAACTTCTCGGCGGACTCGATCTCCACGCAGACGCAGAACCTGCAATCGGCCAACTCCGCGATCAAGGACGTCGACATCGCGTCGGAGCAGGCGAAACTGTCGTCGGCGCAGGTGAAGACCCAGGCCGCGGTGTCGGCGGAAGCCGCCGCCAACCAGATCCCGCAGTACCTCCTGAAGCTGCTGGGCTGAGTTGTGATCTGCCGGGCCGGCGCCACGCCGGTCCGGCCCTTCCCTCGGAGGACGACGATAGATGACGGTGAGCAGCGCAACCTCGAGCACGAGCGGCACGACGTCGTCTTCTTCCTCATCATCGACGAGTTCGAGCAGCTCGCTCACGACGTCGGGAACGAGCACGACGAGCACGATCGACTGGACTGCGCTGATCGAATCCGCGGTCAATGCCAAGCTCACCCAGGCGACCCAGATCTCGACCAAGATCACGGCCAATGAGGCCAAGATCACGGCCTACCAGACGCTGCAGACCGCGCTGAAGACGCTGTCCTCGGGATTGTCGTCACTGGCGACGTCGATGGTGAACTCGCTTGCGACGAACGCCTTCGCCACGCGGGCCGCCACCATCAGCGCGACCGGCGACGTCAGCGCCTCATCGGCTCTGTCGATGTCGGTGAGCAACGGTGCTGCGACCGGCAGCCACACGCTGACGATCGGCCAGATCGCCACCGCACACAAGGTGACGGGCACGACGCAGTCGAGCCAGACCGCGGCACTCGGCTATTCCGGCACGTTCTCGCTCGGCCTATCCGGCGGCAGCACGGCCGACATCACCATCACCAGCGGCATGTCGCTGCAGGATGTCGTCGACGCGATCAATGCCCAGACCTCTACGACCAATGTCGAGGCGTCGATCGTCCAGGTATCGAGCGGGTCGTATCAGCTGGTGCTGACGGGAACCCAGGATTCCGCTGACATCACCTATGCCAGCTCGTCCGGCGACGACGTGCTCAACAAGCTTGGCGTGACCGACAGCTCGGGTGCCTTCACGACCGTGCTGCAGACGGCGCAGGAGGCGGAATTCACGCTCGATGGGATCAGCCTGACGCGCAACACCAACGACATCACCGACGTTCTCAGCGGCGTCACCTTCGATCTGCTGCAGGCGACTCCGTCCGGAACGACGCTGACCGTCACCATCGGGACGGACATGAGCCAGATCTCGTCGGCATTGCAGACATTCGTCACCGACTACAACGCATTCCGCGATGCCGTCATCGCGCAGCAGACCACCAATTCCGACGGGACGGCGTCCTCGAGCTCCGTCCTGTTCGGCGACGGCACCATGCGCGACATCATGAATTCGCTCCAGGCCGTGCTCGGAACCTCGGTCGGCGGGCTGACGATGGCGGACCTGGGCCTGTCGTTCAACGAGAAGAACGAGCTCGAGCTCGATACTGGCACCCTGTCGACGATCCTCAGCACCAATCTGAGCGGCGTGACGACGTTGTTGTCGGCGCAGACCAAGACCTCGTCGAGCCAGCTCAGCGTAGTCAATACCGGATCGTCGCCGCAGTCGTTCACCCTGGATCTGACTGTGGACTCGTCGGGGGCGCTCACGACCGCGTCGGTCGGCGGCGACAGCTCGCTGTTCACGGTCAGCGGCAACACGATCGTGGGCAATTCCGGGACGATCTATGCCGGGATGGCCTTCACCTACACCGGCTCGACGTCGCAATCGGTCACCGTGACCTCCACACAGGGGCTTGCAACCCAGATCTACCAGATCGCCAAGACCGCATCGTCCAGCACGGGATCGCTGCAGACGCTGATCGACAATCTGACCTCGCAGGACGAGACGATGCAGGCCAAGGTCGATGACATCAAGAGCTCGGCCGCCACGTTCCAGACTCAGCTCACGGCGCAATACGCCAAATATCAGGCCGCCATCGAGAGCGCCAACAACACGCTCACTTATCTAAAAGCCCTTCTCAACGCGAGTTCGAGTAACTGATGACCCAAAATTCGATGGCGCAATTCGCAAGTCAGGCCTATCGCGGTGCTGCGGTGGCCGTTCCGCCGCTCCGGGCCGTCATCATGCTGCTCAACGGAGCGATGCTGAGCTTGCAGAAGTCGCTGCAGGCGCAGGAGGCCCGCCGCTTCGAGGAGGGGCACATCCATGTGACCCGGGCGACCGCCATCCTGCGCGGATTGAGCCTTCACCTTGATCCAACGCGCGGCGGGCCGGTCGCCGACCAGCTGTTCGGAACCTACAACGCCCTGATCGTGGCCGCGCTGCGGGCCTACGGTCGACCTCACATGCGCGAGAATTTCCAGCGGATCACTCAAAGTTTGCTGGAGCTGCGGGAGGCGTGGGAGGCTGTCGATGCGGCAGCCCGGGGAAAGCGAGCAGCCGGTGATTCGGCCAACCGTCGGTAGCTCTGTCCGAATCAGGCACCTGCCGCACTGCGGAAATCTTGGGAAACCGATCAGAAACGGGCTGCATTGTCTCCCGTTTCGGTATCCAGTGCGGCGTCGCGTGCAGACGGCTCCCGAAAAATACGGAGTTTCCCGCGTCCGGTTGCGGTCGATCGTCACAATTGCCGATATCAATTTCGTTCGCGGGCTGAATGCTTTATGACCAAGCCGGAAGCGCTGGATTGGGCGGACGATGGACGTCAGGGAATTCGAGGATCTGATCGGTAGGCTGGGTGAGGACATCTCGCGCTGGCCAGCCGAGCAGCGTCAATCGGCTGCTGATCTGCTTGCATCCTCTCCCGAGGCCGATCGATTGCTGTCCGAGGCACGTCTTGTTCGTGAGGCGCTGTCGTCGCCGCCGGTTCGTGCACCCGCGGGCTTGACGTCGCGTATCCTTGCTGCGGCCAACCGCCTGACCCAAGAGGAAGCGTCAACCGCCCCGGCTGACGCCCACCAGCCCGGCTGAGCTCCGCCAGGGCCGAGCTTGGGCGACTGCGCTTCGGCCGGTTGGGCCGTGGGCGCCGGAACCGCAACACCATCACCCTCAATTTGTCGAGCTCGCTTGCGCATGAATCGGGGGCGCCCGAGTGCGACGACGCGAGCCGTGGCGCGGGAGATGACGCGACGGGTGCAGCCGATCTGACCTGGTCGCGCCGTCCATACTCTCTGCTGGTCTCGTCCTGCCCACCGGCCGAGTGCGCCGCGAGGCCGCGCTGCCGATGCAGAGCGGGGCCCCGCACCAGGCGATTTTTGCCGCCCCTGCGCAACCGCGCGCCGGCAAATTCTGCCGTCGGATCAACTAATTCGACCGACTAATTGTGCGCCTGGATTCGGCGCTCCGGCCGTTTGATCAGCAAACGCCTTCGCGACCGTGTGGTCGTGCTGTGTCCCGCCGCCGTTCGCGGCGCGAGCCGGAGTTCCGTCATGACTGTTTCCGCCGCGAGTTCGTCGACCGCGACCACCTCATCGACCTCATCATCCAGCGATACATCGCGTACGACGCTCAGCTCGACCGACTTTCTTCAGCTCCTGGTGAGCGAACTGCAGAACCAAGATCCGCTCAACGCGACCAGCGTGACCGACTTCATCAACCAGATGACGTCGTACGCCAACTTCACCTCGCAGCAGTCGCTCAACAGCAGCATGACCTCGCTGGCCGGCTCGTTCTCGAGCCTGGTGACGCTGAATTCGGTGAACTACATCGGCCACACCGTCGAGGCCAAGAGTGACACCGCCGTTCTGTCGAACGGCTCGGCGACCTTCGGCTATTCTCTCTCGTCGGCGGCATCGAACGTTTCGATATCGATCAAGGATTCCTCCGGAAGCACGGTCTGGACCGGCACCGGGACCGGCAACAAGGGCGCCAATTCGATCACCTGGGACGGCACCGATTCCAGCGGCAATCAGCTCAGCGACGGCGGCCAGTACACGATCTCCGTGACGGCGACTGACTCCGCGGGCACCTCGGTTCTCAACTACACGACGATCACCGGGACCGTAACCGGCATCGACACCTCGACCAGCACGCCGTCGCTCACCGTCGGCGGCATTCCTGTCAGCGCCAGCAACATTATCGGCGTCACCTCCTGACGGCATCATTCGGAGTACAATC
The DNA here is from genome assembly GCF_032381555.1 of Bradyrhizobium sp. SZCCHNPS1003. Taxonomy (NCBI): domain Bacteria; kingdom Pseudomonadati; phylum Pseudomonadota; class Alphaproteobacteria; order Hyphomicrobiales; family Nitrobacteraceae; genus Bradyrhizobium; species Bradyrhizobium sp. SZCCHNPS1003. Next base: position 40,408 of record NZ_JAUHIU010000028.1, read on the forward strand.
ATGAGTCTTTCTGGAGCCCTGTCATCGGCGATCTCGGCGCTCAACGCGCAGAGTTCATCGCTCGCCATGATCAGCGACAACATCTCCAACGCCGATACGACCGGATACAAGACCACGTCCGGCCTGTTCGAGCAGCTGGTGACGGCATCGAGCAGCTCGAAAGCCTATTCCTCGGGTGGCGTCTCGGTCTCCGGCCGTGCCAATATCACGCAGCAGGGGCTGTTGGCCGCCACCACCAACGCGACCGACGTCGCAATCCAAGGCTCGGGTTTCTTCGTCGCGACCAACTCGACTTCGGCCGGAGGCGAGACCTTCTACACCCGCAACGGCGCGTTCACCACCGACAATGCCGGCTACCTCGAGAACAACGGCTATTATCTCGAAGGCTGGCGCACCGATGCGAGCGGCAACGTGGTCGGCAACGGGCTCGAATCGATCAACACCAAGGTTGCGCTGACGAATGGTGGAGCGACCACCAAGACGTCGCTCGCCGCCAACCTTCCGGCCGATGCCGCGAGCGGCGATACCTTCAGCAGCTCGATGACGGTGTACGATTCGCTGGGGCAATCGCACACGCTCAACGTCACCTGGACCAAGGGGGCGACGGCGAACGAATGGACCGCCGATTTCGCGCCGGCCACGGCGTCGGACGGCACCGTGACGAGCGGCACCTATACGATCGATTTCAACTCGGATGGCTCGCTGAGCACGGTCTCTTCGACCAATCTCGGCATCACCTGGAATAACGGCGCGGCGGCCAGCTCGATCGCGCTCAGCTTCGGCACGACGGGCGGCGGCACCGATGGCCTGACCCAGCTGTCATCCGGCAGCACGACGCCGAGCGTCTCCAATTTCAGTGCCAATTCCGATGGCATCTCTTTCGGTACGCTGAGCAGCATTTCGGTCGGCAAGAACGGCCTCGTCGAGGCGACGTATTCCAACGGCCAGACGGTTCCGATCTACAAGATCGCGGTGGCGACCTTCGCCGATCCCAATGGCCTCGTGGCGCATAGCAGCGGCATGTACACGTCGACGGCGACGTCGGGCAATGCGACCCTGCAGGCGTCCGGCGAGAATGGTGCAGGAACCATCTACGGCAGTGAGCTGGAGTCGAGTACGACCGACACCACGGGCCAGTTCAGCAATATGATCTCGGCTCAGCAGGCCTATTCGGCGGCATCGCAGGTGATCTCGGCGGTCAACAAGATGTACGACACCCTGATCTCGTCGATGAGGTAGATCATGGCCGACCTGAAGAGGGAGCGGCTCGGCGAGGGCGAGGCTCTGCTGAAGAGGCTGCGGCGGCTGAGACTGCGCGCCGCGACCGTCGGCAAGGACGACCGCGCGCAACTGTTGGCCTTGATCGACGATATCGAAACGGTCCGACGAAAGCTTCTGCGTGAATGCGCGCTGCTCGACGAAGAGCTCAAGGTCGCCACCGTGAGGGTGACGGCGCTGAATACCTACGCCCGTGTCGCGCAGATCAGCCGCCGACCGCAGCGTGAACAGTAGGATGGGAGCGACAGGATGAAACACGCAGTTCAGGCCGATCAGCGGCCGGCCAGCGAAGATGAAGTGCGGACCTTGATCGCGCTGATTGACGAGCTCATCGCGGTGGTGTCGGAGGAGAATGCGGAGCTTGCCAAAGGGCTCCCGGCCTCGCGCTCCAAGCAGCTTGACGACAAGAATCGGCTCGCCGGGCTGTTTGAGCAGCGGGTTGCCGAATGCGCCAGGCGAACGGCGAGTCTCGACGTCCGCGACCGCGTCCTGCGCGAACAGCTCATGGAGCACATCTTCAACCTGCGTGGCGCGATGGACGAGAACCTCGTTCGGCTGCGGGCTGCGATCGAAGCCAGCAATCGTCGCATCGAGGCAGTCATGCAGGCGATCCGCGAGCAGATCGCGAATGCGTCGCCCTATGGCGCAGGCGGGCGTCGCACCGCGCGTGCGACGTCCTGTGGAACCAATGTCAGGGCATGATGGCCGCCCAGCAGCGGGAGTAGAGTGATGTCGCTCGACATAGCACGGCTGGTCGCGTTCAGCGGCATCTCGGCCACGGAGCTGCAGATCAGCGTGGCGTCGTCGAACATCTCGAACGCCGACACGAAGGGGTATACGCAGAAGACGGCCAACCAGGTCACGAATGTGACCGGAGGAGTTGGGACCGGTGTTTCGATTACCGGCATTTCGAGCAATGTCGACAAGCTGCTGCTGAAATCCCTGATCGGAGCCAATTCCGAGCTCGGCGCGGCCGACACCACCAACAACTATCTGACGCAACTGCAGCAGCTGTTCGGCAGCGCGTCCACATCCGGCACTTCGACGACGGGAACGTCGCTGGCAAACTCTCTTGCATCGCTGGAGTCCGCCTTGTCGTCGCTGGCAAGCTCGCCCAGCAGTGTTTCGCTGCAATCGGCCGTCGTCAGCGCTCTGGACGATTTCGCCAGCCAGCTGCGCAGCACGTCGAGCGGTGTGCAGACCTTGCGGGCCAACGCCGACAAGGACATCGCGTCGTCGGTTCAGAGCGTCAACGACGACCTGCAGCAGATCGCCGATCTCAATGTCGAGATCCGCAGAATGGCAGCGTCCGGCCAATCGACCGCGGATCTCGAGGATGAACGCAATGCCGCGCTGCAGGACCTGTCGTCCTATATGAACGTCAGCTACTACACGGCGTCGAACGGCGACCTTCAGGTCTATACCTCGTCGGGGCGAGCCCTCGTCGACAGCTCGGCGCACACGCTGAGCTACACGGCCTCGGCGAATGTCTCGGCGGCTTCGAGCTATGCGTCCGGCGGCTTCAGCGGCATCATGGTCGACGGCGTCGACGTCACGTCCCAGATCACGTCGGGCAAGATCGGCTCGCTGGTCACGTTGCGGGACGAAACCTTGCCGGCCGCGCAGACCCAGCTCGATCAGTTGGCTTCGCAGCTGAAATCGGCGCTGAATGAGATCAGCAATGGCGCGTCGGCCGTGCCACCTCCGGCCACTCTGACCGGGTCGGCGAGCGTCAGCAGCACGACCGCCCTGTCGGCGTCCGGAACGGTCCGCATCGCCGTGGCTGACCAGAGCGGCAATCTCGTTTCGTACCAGGATCTCGATCTGTCGTCCTACGCGACGGTGGGCGATCTGGTCACGGCACTCAACGGCATCTCCGGGGTCTCTGCCTCGATCGACTCCAGCGGACACCTGTCGATCAGCGCCACGTCGTCGTCGAGCGGCATCGCGATCAACGATATGACCAGTGCGGTCGGCGGCAGCGGCTTCTCCAACTATTTCGGCATGAATGATCTCGTCACCGGCACGAGCGCCGCCAATTTTGCCGTCAACAGCAGCATCTCGAGCGGCGCTTCTGGTCTGCCGACCGGCACGCTCGACGGTTCTGCGACCTTGACGACTGGCAGCCAGGTGCTGACGGCCGGCTCGGCGACGGTTATCAATGCGCTCATCGACAAGCTCACCGGCTCGACCAGCTTTGCGTCGGCCGGAGGCCTCAGCGCAACGACCGGCTCGTTTTCCGACTATGCCGCGGCGATCGTCGCCAATGTCGCCAGCAAGGCTTCGCAGGCCTCCACTGCCTACACCGCGAAGTCGACAGCCCAGTCGAGCTATGCCAGCTCGCTGTCCTCGCAATCGGGCGTCAATCTCGACGAGGAGACCGCGCGGCTGAGCTCGCTGCAGAACAAATACGCTGCCGCCTCGCAGCTGATCTCCGTGATCAACAGCATGTTTTCTTCGTTGCTCACTGCCGTGCAGTCGACCTAGTCCGGAGCGCAGATCATGACGATGCGGATTGCGACATTCTCGAACTCCGACCAGATGATCACGAGCGCGCTGCGGACGCAGGCGACCATGGCCAATCTCCAGGTGCAGGAAGCCTCGGGGCTGAAATCGGAGTATCTCGCCGGCTACGGCGCCGACACCCAGCACGTCGTCAATCTTCAGGTCTCGGTCACGCGGGCGCAATCCTATATCGATGCTGCGACCCTGGCCGACAGCAAGGTGCAGGTCATGTATTCCGCGGTGGGGCAGGTGTCCGACATCGTCAGTCAGCTGCGCACGGCCCTGAGCGCCGCGAGCTCCGGCAGCAGCACGGGAACCTCGTCCGCGATCAGCAGCGCGCAGCAGTTGCTGCAGCAGATGGCGGGCATTCTGAATACCCAGTATGATGGGCAATATCTGTTCGGCGGAGGGCGCACCTCGACTCCGGCTGCCGATACATCGACCTTCGCGTCCGGCTCGGGATCGCTGACCACGACGGATACCAGCTATTTTCAGGGCGACAGCGAGCTTGCCTCGGTCCGTGTCTCCGACGGCCAGTCCGTGACGTATGGCGTCACCGCCGACAACCCTGCTTTCGAGGAGGTCATGCGTGTTCTGAAGTTCGTTGCGAATAGCTCGACCCTGTCCGGAACCGACATCACCTCCGCGCTGACGCTTGCCGATCAAGCAGTGGACGATGTCGCCACGGTGCAGGCCAAGGTCTCCGATGCAGCGTCCCGGATCGAGAGCGCGAAGTCTCAGCAGACCGACTACAAGAGCTATGCCGAGAGTCTGGCGACCGACCTGACCAGCGTGGACGTCGCTGCGGTCACCGCCCAGCTCTCGACTTATCAAGCCCAGCTCACGGCGAGTTATACCGCCATCTCCAAGATCCAGAGCCTGAACCTGGCCAGTTACCTGCGCTGAGTTTCGGGACATCGTGCGGGCCCAGCAGAGCCGGACTGCCGATTCAAACCATGCGGCTCGCTGGAGGATTGTTGGCGGGCATCTCGTTGGCGGACCTCTCACTTGCCTGGCTTGCGACGTTCGACAGCGGCGCTGCGCGCGATCGGTGGGTGGGTATGGGCGGATCAAGGAAAACGCGAAAGTCCAGCAGCTCCAGCTGCGGGAAGAGGATGATCAGGACGTCGAGCTGCCAAGGAATTCCGCACTGGAGTCGTCTGCGCCTTCGTCGCCACGGTCATGGCTCTCGAGCAGATCTGGTGGGTAATCGCGCCCGGCGCAATGAGGCGTTGGCGACATTTGTCGTGTTCGTCTGGCGCGATCATGACGAGTACGTCATCCGCGCGGCGGAGGTTGCGCATCGCCGTGCCGGTGCGTCGGGTGAGCCCCACGCACCAGCGAAATCACATCACTAGCGATGATGGACGCGGATCACGCCATGACCGTAGCTGTGTCCGAAATGACGGCCGCCGTGCCAGCCATGATGGCCCCAACCCGGACCGCGGTAATAGCCGTAGCTGTGCCGCCACGGCCGCGGGCCATAGGAATAGTCGTAGCTGCGATAGATCGGGCGCGGCACGTAGCTGTAGCCATAGCCGCCGTAATAGGGCCGGTAGGCCGGGTAGTAGCCGCCATAGCCGTAGGGATAGGCGGCGTAGCGATACCCGCCGTAGTAGGGATAGGGCGCGTAGCCGCCATAGTAGGAGGGTGCGGCGATCGCCGATCCGATCAGGGCACCCGCCAACAGCCCCGCGCCGATCGCGGCACCGCCGCCCCAGCCGCCATGCCAGCCGCCGTAGCGGACCTGCACGGCATTCGAGCTTTCGGCGCTCGGTTTGGCGGCTGCTGACAGCGACGTCAGCGGCGCAGCCGAGACCGAGTGCAGCGTGGATACAGAAAGTGCGCCGGCGATGGCGAGCGTCGCGGCGGCTTTGAAGGTGACCATCCTGATGTCTCCCGTTGATTCAGCGCTATGCTCAACCGGACGAGACGAACTTCGTTGCATTTGTCGCAGCGGACGTTTTGTCACGCGCCATTGGTCCAGGCGGCGGTCGATGCCGGGGGGGCATCGACCTTGGTGTCGTTACGGGCAGGAATGGCGCAGGCCGTCATTGCCGAGATAGGTGCCGGAGCCCGGGTCGTAGGACCGGCCCCGCTGGGCGCAATAGGCCTGGGCGTTGGCGGCCTCGGCGCGGCTGTCGGCGATGGCGCCCCCGATGATCGCGCCGGCCGCGAGGCCGCCGAGGGCGGCGGCACCCGCACCATAGCCGTGGCGATGCCCGTAAGAGCGATGGCCGTAATAGCCGTGGCGATGACCGTAACCGCCGCGCCAGTGGCGATATTGCACCTGCTGCGGCTCGGTCGCGTTCTGCGTCGCTGGGGTCGGCGACCGGAACCGTGACCGCAAGCTAATCGATCAGCGCATCGAGCAGCGCATCCGGACATTCCGTCATCATCGTATGTCCCGCGCCGGGCAGGACGGTCGTGCGCGATTGCGCGATCGCAGCCGCCAGCGCCTTGCCGGCCTTCAGCGGCGTCATCATGTCCTTCTCGCCGAGGATCAGCCGCGTCGGCACCTTGATCCTGGCCGCCGATGCCAGCGCATCCTGGTACTCGTTGCAGGCCGAGAGATCGTTGAACAGCACGTCGGGCGCGCAGCGCTCCAACGTCGCCTGCGCGCCGCCATGCATCCACAGGCCCGGCGCGCGGCTGCCGCCGAGCTCGGCGGCAAAGCCGAGGCCCCAGATCGAGACCATGTCGATGGCGGCGTGATCATTGGCTTCCGCGGCCTTCAGGAGGTCAGGTCCGACCGTCATCGTCGCCGCGGTGCCGATCAGGCTCAGCGCCGACACGCGATCGGGATGGCGTGCCGCGGCATCCAGCGCGATCAGCGAGCCCATCGAATGGCCGATCAGGTGAGCGGGTTTCGCATTCAACGCCTGCAACAGCGCGACAATCCAATCGGCCATGGCGGTGATGGTCGGCAGCGCCGGGCCCGCCGAGCGGCCATGGCCCGGCAGATCGGGCGCCAGCACGGCAAAGCCATGATGGGCGAACCAGCGGCTGTGCAGTGCCCAGACCGAATGGTCGAAGCCGGCGCCATGGATGAAGACGACGGCGGGCAGGGACGAATCGAAGTCGCGGCCGCCCGTGGCGGCGAAGACCTCATGATCTCCGATCGACAGCTGCATGGCTCACACCTTCTGCGAGGCGCGCAGCGCCTGTCCGAGATCGTCGATGATGTCGCTGGCCGCCTCGATGCCGACCGAGAGCCGGATCAGCTCCTCGCCGATTCCGGCCGCAGCGAGCTGGGCGGCGTCCATCTGCTGATGCGTGGTCGAGGCGGGGTGGATCACCAGCGTCTTGGCATCGCCGACATTGGCGAGATGGCTGATCAGCTTCAGGCTCTCGATGAACTTGCGCCCCGCGGGACGTCCGCCCTTGATGCCGAACGAGATGATCGAGCCGGCGCCGCGCGGCAACAGCTCCTTGGCGAGCGCATGGTCCGGATGGGTCTCGAGCGAAGGATGCAGCACCCAGTCGACGGCCTTGTTGGCAGTCAGCGCCTCCAGCACGGCGCGGGTGTTGGCGACGTGCCGCTCCATGCGCAGATGCAGCGTCTCGACGCCCTGCAGCAGATGGAACGCGTTGGTAGGCGACAGGCAGGCGCCGAAATCGCGCAGGCCTTCGGTCCGCGCGCGCATGATGAAGGCGGCCGCGCCGAACTGCTCGTCGAAGACGATGCCATGATAGCCGGCATAGGGTTCGGTGAGCTGCGGGAACTTGGCCGAGGCGCGCCAGTCGAACCGGCCGCCATCGATGATCGCGCCGCCGATCGCGATGCCATGGCCGCCGAGCCACTTGGTCGCAGAGTGCATCACGATGTCGGCGCCTTGGGCGATCGGCTGGCTGAGATAGGGCGTGGCAAAAGTGTTGTCGATCAGGAGCGGCACGCCGGCTGCATGCGCGATCGCTGAGACCTTGGGGATGTCCAGCACCTCCAGACCGGGATTGCCCAATGTCTCGCCGATCAGGAGCCGCGTGTTCGGCTTGATCGCGGCGCGGAAACCGTCGTGATCCCTGGGCTTGACGAAGCTCGTGGTGATGCCGAAGCGCGGCAGCGTGTGGGCGAGCAGGTTGATGGTGCCGCCATAGAGCGAGGAGGAGGCCACGATGTGATCGCCCGCATTCAGGAGCGTGGCGATGGCCAGATGCAGCGCCGCCTGGCCGCTCGCGGTGCAGACGGCACCGACGCCGCCTTCGAGCGCGGCGAGCCGCTCTTCGAGCACGGCCGTGGTCGGGTTGGAGATGCGGGTATAGATGTGGCCGGCACGTTCGAGATTGAACAGCGCCGCGGCGTGCTCGGTGTCGTCGAACACGTAGGACGTGGTCTGATAGATCGGCACCGCGCGGGCGCCGGTCGCGGGATCCGGGTGCTGGCCCGCGTGCAGGCTCAGGGTTTCGAAGGCGGGCGGTTTCGGCGGCGGCATGCGGATCAACTCTCCTCAAGCAGATCGCATCTTCTGCCACAGATTTCGCCGTCAGTCAGGAGCGGCGCGGTGCGCCGCCCCTGAGACATCGATCAGCCGCCGAAGCGCTGCGGGAACAGGCCGGCCGAGGCGATCTCGGCGATGGACAGGCGTGCGCTCGGCTTCTCGCGCTCCTTGAGCATGGCGGGCAGGTTGGCGCCGTCGCCCTTGCGGCCGACCGCGATCGCGATCTCCACGGCGAAACCGTCGGGCACCCCGAGCGCTGTCTGTGCGGCGGCGACGTCGAAGCCGCTCATGCCGTGGGTGATCCAGCCGGACACCGCCGCCTGGTTGGCGAAATTGGCCCAGGCCGCGCCGGCATCGAAGGAATGCGTGCGCGTTGGTGCCGGCTCGGTCTTGCCGGCCGGGATGAAGGTCTTCTTCGACAGCACGTAGACGATCGCCGCGGCATGCTGCGCCCAGCCGCGGTTGAACTCGACCAGCGGCGCCAGGAAGGTGTCGAACTCGGCGGAGCCGCGCAGCGCGTAGAGGAAGCGCCAGGGCTGCGAATTGTAGGAGGAGGGCGCCCAGCGTGCCGCCTCGATGAAGGTCAGGAGCTCCGTCTCCGGAAGCGCCTCGTCGCTGAAGCCGCGCGGCGACCAGCGATCGACGAAGATGCGATGCGCCGGATGCTCGGTGATGCGGTCGGTCGGCGGGGGAAGATGGGCAGTCACGGGTGGTCTCCTTCGTTCAGGCTCGTCGTCGGGCCTCGTGCCGCGCTTCGCTGCCGGGCACAATCTCGGCTCCTCTGTGGCTCACGGCGCTTTGGGAGTCCAGATCGCCAACGCAGATGTGTCCACCTTCGCCGGCAGCACGCGCTCCGCCAGGAAAGCATCCGCGATCTTCTGCTGCTCCGACAGGCCGGCCGCGGTGACCGCGCCGACCTGGTAGGAGCGGTGGCTGTTGGCCTCCTCGACGGTGGCCGCATCGATGCCCCACAGGGCAGCGAGCTGGCTCGCCGCGGCGCCCGGATTGGCCTTCACCCATTTGCCGGTTTCGACGAGCTTGCCGTAGATGACGTTGAGGGCGTCGCCATGCCCGGCGGCGTAGTCGGCGGATGCGAGATAGTAGCGCTTGTAGCTGGCAAGCCCGTCGCTGCCGTCCGCGAGCACGCGCGCCCCTGACTGGCGGATGGTGCTGGTCAGGAACGGATCCCACGCGACCCAGGCATCGACATTGTTGCTGACGAAAGCGGTCCTGCCGTCGGCGGGCGGCAGATAGGCGGGGGTGATGTCCTTGAAGGTGAGACCCGCTTTGGCGAGCGCGGCGAGCAGCAGATAGTGGCTGCCGGCGCCCTTGGTCACCGCGATCTTCCTGCCTTTCAGCTCAGCGAGCGTCTTGGTCGGCGAAGCCGTTGCCACGAGGATCGCCTGCGCCGACGGCGAGGCGGCCTCCTCGGCGACATAAGCGAGCCTCGCGCCCGCGGCCTGCGCGAACACCGGGACGGTATCGGCGACATCGGCGCCGACATCGATGCTGCCGATGTTGATCGCTTCCAGCAGCGGCAGTCCGCTGGAGAATTCGTGCCACGACACCTTGATGCCGAGCGGCGCCAGCGCCTTCTCCAACTCGCCATTGGTTTTGAGGAGGGCGATCAGGGTCGAGGATCTCTGATAGCCGATGCGCAGCGTCTCGGCTGCGTCGGCTTGCGACGTGGCGAGCGCGCCGAGCAGGGCCGCGGCCATCATCAGGACGCCGCGACGGGCGAGATGCAAGGGCCGCGCGCGACGCAGGCCGCTGAAGGACGGTGTCATTCGGCAATCTCCCAAACAGGCGGTTGCATGCAATTGTCCAAGATCATTCGCAGGATCGTGAGCCCTGCGCAATTTTGCAGATCTGTTCATATGGAGATGAAAGTTTCTCATGTGCCCGTGCCGCGAGAGGTTTTGTTTTCTTGGCGCGCGAGATCTGACGAGACAGCCGCTCGCATCCTCGCGACGCGCAGGGCGTCCGAGATGTGTCTGCCGTTCGTCCCTCCATCGAGAGAGGGCACAGGGAAGGCCGGGCGTCGACTGACACCCATGGCCCGCGTGCAAAAAAGGAAGCACGCGGCGGTTACCACAGGATCAGCCGGACATCCGGCCTTCCCTGCGCAACGGGCTTACGGCTTATACGCGATCTCCCCGGTGCGCCGGGCTTTCTGGCCACCGTCATCCGCGAGACACGCAAGCATCTTCGCGAACTTGATACTAGCGTCGGAGTATCAGGACCACGCGATTTCGCCGTCCGGCTCCCATCGTTCGTCCGCGCGCTTGACGCACGCTGCGACGAGAACCGGCCATCGCATCCCGCACCAACGTTTCGTGACGTTCGCGAAGCGCCCCTCTCGATCGGGCGGGATGGGGTGATACAATCATAAATTCTGAAAAAAAGAAACAAGAATATTTTTCGTCGCGGGACTGGACAGGGCAAATCAGCCTGAGAATGCGGGCGAATTCCGCTTCGTCGCGCACGCGCGAGGAGAAGCCATTGGCTCGTCACGCAAGCCCTGGGGCTTCGGCATATCACAATCAGCTTGTGCCCCTCTGCCGCGACGGCATGGCAGGCCCTCGGCCCAGCCATGCCGTCTTAGCGACTCTCCGCAGCGGTCTGGGCGGGCATGTCCGATCGAACTGCCTTGCATCTGCCGGCCGAAATGAAGCGCGGGAGCTCATGAGCGGATTTGGCCGAAGCCCGCAGACTTGCGCGGTGCAGCAAGCCGGCAGCCATTGGGGGGCAGGAGCCGCGGAGCGGACGCATTCGAGAGGACAGCCCGTGACTAAGGCAGACCTCCGCGATCGAGTCGGCGGCGTCCGCATTCAGCCCGTTGCGGACATCCCAGGCGTAGACCGGAAGGTCGGAGATGGGCCACAAGCAGAAATCAGATTTGCGCCGTGACTTTTCGTTCTGCGCCGGAGCCCGGAGCGCATTATGAGCAGCGGCGGGTGCGAACGAGCGTCATCAAGGGCATTCGACCATGATCTTATTCTCGAACAGCAGGCCGACACGGACGTTCGCGCCGCCCTCCTTGAAGGAATCCTCGCTCGCACCCTGTGCCATCTTGCGGTCGCGATCGTTACCAATTGGCTTAGCTATCCACGCCTCGCAGTCGGCGGGGGCGCCCACGAGCTTGACCGGATGGTCCTTTGCCATCTGGAAATCGATGAAATACGAAGGATCAACTATCTCCAGAAGGAGACTTTTCGACTTCACAGGCGTCTTCAGCGGCAGCGTGAAATGGAGAGTCAGGCGGTCGCCCGCGTAGTCGAAGAAATAATCGATTGGCGCTTCAAACGTGAGCTTTCCGTTAGCCTTTAGAGATGTGAAATAGCTATGTTCCTTCAGCGCTTCGATGTTGATTTTCGCCAACGGCTGCAACTCTTCGTGGGTATAAACGCCATTGGTCTTGGTCTCCATGCCCAGCAGCGCATGGTTCGAAAAGTTATCGTCGAAGGTCCACGCGTGTCGTACGCCGGTGACGAAGCCGTCGGCCGCATAGACCAGCTCGCTTGTCGAGGTGACCCAAACATGCGGATGCGCCTCGGCCGCTCTGTCGCCAACCAGCAGCACACCGGTGAGCAGCGCAACCACGACCGATAAGACGACCCTAGGCAGCCGCACGTCAGAGCTCCGAAAATGTTGAATACGACCGGTCCATCGGAGGCACCAACCGTTCTCTATCATATTGCGCTGCCGATGTCGCCGATGGGGCATGAGCGGTTGTCACGTGTTGAATCCGATGTAGGCGATTAGTCCCTCAACGGACGTGGGAAGCAGCCCTTGTTCCTCGGAACGGCTAAGCGTCGCTTTGCCTTCTCTCGCTCGGCTCCTTCGCACATCCAAAACGGCAGCGGCTTGGGCGCGCAGCCAACCCCGCACCAGCTCCGTGCCGGCCGGCGCGTCTTGTTGGCGGGTGACAATTACTCTTCTCTCCTCGTCCACACCAAGTGTGAGGCGATGTCCGGCGGCGGTGAACGCAAATCCCTCACTGCGATCGACCCACCAATGCTCCAGACAATTGCAAGCCTCTCCCGCGCTCCGAAAGACGGAGACGTCGCCAGCCGTGGCCTCGTCGCGGCTCTCATTCACAATCACAATGTCTGCAAGCCAGTCGTTCGTCATTACGACAATAGTGCCAGCCATCATTGATGTCGGCAATGGGTCAACAGCGACCTCCGGCCCTCCGGCGGCATACTTCCGGTTGAAACCAGAATTCGGACTTCACGACCACCGACCGTGAGGTCCGCGACGGGCCAGGAGCCGACATCGAAGGCGATCCGACCGGTGTCCCGTTGACCTTGTCGGCAACATTCGCGGCCTCTCGCAACGTCCACGTAGCCAGTAGAACTTCCGCAGATGCCATGTAGCTGCATGTCAGCCTGCCATGCCAATTGGAAGTGCAACGAACCAATTCTCGAAAATATCTCCAAAAGGCTGCAGCTTTTCAAACAGCGTCGGCGAGAAGATATGGTTGGTGTCGGTGCCTTTGAACCACTGGTGGTCACCGACGACCGCTCTGTCCAGATATCCAAAATGACTTTCTTGAGCTGGCGCCGCCCGCATCCAAGACGCCGGTTGATAGCAATATGAACCAAATGGTTTGTCGTAAAGGCGGAGGTTGTTCGCCTGCGGATGCAGCTCTCGCTCCCCAAGTAGAGCGTCTTGAGCGAAGAAGAGTTCGTATCGACGTTCTGTGGTTCCATCAGATCGGATGATATCGATCGGAAAGGCGTGATGCTTGCCAGGCTCAAGAGCTTGAATTGCGTCATACACTCGCTCGCTGACGCGCGCTGAGTGACGACCTGCAGCGTATTCCACACGCACCGGGCGGTTATTGGTCCATTTTGCCTTCAGTGGCATCTTCCACTCGGGCAAGACCTGACCGTTCGCATCGAATACCGTTCCGGAGGTGAAGATGTCCTTGCCCGGCATCTTGTATGATTCGATCCATAAGCGGTCCTGGCGTTCGCGGCTATCGAGGAACTCGATAGGCTCGCCACCTTTTCCAGTGAGAGGATAGTATTGGACCAACCGCCAATAGATTGGTCCGCGATAATCAGCCGGCACCACTCCAGCGGTCCTAATCCGCTTTGCTTCTTCGGTCATGGCATCGTCTTCTCGAACTATCCGGTGACAAAGAACTCAGTGAACGGCGTCGAACAGAAAACAAGACAAGGATACTGCCGCTCAGATAAGCAATTCAGTTCCGCGAAGGAAAAGACTAGCAAGAAGTCGGTTAATAGTCTTGCTGGTGGAAGCTGGGTAGAAGTCCGCTATGGGTCAATTCGCGACTTGATTGGACGCCTCATCGTGTCCGGAATTCGCCCTTAACCGACAATCACGGACTCTGATGAGAGGTCCGTCGTTGGCTGCGGACCCCCGACCTGCGGCGCTGCATCAAGTCAGCGGCGATCTGGGATACGACGGCATCAAGTCAACGTAGTGTCGCGGCAGCCCGTGGCCGTGCAGAGGTTCCCAGTTTGCGTGGGAGAGGCGTGGATGCGCGGGACAAGCCCGCGCATGGCGGGAGTGCCCCGAGAGGCCGCTTGACCGGAGAGGCGCCGGCTCTGGGACTACACGGCCTTACGTCTGTGAGGCTTGTTGGCGGTGGAAAGGTACGCACAGAACATGTCGGCCATCGCATCGGCATAGGCCGATATCTCGGCCCGGCTGCGCGGTGTCTCCGAGAAGTGCTTGCCGACCTGGCCAAGCGTCGTCTTGATCAGGTCGGCGGCCCGCGCGCGCTCGGTCTCTCCGGCACGAGGCAGCACCTCGCGCATGAAGGCGAGCATGGCGCGGCGGCCACGGGCCCTGGCCTGGCGCGCCTCGGGCGCGTCGCGATAGAGCGGGGCGGCGTCGTCGAGGGCGCCGCGCACCGCGGCCTCGTCGCACTCCGATTGCAGGAACGCGTGAACGAGGGCGCGCAATCGCGTCAGAGGCGGACGGCGCGTGTCCTCCAGAATGCCGTGCAGCAGTTTCGTCGTCTGCTGCCACTCGTCGCTCTGCAGCCTGAACAGGATCGCCGCCTTGTTCGGGAAGTACTGATAGAGCGAGCCGACGCTGACGCCGGCCTTCTCGGCGACACGGGCCGTGGTGAAACGTTGCGCGCCTTCCTTGGTCAAAACCTGAACAGCCGCCTGCAGAATGGCCGCGACGAGGTTGGCCGAGCGTGCCTGTTGCGGCAGTTTTCGCGGGGAAATCGGGGCTTTTCGAGCCGGGGCCATGGAGCGTTCCGAAATGCGATTAGCGAATGCGAATGATTATTCGTATTCTGACTTCGACGCAAACGACACGCATCGAGAACACGGAGAATATCAATGATCACCCTGACCGCTCAGCCGGTGGCGCCGCTGCTGGATCGCCTGCTTGCCGAGGCCACGTTGCTGCGGCCGGAGACGAGCCCGATCTTCGCCGGCATGGCCGAACGGGGCGCGCAACTGATGCGCAGCAGGTCCGGCCATGTCGAGCTCTACACGCAGCTCAAGGACTTTCCATTGCCCGTGGCGCGCGACACCGGCATGCTGCTCTACATGCTGGCGCGCGGCGTCAGTGCGCGATCGATCGTCGAATTCGGCACCTCGTTCGGCATCTCGACGCTGTTCCTCGCCGCGGCGCTGCGCGACAATGGCGGCGGGCGGCTGATCACCACGGAGTTCGAGCCGTCCAAGGTCGTCCGTGCCCGTGCCAACCTCGCGGAGGGCGGCCTGGCCGATCTGGTGGAGGTCCGCCAGGGCGATGCGCTGCAGACGCTGAGCGGTGATCTCCCGGACGCGATCGACCTGGTTCTCCTCGACGGCGCCAAGCCGCTGTATGGCGATATCCTGGCGCTGCTCGAGAGCCGGCTCAGCGCCGGCGCGTTCATCGTCGCTGACAATGCCGACCACAGCCCCGACTACCTCGCCTACGTCCGTTCGCCTGATAACGGCTATCTGGCGGTGCCGTTCGGCGACGAAGTCGAATTGTCGATGCGGATCGTGTGAGCGGCCGGCGACGAACGGGTGATGCCCGCCACCCTCATCGGCGAATGGGCCTGGAGTTGACGTTTGGCCGACGATTGTTCACGAGGAGAGCTTCGTCATCTGAGCAACCGTCCTCATGCCCCGCATCCTCCTGATCAATCCCAACAGCTCGGCCGCGACCACCGTGATGATGGTGTCGATTGCGGCCGCCTGCTGTGCCGGCCGGGCGGAGGTGGTCGGCGCGACCGCGATGCGGGCGCCGGCCATGATCGTCGATGCCGAGGCGCTGGCGGCATCGGCGGCGGAAGTGGTCGATATCGGCCGCGCGCATCGCGATGCTTGCGACGGCATCATCGTCGCGGCGTTCGGCGATCCCGGCGCCGCGGAGCTTGGCAGCCAGTGCTCGCTGCCGGTGGCGGGCATCGGCGAGGCGTCGATGCGCGAGGCCGCAGAGGGCGGGCGGCGCTTCGGCGTTGCCACGGTGACGCCTGCGCTGGTCGCGAGCATCGCGGGCCTTGCAGACAGGCTGAACCTTTCCGCGCAGTTCACCGGGACGCGTCTGACGCACGGCGACCCGGCCGCGCTCGCCGTCGATCCGGCGCGGCTTGCTGCCGCCCTGGCTGACGCCACGCGCGCCTGTATTGCCGAGGACGGCGCCGAGGCCGTGATCATCGGCGGCGGGCCGCTGGCGCAGGCCGCCGATCAGTTGCAGCGGCAATTCGCGGTGCCGATCATCAAGCCGATCGAGGCGGCGGTGGCCGTGTTGCTGTCGCGTCTGTCGGGCTGAGTGCCAGCGGCACTACGGCCGGTAGCTTGCCGCCGGATGCGGCGCCGCGAGCCGGGCACGGCCGAACAGCTTTTCGCGCAGCGTTCCCGGCTGGTAGGCCTTCTTGTAGCGGCCGCGTCTGGTCAGCTCCGGCACCAGCATGTCCGCGACATCGGCAAAACTCTCCGGCGACAGCGCAAAGGCGAGGTTGAGGCCGTCGACGCCGGTCTGCTCGATCCAACTCTCGACGAGATCGGCGACCTTCGCAGGCCCGCCGACGAACACCGGGCCGATGCCGCCGATGCCGACATGCTCGGCAACCTCGCGCACGGTCCACACCCGGTCCGGATCGGCGCGCGTGACGTTGTCCATCGCACTGCGGCCGGCATCGTTGAGCACGTGGCGGACCTGCTGGTCGAGGTCGTAGGTCGAGAAGTCGACGCCGGTCCAGCCGGACGTCAGGGTCAGCGAGGCCTCGTGGTCGATGTAGCGGCGATAATCGGCGAACTTCGCCTCGGCCGCCGCATCGGTTTCGCCGAGCACGACGGTGGCGATGCTGAAGATGACGATGTCGCTGCCCGCGCGACCCGCATCGGCGGCGGCCTGGCGGATGGCGGCGACGCGCGGCGCGATGATCTTGGCGGACGGGCCGGACATGAACACGCATTCGGCATGCCGGCCGGCGAACACGCGGCCGCGCGGCGAGGTGCCGGCTTGATACAGCACCGGCGTTCGCTGCGGCGACGGCTCGCAGAGATGGATGGCGTCGAGCTGGTAGTTCTCGCCGCGATGGCTGACGCGGTGAACCTTCGTGGGATCGGTGAACACGCCGCTGGTCCGGTCGCGCTTGACGGCGTCGTCCTCCCAGCTGCCTTCCCACAGCTTGTAGACGACCTCCATGTACTCGTCGGCGACGTCGTAGCGGTCGTCATGCGCGGTCTGGCGCTCCCTGCCCATGCCGCGTGCGGCGCTGTCGAGATAGCCGGTGACGATATTCCAGCCGATGCGGCCCTCGGTGAGATGATCGAGCGTCGACATCCGCCGCGCGAACGGGTAGGGCGGCTCATAGGACAGCGTGCAGGTGACGCCGAAGCCGAGATGCTCGGTCACGGCGGCCATTGCCGAGATCAGCATCATCGGATCATTGACGGGCACCTGGATGGCGTGGCGAAGCGCCGCGTCGGGGTTGCCGCCATAGACGTCGTAGACGCCGAGCACGTCGGCGAGGAAGAGGCCGTCGAAACGGCCGCGCTCCAAGGTCTTGGCGAGGTCGAGCCAATAGGGCAGGCGGTTGTAGTCGGAGGAGCGGTCGCGCGGATGCCGCCACAGGCCGGGCGACTGGTGCCCGACGCAGTTCATCGCAAACGCATTCAACCGGATGTCCGCAGCCATGATGTCCTCGACGCTGTCTTGAGCCGACCAGATGGCACGCTTCGCCTATGGTTTTCAATCGCGTGGATGCGCACGGCCGCTGCGCGCCGCGGATCAATGACGGCGCAGGACGGGCCGTGGCCCGCATGTGGGGAGGACGAGATTGACGGCGATCCGGATCACGACGCTGGCCGCGCTGGTACTGACATCGTCGGCTGTGGCCTCCGTCCATGCGCAGGATTTCAAGGCGAGTTGCGCCGCGCTCGCGCAAGGCCTCGCCGACAGCGGGCGCGTCGTCACGGCCGAGTTCGTCGCCGCGGGCGGCGTGCAACTGGCGCCGCCGGCACCCGCGGGCGTGACCGCCTCTGGGGCAGCGCTTCCCCGAGTTGTTCGACGGCGTCATCGCGGGCGCGCCGGCCTATCGCGTGCCGCTTGCCGGTTCGCGTGGCTGTTCCTGGTTCCCGGCATGAACCATTGCGGCGGCGGACCCGCCACCAATCAGTTTCACTTGCTGACCGCGCTGGACCAATGGGTGGAGGGCACGGCCGCGGCGCCTGAGGCGATCCACGCCACCGCGCGGCGTGCGGCCGATGTGCCATGGCCCGGGCGCACGCGCGATCTCTGCGCGTTCCCGAAGGTGCTGACCTCCAAGGGCAGCGGCAGCCTCGAGGATGCAGCGAATTTCGAGTGCCGCTGAACAGGTCGTGCATGCCGTCTGCACGGTGTGCACGATCACTTGATGAGCGGTTGACCCGGGAGGGGGATGAGCCGATCTATCTGCCAGCCGACCTGTCTCCGCAGCGTTGCGGCTCCCATCAGCCCACACACCGGTCCCTCATGGTTGCCAAGACGCGAGCCTTCACCATTCTGTGCGAGTTCGAGCACGTCCAGACCGAGCTGATCGGCAAATGCGTGGCCTTGAGCGACGGCAAGGCCGGAACCGTGGAGCAGGTGTATCTTGATGAGCTGCATGGGTTGCGCATCACCCTTCGCGGTCATGACGGGCGCTGGCCGGTGTCGACCATCAAGTTCACGCAATCCTGAGCGGCGGCGTTGGTCTCGGATTTGGAACGCTCAAACGATCGAAACGGCTTGATTACGCGTCGCATGGCGTTGCGTAGGGCATCGGATCGAGCGTTCGAACTTCTCGAGCGGCCTTTGCAGAGGCCTGCCGGAAGACCTGTGCATCGCATATCAAATGATACGAGAGCGGGCCGGCGCTGCGGCTAGCCTCGATGCTCCCGGCGCGGCCGGCCGCTGCTGCTCTGCCGCCCGGACTAGGGTGGTCGCGGCCGATTCACTTATGTTGATGCGCCCGGCATCTCCTGATCTAGAGTTGTCGGTGCGCATCAATGAAACTGGATGCAAACCCGCATGGAAGTAGAAGGTCGGAAGAAACGGCGTCGGCGTGTCAAGCAGACGATGTCGTTGGGTGAGCGGTTGCTAGAGATGGCGCGCGAGGCGCGAGACAGGGCGAAGCGTCTGCCGCCGGGCATCGAGCAGGCCAGGCAGCTGCGGCGCGCCCGCGAGGCCGAAGCGATCGTCGAGCTCGATCGCTTCCTGACGGCTCCAGCACGCAGCACTCCGCCGCGATCGCGTTGACGCCGTCTCGCGCCGGCGTCGGACGAGGGGCGCGGCGCTGCCAGTGGTGTTTCCGGAACTTGCGGCAACAGGGCTGACCGATCCGAGGCCGGGCCAATTCCGGACGGCACCCTCTCAACCTATCGCAAGACGCATCCCGGCCGGTGCCGATCTGCATCACTGGCCTCATCCCCGTGTTCGCGGTGGCGAGAACAACGCCTACTTCGCATTCGCGAATGTGTGCGACGCCGCGAATTTCGATCCCGGGGTCAGCGGCGTGTTCGGTCCGGATACATCAGCGTTTCCGCGCCGTGAGGCGATCGTTGCAGGCGGGGAGGGGATCGAGACCGTCGACATCGACACCAGCAATCTCGACAGCTTCCATCCGACCAACGTCGTCCGGCGGCAAGATCTCGTCCCGCATGCGGATGCCGCACTCGTATCGTGCGCTGGTGCAACCGCACGCGAGCAATTTCTGACGCTGCGCGCGCCAACCGTTTCAAAATGGAACGGAAACGGCGTGTGACGGGTCCGAGCGTGGGGGGCAACAGCGCTATCCACATTTCTGCACAGCCGTCGCAAAAAGTTCTTGCGCGGGATGCGGCGTCGCACTATCTCACCACCACGCCAGCCGGACATCACTGATGACTGAGGCCCCCGACTTTCGGGACCGACGTTGTTTTTTCTTCCGATTGGCTCCTGGGTTTTTTCTTCGGAATTGCTCTTGACGGTCTTTGAAAATCGGCTATGTGAAGCGCCCCGGCCATCGGGACTTCCTCGGCGAAAAAGACCACGAGGTTGATGCACTTAGTAGTCGAGGCGAACTAACAAGTGCGGGCTGTTTGACAAGTGAAGATGAAGAAAGAGAAACGTGGACGGCGGAGTCCTTGCGGGTCTCGGGATTGAGGGCTTCGGCTTTTGGTTCTGGGATCGGACGAGAAGACTTCGGCGGACAATGTTTCAAAGGTAACACCATGGTTTTCGC
>NZ_JAUHIU010000029.1:0-47307 GCF_032381555.1 Bradyrhizobium sp. SZCCHNPS1003
GCTCTCCACCGAACCGGTCGAAAACTTTGAATCACATCCAGAAATCGCTTGGAATCGCTTTCGGGCATCCCGTAGCCGCAAGGGGGAGGGGAGCTCACCGTCTCGGGGCGAGAGATCCCGTCCCAACTACACCAATGGACCTGCCCTACCCCAGCTTCCACCCCGCCTCCTGCGCGAAGCGCTGGAAGAATTCCGGCTCGTAGGCCTGCTCCGGCGACTGGCGGACGCGCAGGTCCAGCAGCTTGGCGTCCTCGCCCACCAGAATCCGCCACTGCTCGGCCTTGACGCCGTCGAGGATGATCTTGGCGGCCTGCGCCGCCGTGGTCGGGGCGTCCTCGAGGAAGCTGCGGGCGCGCTCGCGGGCGGCAGCCTGGATGTCGGCGTCGCTCATGGCGGCGACGTCGATGCCCATGCCCTGCATGCGCTGGCGGGCCAGGATGATCTCGGTCTCGCTGAGCTCGTCGGACTCGGTGCCGCTCTGCACCTTGCGCGAGTTGGAGACGATCGAGGTGCCGATATGGCCGGGCATCACCACGGAGCATTTGATGTGCGGCGCGTTGAGGCGGAGGTCGTTGATCAGCGCTTCCGTAAAACCCTTCACCGCGAACTTCGCGGCGCTGTAGGCGGTGTGCGAGACGCCCATGCCGACCGAGGCCCAGAAGCCGTTGACGCTCGAGGTGTTGACGATATGCGCCTCGTCCGCCTTCAGCAGCATCGGCAGGAAGGTGCGGACGCCGAGATAGACGCCGCCCCAGCAGATGTTGAAGGTGCGCTCCCACTGCTCGCGGCTGTTGGTGAACAGGCTGCCGCCGCCGCCGATGCCGGCATTGTTGAACAGCAGATGGATCTTGTCGGTGGCCTGCTGCTCGGCGAGCTCGTCGCGAAAGCGTTGGAGCTGCGCTTCGATCGAGACGTCGGCGACATGGGTGGTGACGCGCAGGCCCTGCGGCAGCTTCTCGGCCTCGCACAGCCGCTTCGTTTCGGCCATCGCCTCGACCGAGACGTCGCACATCGCGACGTTGCAGCCCTCGGCCACGAGCTGGCGGGCAAGCTCGCGGCCCATGCCCGTGCCGCCTCCGGTGATCACGGCGATCCTGCCGGCGAAATCCTTCATCAGATGCTCTTCCTTCCCTGCTGCGGGCGCAGCCCTGCCGCCCGGCCACTTCCTCGTTCTCTTCGCGGAACGCGTCCCGAGCTTAGGTCGTTTCGCGGGCCTGACCAGAGGGGATGTCGGGGATTTGCGTTGCAGCGCATGCAACGAAGATTTCAGCTTGGGGTTGAACCTTTCCAAGGGGTGTCCGACTTATCCCACGGGGAGGCAGGCTCGAGGAGGTTCGCATGGCGTACCAACAGGGGCACTGGCAGGAGGAAGGCTGGTGCGACACGATGGTCGATCCCGCGGGATCGGACGACGGCGCCTATGTGACGGGCTGGACGATCAGCGGGCTCGCTGTGATCGGCACCATCGTCGCGGTCTGGCTGCTCGGGATCTGAGACCCCAGACAGTCTGCAGCAGATATGAAAAGGGCTCGCTCACCGGCGAACAGCCTGCGGAGGACGATTGCGCCACCGCTCCTCCTCACTGCGACATTCGTTCTGCCTCGCTTTGAGCTGGCGGCCGCCGCCGCGTCGCAGCCTCCGGCTCGCGGGCACGGTTGGCGCCGGTCCCACGCGGCCGAACTCATTGCATACAATTGAAGTCGATTGATTATTTTATAGGCTGAAACCGAGCAGGGAATTCGTCTGCCTAAGCTCCGATCATCTGCAAAATGGCGCCATTTCAACGACTTGGTGCGCCTGCCTGCCCGCGCGCCGCTGGCACAAAGCTTGCGATCACTCCCTTTCGAGGCTCCGCCGTGCCGGTGAAGCCGTGATGACAGCGCGGGCGGATCGACCCGCCGAGGGAGCTCACCAATGGACTTTGGCAGGATTTCACGACGGCATCTGTTGCAGGGTGGCGCGGCGCTGACGCTCGGCGCAGCCGCCGGCCTGCGGCCGGCCTTCGCGGCGGAGACGACGATCGGCTTCATCTATGTCGGCTCGCGCGACGACTACGGCTACAACCAGGCGCATGCGCAAGGTGCAGCGGCGCTGAAGAAGCTGCCTGGGCTGAAGGTCATCGAAGAGGAGAAGGTGCCGGAGACCGACGCGGTCGAGAAGACGATCGAGTCGATGATCAATCTCGACGGCGCCACGCTGCTGTTCCCGACGTCGTTCGGCTACTACAATCCGCACATGATCAAGATGGCCGCGAAGTATCCGAAGCTGCGCTTCGAGCACTGCGGCGGCCTGTGGAGCGAGAAGGACCCGAAGAACGCCGGCTCCTATTTCGGCTATATCGACGAGGCGCAATACATCGCCGGCATCGTCGCCGGTTATACGAGCAAGAGCGGCAAGCTCGGCTTCGTCGCGGCCAAGCCGATCCCGCAGGTCCTGCGCAACATCAACGCCTTCACGCTCGGCGCGCAGCTCGCGAACCCGAAGGCCACCACGCAGGTGATCTTCACCGGCGACTGGTCGATGCCGGTCAAGGAGGCCGAGGCGACCAACAGCCTGATCGACCAGGGCGTCGACGTGCTGACCTGCCATGTCGACGGCCCCAAGACGATGGTGGAGAACGCCGCGCGCCGCGGCGCCTTCGTCACCGGCTATCACGTCAACCAGTCGCCGCTGGCGCCCAAGGCGTATCTGACCGGCGCGGAATGGAATTGGGAGGCGCTGTATCCGAAATTCGTCAAGATGCTCCAGGCTGGCGAGAGCATCCCGAACTTCTATCGCGGCGGCCTCAAGGAAGAGGTCGTAAAGATCTCGCCCTATGGCGAAGCGGTGTCGGAAGCCGCCCGCAAGCACGCCGACGAGATCAAGGCGAAATTCCTTGGTGAGGGCTACACCATCTTCAAGGGCCCGATCAAGGACAACAAGGGCAACACCGTGATCACCGCCGGGACCGAGCGCGGCCAGAAGGATCCTGAGCTTGAGAAGATGGACTACCTGGTCGAGGGCGTGATCGGAGCCACGTCGTGACATCAGAGGCGGCCGATCCGGTTGATGCGGCCGCCATCGCGCCGGCCGCCGACGCAGGTTTCCTGCAACGTTACGGCGGGAGCATCGAGTACATATTGATCCCGGGCGCGGCGCTTGTCGCCGCGCTCATCGTGTTCGGCATCTTCGTCGCGCTGTTCGGCAAGAACCCGCTCGATCTCTACTGGTACATGTATTACGGCGCCTTCGGCACCTGGTTCTCCTGGCAGAACACGCTGACGCGGGCCGCTCCCTTGATCCTGACGGCGCTGTGCACCGCCCTGCCCGCGCAATTGGGCATGGTGATCATCGGCGGCGAAGGCGCGCTGCTGATCGGCGCGCTGTCGGCGACCTCGGCGGCCCTGGCGCTGCAGGGCCTGCCGCCGCTCGCGGTGCAGATCGCGATGGTGATCGCCGGCATGACCGGCGGCGGTTTGTGGATCCTGCTGTCCGGGGCCTTGCGGCAGTATCGCGGTGTCAACGAGACGATCTCGAGCCTGCTGCTGGTCTACATCGCGCTCGCGATCCTCAATCATCTCGTCGAAGGTGCGATGCGCGATCCGGCGAGCCTCAACAAGCCGTCGACGCGTGAGATCGGCGCGGCCAACATGATCGGCAGCATTCCCGGCACCGACGTGCATTGGGGCCTGGTGTTCGGCCTGATCACCGCCATCGCGGCCTATGTGCTGATCTACCACACCACCTTCGGCTTTGCCGCGCGCGTCGCCGGCGGCAACATCCGCGCCGCCAAGATCGTCGGTCTGTCGGTCGGCAAATTGATCCTCACCGTCTGCTTCCTCGCCGGCGCCTGCGCCGGGCTGGCCGGCATGGTCGAGGTCGCCGCCGTGCAGGGCCGCACCAACGCCAATCTCGCCGTCGGCTACGGCTTCACCGGCATCCTGGTCGCGTTCCTGGCGCGGCAGAATCCGCTCGCCATCATTCCGGTCGCGATCCTGCTCGGCGGCATCAATGCGTCGGGCGGCCTGCTGCAGCGCCGGCTCGGCCTGCCCGACGCCTCGGTGCTGGTGCTGCAGGGCATCATCTTCATCTCGGTGCTGGCAAGCGACGCGCTCTACGGCCGCATCGGTTTCCTCAAGGGAAAGTCCTGATCCATGGCTGACGGCAACATCGGACTCTGGACCGTGCCGCTCGCCGTGCTCGGCGGCGCCATCCGCGTCTCCACACCGTTCCTGTTCGTCAGTCTCGGCGAATGCATCACCGAGCGCTCGGGCCGCATCAATCTCGGCCTCGAAGGCACGCTGGTGATGGGGGCGATGAGCGCCTATGGCATCTCCTATCTCACGGGATCGCCGTGGGCAGGCGTGCTCGCCGCCGGCCTGACCGGCGCGCTGTTAGGAGCCCTGCATGCCGGCATCTGCTCGCTGCCCCGGGTCAACGACGTCGCAGTCGGAATTTCCCTGATGCTATTCGGCACCGGGCTCGCCTTCTTCCTCGGCAAGCCGCTGATCGAGCCGACAGCGGCAAGGTTGCCGGCGATCGATTTCGGCTGGTGGAGCGACGTGCCTCAAGTGCGTGCCGCGCTTCGCATCAACGTGCTGTTCCTGCTCGGCGTCATCCTGGCGCCGCTGCTGCTATGGGCGTTCAGGACCACGCGCTGGGGCCTGCTGATCCGCACCGCCGGCGAGAGCGCCGATGCAGCGCGCGCGATGGGCCACTCGGTGCTGATGATCCGGCTGCGCGCCACCATGGCCGGCGGCTTCCTCGCCGGCATCGGCGGCTCGTTCCTGTCGCTGTTCTATCCCGGCAGCTGGAATGAGGGCCTGTCGTCCGGCCAGGGCATCACCGCGGTGGCGCTGGTGATCTTCGCGCGCTGGGACCCGATGCTGTGCCTGTGGGCCTCGCTGGCGTTTGGCGGCGCCGCCGCACTCGGACCGGCGCTGCAATCGGTCGGCGTCACCTCCGGCTATCACCTGTTCAACGCCGCGCCCTACATCCTGACGCTACTGATCATGATCATCACCTGCTCGCCAAAGCGCACCCTCAGCGGCGCCCCGGCCGAATTGTCCATCACCCGCTAGTCCAGAGGCCCGCCATGACCGCGCGCACCATCCGCTCCGAGCCCTATGCCTGGCCCTACAACGGCGATCTCCGTCCAGAGAACACGGCACTGATCGTGATCGACATGCAGACCGATTTCTGCGGCGTCGGCGGCTATGTCGACAAGATGGGCTATGACCTCTCCTTGACCCGCGCCCCCATCGAGCCGATCAAGACGCTGCTGACGGTGATGCGTGCGCAGGGCTTCTGCATCATCCACACCCGGGAGGGCCACCGCACCGATCTCTCCGACCTGCCCGCCAACAAGCGCTGGCGCTCGCAGCAGATCGGCGCCGGCATTGGCGACCCCGGCCCCTGCGGCCGCATCCTGGTGCGCGGCGAGCCGGGCTGGGAGATCATTCCCGAGCTGGCGCCGCTGCCCGGCGAGATCGTGATCGACAAGCCCGGCAAGGGCTCGTTCTGCGCCACCGATCTGGAGCTGATCCTGCGCCTCAAGGGCATCCAGAACATCGTGCTGACCGGCATCACGACCGACGTCTGCGTCCACACCACGATGCGCGAGGCCAACGACCGCGGCTTCGAATGCGTGCTGCTGTCGGACTGCTGCGGCGCCACCGACAAGGGCAATCACGACCACGCGCTGAAGATGATCAAGATGCAGGGCGGCGTGTTCGGCGCAGTCGCGACATCGTCGGCGCTGATCGAGGCGCTGTCGTGATCGGCGACGATCCGACGCCTGCGGGGGCATTCGGGGTCGAAGCGATCGCGATGACGATGCGCTTCGGCGCGTTCACCGCGCTCGACAATGTCGAGCTGAAAGTGAAGCCCGGCTCGTTCCACGCGCTGCTCGGCGAGAACGGCGCCGGCAAGTCGACCTTGGTCAAATGCATCATGGGCTACTACCGCCCAACCGAGGGCGACGTGCTGATCGGTGAGCGCGAACGGGAGATCAACAATCCCAAGGACGCGCATGCGCTCGGCCTCGGCATGGTCTACCAGCACTTCACGCTGGTACCGGCGATGACGGTGGCCGAGAACCTGGTGCTGGCGCGTGACGACATACCGGCGGTGGTCAACTGGGCCAAGGAGAGGAAGGAGCTGGAGGCCTTCTTGGCGCGCATGCCGTTCCGCGTGCCGCTCGACGCCAAGGTGTCGGACATCTCCGCCGGCGAGCGGCAGAAATGCGAGATCCTCAAGCAGCTCTATCTCAAGCGGCGCTTCCTGATCCTGGACGAGCCGACCTCGGTGCTGACGCCGGGCGAGGCGGATGAAGTCCTGGGCATGCTGCGCAAGATGGTCGAGGCCGGCGAGCTGACCATTTTGATGATCACCCACACATTCCGCGAGGTGATGGCGTTCGCCGATGAGGTCACGATCCTCAGGCGCGGCAAGCTCGCCGGCCGCGGCAAGGTGTCGGAGCTGACACCGGACGACATGGCGCGGATGATGATCGGCGCCGAGCAGCTCACCGTACAGCCGGCGCGCTCCGGCGAGGCCGGCGTGGTCAGGCTCGAGGTCGACAAGCTGGTGGCACGCGACGATGCCGGCGGAGTGGCCGTGCATGATCTGTCGCTGACCGTGCGCGCCGGCGAGATCGTCGGCATCGCCGGCGTCTCCGGCAACGGCCAGCGCCAGCTGGTCGAGGTGCTTGCCGGCCAGCGTGAGGCCGAGAGCGGCGCTGTCCGTGTCTCCGGCCAATCCTATTCCGCGAGCCGCGAGGAGATGCGGCGCCACAAGATGTCGCTGCTGCCCGAGGAGCCGCTGAGGAACGCCTGCGTCGGCGGCATGAGCGTCGCCGACAACATCGCGCTGCGCGAGTTCGACCGCGCTCCGTTCGCCCGCGGCGGCTGGTGGCTGAACAAGTCCGCCTTCCGAAAGGACGCGACCGCCAAGATCAACCGCTACAAGATCAAGACCCGCACGCCGGATACGCCGATCTCGGCACTGTCGGGCGGCAACGTGCAGCGCGCCGTCCTGGCGCGCGAGCTCGGCCACGACGTCGAAGTACTGATCGCCGCCAATCCGTGCTTCGGCCTCGACTTCGCGGCGGTGGCGCAGATCCATGCCGAGATCATGGCCGCCCGCAACCGCGGCGCCGCGGTGCTGCTGGTCAGCGAGGATCTCGACGAGCTGCTCGAACTCTCCGACCGCCTGGTCGTGATTTTCCACGGCCAGCTCGTCTACGAGACCCGCGTCGGCGAAGCCGACCTGACCGAGATCGGCCGCCACATGGCGGGACATTGAGCCGCACGCGGATAAACGACCTCAACGTGTTGACGACTAATTCATCCCGCCGCGGTAACATGACCCTCGGCGGGTTTTTTTCGGCTTTTGATACGCCGCGCCTGTCGGCATTTTCGTTATTGTGTTTCAAACCCTTGGATGGCAGGTCGATCTCATGAAGACCTATTTCATCGGCGGCGGCATCGGCTCGCTCTCGGGCGCAGCATTCATGATCCGCGACGGCGGCATCCCCGGTCAGGACATCACCATTTTCGAGAAGCGCCTGCCCTATGGCGGCAGCCTCGACGGCACCAGGCTTGCCGACGGCTCCTACTCCATGCGCGGCGGACGCATGCTGACGACCGAACAATACGAATGCACCTGGGACCTGCTGTCGACGATTCCCAGCTACTCACGGCCCGAGGAGAACATCCTCGGCGAAACCGTCGCCTTCAACGAGCTCCACGTCACGCACGCGCAGGCGCGGCTGGTCGATGCCAACCGGCACAAGATCGACGTCTCCACCATGGGATTCTCGATGCAGGATCGCATCGAGCTGACGAGGCTCACGGAGACTTCCGAGGAGAAGCTCGGCAATTCGCTGATCTCGGACTGGCTGTCGCCGCCGTTCTTCACCACCAATTTCTGGTACATGTGGCAGACGACCTTCGCCTTCCAGACCTGGCACAGCGCCGTCGAGTTCAGGCGCTATCTGCGGCGCTTCATGAACGAATTCCCGATGATGAATACGCTCGGCGGCGTCAAGCGGACCGTCTACAACCAGTATGACTCGATCGTGCTGCCGCTGGTGCGCTGGCTCGAGGGTCGCGGCGTCAACTTCGTCGGCGGCGCCGACGTCGAGGACATCGAGATCGTCACCACGGACGGCCGCCACCGCGCGAGCCGGCTCGTGCTCAATCAGGACGGCGCACGCCGCAGCATCGATCTCGCGAGCGACGATCTCGTGTTCTACACCGCGGGCTCGATGACCGACGCGACCAGCCTCGGCAGCCATGACAGCGCGCCGAAGCCGCTTACCAAAGCCGACAGCCATGGCTGGACCTTGTGGGAGAAGCTCGCGGCCGGCCGGCCCGAGTTCGGCAATCCCGCCGTGTTCAACGCGTGCATTCCGGAGTCGAGCTTCGAATCCTTCACGGTGACCTGCCGCAATCCACGTTTCTTCGACGCGATGCAGGCCTTCAGCGGCAACGTCGCCGGCACCGGCGGGCTCGTGACCTTCACCGACTCGAACTGGCGCATGTCGATCGTGCTCTATACCCAGCCGTACTTTCCGAATCAGCCTGACGACATCCAGATCTTCTGGGGCTACGGCCTGTTTCCCGATCGCGTCGGCAATTTCGTGCCCAGGCCGATGTCCGAGTGCAGCGGCGCCGAGATCCTGAAAGAACTATGCGGGCACCTGCGCTTTCCGCTCTCGGTGTTCGCCGACGCGAGCTGCGTGCCGTGCTGGATGCCGTACATCATGAGCATGTTCATGCCGCGCAGCTATGGCGACCGGCCGCTGCCCGTGCCGCTCACCTCGCAGAATCTCGCCTTCATCGGCCAATATGTCGAGCTGCCCGAAGACGCCGTTTTCACGATCGAATATTCGGTGCGCGCGGCCATGCATGCGGTCTATCAGCTCTTGAAGATCGACCGTGCCATTCCGCCAGTCACGCCGTATGACAAATCGCTGAAGGTTTTGCTGCAATCGGTGGTGAAATCATTCGCCTGACCGCACGCGCGCGATCGTGATCTCCGCACGCGTCTGCAGTTGATCTGAATCAGTTCCGCCAGGGAATACAGCGGCTAAGCCCCGGATCGCAACAGACGATCCGGGTGAACCATCATGAAGGCGTATTTCATCGGCAGCGGCATCGGCGCATTGGCCGGCGCGGCATTCCTGATCCGTGACGGCGGCGTCGCGGGACACGACATCACCATCTACGAGAAACATCTGCCCTATGGCGGCAGTCTCGATGGCGCGCGGCTGCCCGACGGTTCCTATTCGCTGCGCGGCGGCCGCATGCTGACGACCGATCACTACGAATGCACCTGGGACCTGCTCTCCACCATCCCCAATGCCGGCGATCCCGGCCGCACCGTGCGCGACGAGACGCTCGCCTTCAACGAGGCCCATGTCGCGCATTCGCAGGCGCGCCTCGTCGATCGCAACCGGCACAAGGTCGACGTCTCCACCATGGGCTTTACGATGCAGGATCGGCTCGAGCTCGTCAGGCTGACCGAGGCCTCCGAGGACAAGCTCGGCAACTCCCGCATCACCGACTGGCTGTCGCCGCCGTTCTTCACCACGAATTTCTGGTTCATGTGGCAGACGACGTTCGCATTCCAGCCCTGGCACAGCGCGGTCGAGTTCAAGCGCTATCTGCATCGCTTCATGAACGAGTTTCCGCGCATCGAGACGCTGGCCGGCGTCAAGCGCACCGTGTTCAATCAGTACGACGCGATCGTGGTGCCGCTCGTCAAATGGCTGGAGGGCCATGACGTGAATTTCGCCGGCGGCGTCGATGTCACCGACATCGAGATCGCGACGGAAGCCGGCAAGCACGTCGTCAAGCGCTTGACCCTCGATCGCAACGGCAAGCCGGAGACGGTCGTGGTAGCAACCGACGATCTGGTCTTCCTGCAAAACGGCTCGATGACGGATGCGACCAGCCTGGGCACGCAGGATGCGCCGCCGCCGCGGCTCACCAAGCAGGACAGCCAGGGCTGGACGCTGTGGGAGAAGATCGCAAGGGGACGCCCGGAGTTCGGCAATCCCGCCGCGTTCAACTCATCGATCCCCGAATCCTGCTGGGAATCCTTCACCGTCACCTGCCGCAATCCGCGCTTCTTCGACGCGATGGAAGCGTTCACCGGCAATGTCGCCGGCACCGGCGGGCTCGTTACCTTCACCGAGTCCAACTGGCTGATGTCGCTCGTGCTGTATCACCAGCCGCATTTCGCCGGCCAGCCTGCGGACGTGCAGGTGTTCTGGGGCTACGCGCTGCATCCCGACCGCATCGGCAACTTCGTGCCGAAGGCGATGGCCGATTGCGGCGGCGCCGACATTCTCAAGGAACTGTGCGGCCATCTCAACTTCGACCTTTCGGTGTTCGACAACGCGACCTGCGTGCCATGCCGCCTGCCCTACATCACCAGCATGTTCATGCCGCGCAACACCAGCGACCGCCCGCTGCC
Organism: Bradyrhizobium sp. SZCCHNPS1003; assembly: GCF_032381555.1. Classification (NCBI taxonomy): domain Bacteria; kingdom Pseudomonadati; phylum Pseudomonadota; class Alphaproteobacteria; order Hyphomicrobiales; family Nitrobacteraceae; genus Bradyrhizobium; species Bradyrhizobium sp. SZCCHNPS1003. The sequence goes on from NZ_JAUHIU010000029.1 coordinate 10,465, forward strand.
GGTGCCGGCGAATTCGAAGAATCTCGCCTTCGTCAGCCAGTTCGTCGAGATTCCCGACGACGTCGTGTTCACGGTGGAATATTCGGTGCGCGCGGCGCAGATGGCGGTCTATCAGCTGCTCGGCATCACCCGGGCGATTCCGCCGATCACCCGCCACGACAAGTCATTCCGCGTGCTGATCGAGACGGTGGAAAAGGCCTTCGCATAGCGCTGTGGCCCTTCGCATCTGCAAAAACGCGCGCCCGGATCAGGCTCGATCCGGGCGCTTTCCATCTCGCGAGGCAGAGTGCGCCTCTATGCTTGCGTGAGCTATCAGTAGCCGAGCAGTGCGAGACCGACCCAGCTGACGGCAAACAGCGACACCACCGAGGTTGCAGCGGCGAAAACGGACAGCGAAACTTTCAAAGTCCTGAGGACCATACGCGCCTCCTTCAACGACAATGAACAGCACATCGAGGTGAACCCCGATGTCAGCCTGAAATTTCCTGAAACCCGACTCCGCGACGAGCCGAACACAGGATTGGTGCGCGCGTGCGCGCAAAGGTTCAATGTCAGGGTGTGTGCCCCGACTGAGCTGCTTGATCGTTAACGACATGGCCGGATCGCGGTTCCCCGACGAGAACTGGAACCGCTCCAAGGTCGGCCCGCTCCCCCGAGCTCTGCATCCGGGACTCGAGGGTTGAGATGGCTCTTGGCTACACGTTTTAGGAAGGGGCAGGCCGTCAGGGGCTATTTGAGCGGCAGGAACAGGTCCGCAGCCGTCTCGTGCTCGGGAACCTCCGGGAAGAAGTTCAGCCGCTGGCAATAGATCGGGAAGTCACGCGCCTCCTCGCCGCTGGCCGGAAGCCAGTCGCGATAGAGAAACAGCGCGGCCGGCTCCAGATTGTGGGTGTTGCCGACGACGCGCAGCACGGCGCAGCGTCCGCCGGGGATCTCGCCGATCCTGATTGTCGCGTCATCGGTCTCGACCGGCTGATCGGTCCCGACACAGAGATCCACGCTGTAATCGGCAGGCGACGCAGGGCGCCGCTCGGAGCGCCAGACCGTGAAGGTCGGATTGGTCCTGGGGTGCAGGCCGGCAGCCTTGCGCCAGGCGATGAAGCGCTGGATCGTGGCGCCGAGCGTCGCCGGGTCGCCGCGATGCTCCATGATCGCCACCGGCGTGGTCGGCACCTCGCGAATCGTCACGTCGTCAGGGGTATAGGTCGTCCGCATCAGCTTGCTCCTTGCTTCGTCGAAAGGCCCGAAGGCCGCAAGCCACGGCTCCCAGTCGGGAGATTTCCGGAACGATGACGGCGATTGCCCGAACCGTTGCCGAAAGGCGCGGGCGAAGGCGTCCGGTGCATCGTAGCCGGCATCCATCGCGACCTCCGTGACGGTTTGGGCATCGCTGTAGGCCAGCTGATAGGACGCCCGCTTCATGCGGGCGAGCTGGATGTAGCGATGCACGGACAGCCCGAACGTCGCCGTGAACTGCCGGTGGAAATGATATTTCGAGTAGGCCGCGATGCTGCTCAGCGCGTCCAGGTCCAGATCATCGTCCAGATGCCGGTCGATGTGATCCAGGACCCGCTGCATCCGGGCATGGTAGTTCTGCAGCGCCGCCTTCATCGTTCAGTACTCCGTGGCCGCAGCAGCTAAGCGCGCTCAACGCTGACGCGCTCGACCGATCTTGCGGCTTTGTCACGGGGGCAAAACCAGCACGAAGGATCGGGTCACCTCTTGTCGGCCTGGTCCTTTCTGCTCGCGCATATCTTCACGAAGACTGGATAAGCGGCGCCTGTTCCATGCTCATACAAATTGAAAATGTAGCGGCCCGGCTTGTCCGTGTAGATGATCCGATCATCCGCCTCGCGGTAGCCATCCTTGAGGAAACCATCAGGACCGTTCACCCAGACCTGCGCGCCACTATAGACAACCGCCTCCATCCCACCTTTCTCGTTCAATTGCTGCTCGACAATCCCGACGGTCAGAGCTTGGCCGCCGGCAAAGTTGCCGTAAAATCGCGTATCCAATCCTTGGTAGGACCAGCATTGTGAGCCTGGCTGCATATTGATTTGAACGTCGGCCTTCGCCGCCGACAGGAAGCCGACCAACACTGCACCGGCTGAGAGCAGTCTCGTCATCTTGCACATCTCGAAACGCGTTCTTTCTATCGCATATGCGCTGTCGCAAGTTCCGCGCTCGCATAGATGGCGCCGCGCTTGAGCTCCGGCGCGGCCGTCGCATTACGGATCGACCGCTGTCACGATCCAGAACGATGCCGGCACCACGACGCGCGGCCCCTTGGCGTAGCGCGCCAGCGCCTTCCTCACGGCAGCGATCGCGGCCTCCGTGGCCTCGGACGGCTGCCCGGCCACGGCGCGGCCGGCGGGCCCGATCGTGAGCGCCGTCTGCACCGCGCTGTCGAGGCCGGCGCCTGCGCCGAAGTCGAGCGCGATGTCGTGGCGTTCCAGCCGAATGCGCCGCAGCCCGGCATCGGTCATGACCTTCTCGATCCACTCGGCGGCTCCGAACGCGAAATCGTCCGGCGCGTGCGGCGGCAATCCCGGCAACTTCGGCACGTGGTCATAGGCCGCCTGCAGCGGCTCCAGCGCCCACGGGTTGTCGCGCAGCTCGCCCCAGCAGGCGAAGGCGACGCGCCCCTCCGAGTGCAGCGCATTGCGGATGTTGAGCACGGCGCGCACCGGATTGGCGAAGTACATGACGCCGAGGCGCGAGATCATGAGATCGGCGCTCGCGGCCTTGAAGTGATGCACCATGGCGTCGCCCTGCACGAAGCTCACCGGCGCATCGGCGGGGGCGAACTCGTGGGCCGCGGTCAGCATGGCTGCGGACACGTCGAGGCCAAGCACGCTGCCGCCGGGGCCGACCTTCTCGGCCGCCGCGATCAAGGTCGCCCCGCAACCGCAGCCGATGTCGAGCACCCGCTCGCCCGCCTGGATCGCCGCACGCTCCAGCAGCGCCTCCTGCACCGGCGCCAGTAGCGCATCGATCTCGGCGCGGCGCGCGACCCAGCGCCCGCCGCCCGCACCGTTCCAGAAGGCGATCTGCTCGGCGTTCTCGAAATGCCCAAAGGAGATGTCGGCGACGGCGGCGTCCATGACGGAAGTCTCGGCAACAAAGTTCACAAATGAAACGAGCCGGATCGAACAGCGTCCAGCGGCCCAATTCGGGAGTTTAGGGGGCGGTCTGCGGCTTGAAAAGCCAGTCTCACGGACGAAGCGGCCGCGGCAGGGCCACGCTGAAACGCATCGGCCGATGTCAAATGTGGCGATTCGAGAAAATGGTCGGAGCGGCGGGATTCGAACCCACGACCCCTAGTCCCCCAGACTAGTGCGCTAACCGGGCTGCGCCACGCTCCGATGGCCGATCGTGTAGCCGTGATCGGGATGGGATGCAAGGCACGGCGGACGGGTTTCGTTGGCGCGCTGGATAGAGCGGAGGTCGGGGACCCCCACCCCCAACCCCTCCCCACAAGGGGGAGGGGAGCGCAGCCGACTCGTGGCGCCGCTGCGGCTCCGAACTGGCAAATGGCTTGGCGCCGTCGGCTCATCCTGTGTTTAGGGCAGCAGGCGCCCCTCACACCTCTTTCATGGCGCGATCGAGCAGCGCGCGGCAGTCGAGCAGCTCCTTGAGCACGCCCTGGAGCTTGTCGCGCTCCTCCGGCTTCATGCCGGCGCGGGCGGGCGGGCCGACCCGGAAGGTGTCGAGGATGTCGTCCTCGGTATCGACGAAGCGGAAGTCGATACCCTCCTCGTCGGAGGCCTCCTCCTCGTCCTCCGATTCGACCTCGGCCTCGCCGATCGGCTCCTCCTCCATGAGGGCCTGGCCGAGCGTCTCCTCCATCGCCCCGAACGAGACCGCGGCAGAGCTGTCGGCCAGTCCCTGGACCGACTTGACGCCGTGCTCCTTCAGGATCCGCTGCACCCCCTTGATGGTGTAGCCTTCGCCATAGAGCAGGCGCCGGATGCCCTTGAGCAGGTCGACGTCGTCGGGCCGGTAATAGCGCCGGCCCCCGCTCCGCTTCATCGGCTTGATCTGGGCGAACCGGGTCTCCCAAAACCGCAGCACGTGCTGCGGAATGTCGAGCTCCTGCGCGACCTCGCTGATCGTCCGAAACGCATCCGGCGCCTTGTCCAAATGCCCGTTCCCCTTCGATCGTGCTGACAAGAAAGTGGCAGACTACGCTGAATAGATTGGACGAACTGTACGCGGAACGAACGATACGCGTTTGTCACGGCCCTGCCGACAATGCGGCGGGGCGACGGCCCCGGCCCTATTCCGGCTCGGCGCCGAACTCGGCGCTGGCCTCGCCGTTCATCTTGCCGCTGCCCTGTTGGCCGTTGATGCGCTGCTTCAGGATCGCGGACGGCTTGAACACCATGACTCGCCGCGGCGAGATCGGCACTTCCGTGCCGGTCTTGGGGTTTCGTCCGATGCGCTGCCCCTTCTTGCGCACCATGAACGACCCGAAGGACGATAGCTTGACCGTCTCGCCGCGCTCAAGGCAGTCGGTGATCTCTTTCAAGACCAGCTCGACGAATGCAGACGACTCCGTCCGCGACAGCCCCACCTTCTGGTAGACTGCCTCGCAGAGATCGACGCGTGTGACTGTTTTTCCGGTTCCCGCCATCGCCTGCCCCAAACTCACGGCGAATAATTCGCTCCGGAAATTAAGAGGTTAAGCGGCGGTGGTCAACAGCAGCGTGAATAGAAGTACAGGCCGTAGTGCCGATCTCTGGGCGTAATCCCGCCGCACGGCAGGCTCACCAGCGCACCAGGGCCGAGCCCCAGGTGAAGCCGCCGCCCATCGCCTCCAGCAAAACCACGTCGCCCTTCTTGATGCGGCCGTCCTTGACGGCCACGTCCAGCGCCAGCGGGATCGAGGCAGCGGAGGTATTTCCATGCAGATCGACCGTCAAGACCACCTTCTCCGGCGCGATGTGCAGCTTGTGCGCCGAAGCGTCGATGATTCGCTTGTTGGCCTGGTGCGGCACGAACCAGTCGATGGTCTCGGCCGACAGGCCGGTGGCATCGAAGGCGTCGACGATCACGTCGGTGATCATGCCGACCGCGTGCTTGAACACCTCGCGGCCCTCCATCCGCAGATGCCCGACGGTCTGGGTCGAGGACGGACCGCCGTCGACATAGAGCTTGGCCTTGTGGCGACCGTCGGAGCGCAGATGCGTGGTCAATACGCCGCGATCGGCCGACGTGCCGCCCTGCTCCTGGGCGTCCAGGATCAACGCGCCCGCGCCGTCACCGAACAGCACGCAGGTGGTGCGGTCGTTCCAGTCGAGGATGCGCGAGAAGGTCTCGGCGCCGATCACGAGCGCACGCTTGAACGAGCGGCTGCGGAGGAAATTGTCGGCGGTGGCGAGCGCAAAGACGAAGCCCGAGCAGACCGCCTGCAGGTCGAACGCCGCGCCATGGTGGATGCCGAGTTCGTTCTGGACCGCGACCGCGGTCGCCGGAAAGGTGTTGTCCGGCGTCGAGGTGCCGAGCACGATCAGGTCGATCGACTGCGGATCGACGTCGGCCGCCGCAAGGGCGGCCCGGGCCGCGTTGATCGCCAGATGTGAGGTGAACTCGCCGTCGGCTGCGACATGGCGCTCACGGATGCCGGTGCGCTGGACGATCCACTCGTCCGAGGTCTCGATGCGGCTTGCCAGCTCGGCATTGGTCACGACCCGCTGCGGGAGGTAGGAGCCACAGCCGAGCACGACCGAACGAATTGTCACGAGACAGCCTCCTGGGCGACGGGTTCGGACGCCGGCGCGCCTCCGTCGGGATTGAGTGTTTGATTGATCTTGGTCAGGAGATCGTAGCGGGCCATCTCATAGCCAACCCTGACCGCCGAGGCAAAGCCCTCGGCATCGGTTCCGCCGTGGCTCTTGACCACCATGCCCTTGAGGCCGAGCACCACGCTGCCGTTGGATTTGCGCGGGTCGAGCCGGGCCCGCAAAGCGGCAAAGGCGCCGCGGGCCAACAGATAGCCGATCCGGGCAAGCCAGCTCGCCTGGATCGCGCCGCGCAGGAAATCCGTGACCTGGCGGACGGTGCCCTCGGCCGTCTTCAAAGCGATGTTGCCGCTGAAGCCCTCGGTCACGACCACGTCGGCCGCACCCTTGCCAATGCCGTCGCCCTCGACGAAGCCGATATAGTCGAGCTGCGGCAGGTTCATCGCGCGCAGCTGCTCGGCCGCCTCGCGGATCTCCTCATGGCCCTTGATCTCCTCGACGCCGATGTTGAGAAGGCCGACGGTCGGCCGCGGCTTGTTGAACAGCACGCTCGCCAGCGCGCCGCCCATCACGGCCAGCGCGACGAGATGGTGGGCATCGCCGCCGATCGTCGCACCGAGGTCGAGCACGACCGATTCGCCGCGCGCGGTCGGCCAGATCGCGGCCAGAGCCGGCCGGTCGATCCCGTCCAGCGTGCGCAGGCAGAAGCGCGCCATCGCCACCAGCGCGCCGGTGTTGCCGGCGGATACGGCGACGTCGGCCTCCCCCTTCTTGACTGCCTCGAGCGCGAGCCACATCGACGAGGTCTTTCGGCCGCGCCGGAGCGCCTGGCTCGGCTTGTCCTCCATGCTGACGGCGACGTCGGTGTGGATGACCCGCGAGACGGCCTTCAGCCGCGGATGCCGGTCGAGTTCGGGTACGATCTTGGCGCTATCGCCGAACAGCAGAAACTCCGCATCCGGATGGCGGCTCAGTGCGATCGCAGCACCGGGAATGACGATGGCCGCGCCGAAATCCCCGCCCATGGCGTCCAGCGCGATTCGAACCTTTTGAGGCATGACGTCCCGGAAACCTGATCTCGAGCTTTGTCTCGTCTTGGCCGTGACTTGGTTGGCCGTGTTTGGCGGTCGTTCAGAGGCATTGCGCGGCCGATGGACCGGCCAGAGGCCGTCCGGGCCTTTTCGTCGCACCCCGACCCGGGCGCGACAATAGCGTCTCTCCGTGTCGAAACAACCTCCCGGGGGCAATGCAATTTGCAACCGCCACGCGGTCCGGGGCCAGCACGGACCCGTCTTTGCCATCGAAATCAGCAGCTTGAGAGGATTTCGAGAGGCTTTGTGACAGGATCGACCGCTTCCGGCCTGCACAACGGCGCGTCAATCCTCACCCGTTTTCTTCGCTTTGACGGCGCCCGGGGCGGCGGCATCTGCCGATTTCAGCGCCTTCAGCGCCGCGAAGGGATGGTCCTCCGGCTCGGCGGCTGCCGCCGTCGGCTGCTCGAACACGGCACCCGGCTTGCGCGGATAGGGATCGATCCCCAGGAACAGCGCGTCGGCGGCAAGCCGGCCGAGGTCGATCTGCCCGCCAATGATCGGCTCCGGCGGATCAGCCGTCTCCACCTCGCTGTTGGGATCGTCCTCGACCAGATCGGCAAGCTCGGGAATCTGCTCCGGCGGGGCGAACATCTGGTCGATCGGCTCGTCGATCTCGATCTCGATCGGATCGAGCGTGACGACGCAGGTCTGACCGATCCGGGCCCGCACCCGGCCCTCGACATGCACCTTGCCGTCGCGCTTCTGGACGACGTCGAACGAGGCATGGGCCGAGATGACCTCGCGCAGCTCGGCAAGCGCGGCGAGCGCGCGGCGCGTGGCTTCGTCGGCCTCGATCTCGCGATGCAGGCCGGCCTCCGGAATCTGCGCCACGATCACCGGCGGCGCCCGCCAGGGATCCTTCGCCGGATCTCGCCCCGTCTGTCGCGATGTGTCTGTGTCTCTGCTCATCTCGCTAGTCCTGCTGCACCGGCTGCGGGAAGCTCCAGCCGGCGCCGAGCAGCCTGTTGTCGTCGAGAGCGGCGAGGTGCGCGGCCACCCGCGCCGCATAGGCGGCAAGTCCGGCTGCGCTGTCCGGATGCTCCCCGTTCAAGATATTCTTCTGCAGCGCCTCCGCCAGCCGGGCCTCGCTCTCGGACCAGGCGAGGTCATAGGCGGCGGTGCGGCCATAGAATGCCTCGCCGAACTTCTGCATCCGCTTCGGCACGGTGAGATCCCCCACCCCCATCTCGCGCAGATTGTCGTCCATGTCGTCGCAGAAGCGGTCGAATAGCGCCTGCGATAGCTCCGACCCCACCCCGCGCAGCCGCCGCAGCACCAGCCAGAGGTGCAGAATCAGCAGATCGAGCCGTCCCTCGACCGTGTCGGGGACATTCAAGTGTCTATAAAACAACGGGTCTCGGGTTTGTGCCACGATCGTGCCATAGATCGGCTCGATGGTCCCGCGCGGGGACGGTCGGGATTTGCTGAGAAGGTTGAATGGCCAGAGCATGACGGTTCCGCGGTCGAGTTTCCCTGACCCTGTTCGGGGGCATGTTGCAATCCGCAAGTTTGCCCGGTACGTCAACGCCCTGCCCGACGCAAGGGGACGGGATCCGATCTGAAGAAGATGACCCAGACAATGCGAACGACTGCCCGCCTGCTCTCCCGCGGCCTGAGCACCCGACTGCGCACCGCCGGCGCGATCGCGCTGACCTGCCTAGCGCTGGCCGCCTGCACCGGCGAGCAGTTCCAGAAGGGCTACATCATGCCCCCCGGCGCGCTGGAGCAGATCCCGATCGGCGCCAGCCAGGACCAGGTGCTGATCGTGATGGGCACGCCGTCGACGGTGGCGACGCTCGAGGGCGAGGTATTCTACTACATCTCCCAGCGCGCCGAGCGCCCTGTCGCCTTCATGAACCAGAAGGTGGTCGATCAGCGCGTCATCGCGATCTATTTCGACAAGAACCGCCAGGTCCGGCGGCTCGCCAATTACGGCATGAAGGACGGCAAGATCTTCGACTTCGTCAGCCGCACCACGCCGACCTCCGGCCAGGAGCTCAGCTACCTGACACCGCTGTTCAAGCTGCTCAGCTTCAACTGATCCCGACACGATCGCCGCAGCCCGGAATGTGATTCCGGGCCACGGCACAAAGCCGGACCGCTGCGCTGAATTGCGCAGCTCGCGCGCAATTGGCCTGCTTGCTCTGGCGCTGCAATCTTCCCTACCCTGCTGCAAAACAAGAGCAGGGAGGAATCATTGGCTCATTGCATCGCGCTGTCGCGCCGCAGGCTTCTGTCCGGAGCCGCAGCGCTGTCGACCGCCGCCATTCTGCCGCGCACGAGTCTCGCCGACTGGCGTCCGACCGAGACGATCAAGCTGATCGTGCCCGCCGCGCCCGGCGGCAGCACCGACGTGATGGGACGGCTGCTGGCCGCGCATCTGCAGACGGTTTGGGGACAATCGGCGGTGGTCGAGAATCGCTCCGGCGGTGGCGGCACGATCGGCACCGCCGAGGTCGCGCGTAACACCAAGGGGGACGGGTACACGATCCTGATCGGCAATCCCGGTCCCAACGCGATCGCCTATTCGATCTTCCGCAACCTCGCCTACAAGCCGGATCAGCTGCAGGCGGTGTCCAACATGATCCGCATCCCGAACATCGTCTCGGCGCATCCGTCGACCGGGATCAAGTCGATCCCCGAGCTGATCGCCTACCTCAAGGCCAATCCCGACAAGCTCAACTACGGCTCGTCAGGCGTCGGCCAGAGCCCGCATCTCACCGGCGCCTGGTTCCTGCAGCTCACCGGGTTGAAGATGACGCACATCCCGTTCCGCGGCGCCGGCCCCGCGCTGCAGGCCGCGCTCGCCGGCGACATCCAGATCCTGTTCGACAATCTGTTTCCGTCGCTGCCGCAGGTGCAGGACGGCAAGCTGACCGGCCTGTGCGTGACGACGCCGGAGCGCAGCGCCAATGCGCCCGACCTGCCGACGATGCGCGAAAGCGCGCCGGAGCTGGCCAAGTTCGACGTGTCGTCCTGGTTCGGCGTGTTCCTGCCCAAGGCCTGCCCGCCGGAGATCGTCAGCACGCTCAACCTGCAGGTCAAGGCGATGCTGGAGCGCGAGGACATCGCTAAGAACATCGCGGCCATGGGCGCCCGCGCCGACTACGGCACGCCGCAGCAGTTCGGCGACTTCGTCCAGGCCGAGACAGCCAAGTTCGCGTCGATCATCCAGAAGGAAGGCCTGCAGATGGACGTGAAGTAGCCCCTGGGCCCGGCGGCGCCGCGTCTCGGTGGAGCATTGGAATAGGGTTCGTGGTGTAACGGCACCTTAAGCGGGATGGTGCGATAGATGGCGGCCGCGCGTCCTTGATCTGGTTGCGAGATACCATCAGCCGATGCCGGGCCGACGACCTCGCGTGGATGCGGTCCGATCACCGTCCGAGGGGCAGGCGCCGGCGATGTCCATCGCATGAGCCGTGCCTTGCCCAACAGCGTTCTCCACCAGCTCGAAGACATTCTCGCCAGCCGATACGTGTCGCGGCGCGCCGAGATCCTGGAGCGCGTCACCGACCTGTTCGTCGTGGGCTCGGGCAAGTTCACCGAAGAACATGTCGATCTGTTCGACCACGTGCTGTTCAAGCTGCTCGACAACGTCGCCATTGCGGCGCGGGCGCAGCTCGGCAGCCGGCTCGCGATGCTGCCTGACGCACCGCCGCGGCTGCTCCGTCTGCTCGCCAGCGACGAGACGATCGCGGTGGCAGGTTCCGTGCTGCGCCAGAGCGAACGGCTCGACGACGAGACCCTGGTCGCGACCGCGCAGACCCGGGGCCAGGAGCATCTGCTCGCGATCTCCGACCGCAAGATCCTCACGGAATCCGTCACCGACGTTCTGGTCGATCGCGGCAATCAGGCCGTCGTTTCGAACACCGCCAACAATGGCGGCGCGCGCTTCTCCGATCACGGCTTCTCCGGCCTGGTGACGAAGGCATCCGAAGATCCCGGCCTCGCCTTGAAGCTCTGGAGCCGACCCGACAGCCCACGCGAGGTGCTTGGTCCGGCTGTTCGTCGAAGCCTCCGACGCGGTGCGCAGCCAGCTCGCCAGCGCTGATGCGGCGCGGGCCGAGATCGTCGAGCTCGCCGTGGCGCAGGCTTCGGATCATCTGCAGGCCGCCGCGCGGACGCGCTCGGCCGATTTCGTCACCGCCAAGGACTATGTCGAGCTGCTGCACGCGACCGGCCAGCTCCACGAGGCGCAGCTGCACGGCTTCGCCAAGGAAGGCAGCTTCGACAAGGTCACGCTGGCGCTGTCCCTGATGTGCAAGCTGCCGCTCGACGTGGTCGAGCGCGCCTTCGTGCGCAACCAGCCAGATCAGCTCCTGGTGCTCGCCAAGGCGTTCGACCTGTCCTGGGTCACCACCACGACGCTGCTGTTCATGCAGGCGCATGCCAGCGGCAGCGCACGCCCACAGCTCGACCAGCATCTGGCGAGCTTCTCGCAAATGCAGCCGCGAACCGCGCAGAGCACGCTGCAGTCGTATCGGACGCGGCAGCGCGCGGCGGAATAGATGGCGTCACGACACAACGAGAGACAATGAAAGACCCCGCGGCTCGCGCCGCGGGGTTTTTATTGGTCAGGACATCGCCCCGCTCAGTGCGCGAGGATCGCCAGCAGCAGCAGGGCCACGATGTTGGTGATCTTGATCATCGGGTTCACCGCGGGGCCGGCCGTGTCCTTGTAGGGGTCGCCGACAGTGTCACCCGTCACCGCCGCCTTGTGAGCATCCGACCCCTTGCCGCCGTAGTGGCCGTCCTCGATGTACTTCTTGGCGTTGTCCCAGGCGCCGCCGCCCGAGGTCATCGAGATCGCGACGAACAGGCCGGTGACGATGACGCCGAGCAGCATGGCGCCGACGGCCGAGAACGCCGCCGACTTGCCGGCTGCGCCGCCGCCCGCGATGGCGTAGATCAGGAAGTACACGACGATTGGCGACAGCACCGGCAGCAGCGAGGGGATGATCATCTCCTTGATCGCCGCCTTGGTCAGCAGGTCAACCGCCTTACCGTAGTCAGGCTTGTCGGTGCCCTGCATGATGCCCGGCTTCTCGCGGAACTGACGCCGCACCTCCTCGACGATCGCGCCGGCCGCACGGCCGACCGCGGTCATGCCCATCGCGCCGAACAGATACGGCAGCAGGCCGCCGAACAGCAGACCAACCACGACATAAGGGTTGTTCAGCGAGAAGTCCGGCTTGATCCCCGCGAAATAGGGATGGTGCGCCGAATCCGCGATGAAGAACTGGAGGTCCTGGTTATAGGCCGCGAACAGCACCAGCGCGCCGAGACCGGCCGAGCCGATCGCGTAGCCCTTGGTGACCGCCTTGGTAGTGTTGCCGACCGCGTCGAGCGCGTCGGTCGACTTGCGGACCTCCTTCGGCAGACCGGCCATCTCGGCGATGCCGCCGGCATTGTCGGTGACCGGGCCGAAGGCGTCGAGCGCGACGATCATGCCGGCCAAAGCGAGCATGGTCGTGGTGGCGATCGCGATGCCGAACAGGCCGGCCAGGCTATAAGTGACCAGGATGCCGGCGATGATGACGATCGCGGGCAGCGCGGTCGATTCCATCGAGATGGCGAGACCCTGGATGACGTTGGTGCCGTGACCGGTCACCGAGGCCGCCGCAATCGACTTCACCGGGCGGAAGTCGGTGCCGGTGTAGTATTCGGTGATCCAGATGATGAGGCCGGTGACGACCAGGCCGACCACGCCGCACATGAACAGCGCCGTGCCGGTGTAGTCGACGCCGTCGAGCTTGCCGAAGCCGATCAGCCAGGCGATGGCCAGCGCCACGCCACCGAGCGAGAGGACGCCGGTCGCAATCAGGCCCTTGTAGAGCGCGCCCATGATCGACTGGCTGGCGCCGAGCTTGACGAAGAAGGTGCCTGCGATCGAGGTGATGATGCAGATGCCGCCGATGGCGAGCGGCAGGGTCATCATGTTGGTCAACAGCGACGACTTGGCGAAGAAGATGGCCGCCAGGACCATGGTGGCGACCGCGGTCACCGCGTAGGTCTCGAACAGGTCGGCGGCCATGCCGGCGCAGTCACCGACGTTGTCGCCGACGTTGTCGGCGATGGTCGCGGGGTTGCGCGGATCGTCCTCCGGGATGCCGGCTTCGACCTTGCCGACGAGATCACCGCCGACGTCGGCGCCCTTGGTGAAGATGCCGCCGCCGAGACGGGCGAAGATCGAGATCAGCGAGGCACCGAAGCCGAGCGCGACCAGCGCGTCGATCACGGTGCGGCTGTCCGGCGCGAGCTTCATGAAGCCGGTCAGGATGCCGAAATAGATGGTGACACCGAGCAGCGCGAGACCGGCCACGAGCAGACCGGTGATGGCGCCGGCCTTGAAGGCGAGTTCGAGGCCGCCGGCGAGCGAGGTGATGGCCGCCTGTGCCGTGCGGACGTTGGCGCGCACCGACACGTTCATGCCGATGAAGCCGGCCGCGCCGGAGAGGATCGCGCCGATCGCAAAGCCGATCGCGACGAGCATTCCGAGGAAATACGCAAGGAGCACGAAGATCACGACACCGACGATTCCGATCGTCATGTATTGGCGGCGAAGATAGGCCTGCGCGCCCTCACGCACGGCCGCCGCGATTTCCTGCATGCGCGCATTGCCGGCGTCCGCGCTGAGCACCGATTGTGTGGCCCAGATCGCATAGACGATCGACAGCGCTCCGCAGAGCACGATCACCCATAAAGCTGACATTTAGTTTCCTCGGCTCTTTGCTTTTTCTAACTACGTCACGCCGCGATGGTGCGACGCACGCCCCCTGTCAGGCCGCCCCGGGCGGAGCCGCCTCGAACATCATGAAGCTTGCCAAAATCGCCATGATGACGCAACGCCGCGACGCCTGAACCGCTCCAAATTCAGACGCTTCTTTGGTCGCATTGTGCGGTGCAAATAGGTGTCAGAAGTGGCTGAAGGACAAGCGCGTCAGTGTGACGGGACGGCCCTGCCCGTCCAGGAAGCGCGGGGCTCGCGTTCCTTCGACCATGGCGCCGATGTCGGTAACGGCTACGCCCGCCGTCTCGGCTGCAGCACGGAACGCTGCGCATTGCGCTGCGGGAACAGTGCAGAGGATCTCGTAATCGTCGCCGCCGGAGATCATGCTTTCAAGCTGCGCGGCCCCGACAGCGAGCAGCTTCGCCGCTGCCGGCGATCGTGGAATGTGTGACAGCGCGATGTCGGCGCTCACGGAAGAGGCGGCGCAGAGCTTGATCAGGTCGCCCGCGAGGCCATCGGAGACGTCCATCGAGGCGGTCGCGTAGTCTCTCACGGCCGCGGCCAGCGCATTGCGTGGCTGCGGCGTGCGATAACGACCGATCAGCATATCCCGCGCGGCGGGATCGTCGGCCAGCGCCGCGGCCTCCGCTGTGCCCGTCAGGATGCGCAGGCCGAGCGCGGCATCACCGATCGTTCCCGTGACCATCACCCGGTCGCCGGGACGCGCCCCGAAGCGATGCACCATCCGGCCCCTAGGCACCCGCCCCCAGGCTGCGATCGAGATCATCACGGGACCCGGCGTCGACACGGTGTCGCCACCGAGCAGCGGACAGCCGAACGCAGCCGCGTCCTCGCCGAGGCCACGCGCGAACTCCGACAGCCACGCCTCGTCCTTCTCGCGCAGCGCCAGCGTCAGGACGAAGCCGGTGGGCACGGCGCCCTTGGCGGCGAGATCGGACAGGTTCACCCGCAGCGCCTTGCGCGCGATGGTGTCGGGGGGATCGTTGGCGAGATAATGGACGCCTTCGACGATGGCGTCGGTCTTGACGACGATGTCGTCACCATTGGCCGGAATGATCGCGGCATCGTCGATGAGGCCGAAGGCGCCGGGGTCGGTCGCCAGCGGCTTGAAATAGCGAGCGATCAGGGAGTCTTCGCCGGAGGGGTTGTGGGTCACGCGCTCGTCCCCCACACTTTGCACACTCTGCTGTCATCGCCCGGCTCGCCGCCTTCGCTAAAGCTGCGGCGCGCCCTCGCATCAGTCGCTGCGTCGAAGCCGTAAGGCGAAGACGGGACCGGGCGATCCAGTACGCCGCAGCCCTTCCGTATCCCTTGAACGTCTCTGGAATACGGGATCACCCGCCGTCGCGGGTGATGACAGTCGAGGAAAGAGACTGGCATCGCGCCGGTTCGCAGCGATCGTGCTCCGGCGCCCCCCATCGCTACTTCGGCCCCATCTCGTCGGCTCGGTATTGCCGGGCGAGTTGCTCCAGCACGGCGTTGACCATGCCGGTCTCGTCGCGCTCGACGAAGGCATGGGCGATGTCGACATATTCGGACACGACGACCCGCGCCGGAATGTCCTTGCGCCGCTCCAGCTCATAGGCGCCGGCACGCAGCACCGCGCGCAAGATCGCCTCGATCCGCTGCAGCGGCCAGCCGCGCTCCAGCGCCGTATCGAGCACGGGATCGATCTTGGTCTGGTCGCGCACCACGCCGGAGACGATGTCGCGGAAGAAGGCGGCCTCGGCCGGCAGATACTGCTCGCCCTCGACCTCGTTGCCGAGCCAGTGGCTCTCGAACTCGGCCAGCACGTCGTTGATGCCGGCGCCGGCGATGTCCATCTGGTAGAGCGCCTGCACGGCGGCAAGCCGCGCCGCGCCGCGCCGGTTGGCCTTCCGATCGTTTGCTCTGACCGGGCCCTTGAACGGTTTGTTGCTGCTCTCGGCCATCTCAGCCTCGCGCCAGACGGCGTTTGATGCGCAGCACGGCGAGCGCGGCCCGCGCAGCATCGCCGCCCTTGTTCATTTCCGAGACGCGGGCGCGCGCCCAGGCCTGGTCCTCGGTGTTGACCGTCAGGATGCCGTTGCCGAGCGGTAGGCCGCGCGCCACCGACAGGTCCATCAGCGCCCGCGAGGACTCCTGCGACACGATCTCGAAATGGATGGTGTCGCCGCGGATGACGCAACCGAGCGCGATCGCCGCATCATAGGGCTTGCCGTTCTTGGCGGCCGCATCGAGCGCAATGGCAATGGTCGCCGGAATCTCCAACGATCCGGTGACCGTGAGAACATCATAGCCCACGCCCGCCGCCTTCAGCTCGGCGGTGGCGCCCTCCAGCAGGGCATCCTGAAGGTCGTCGTAGAAGCGGGCCTCGACGATCAGCGCCCGGGCGCCGGAGATGTCGGTCTGGTCTTTGAGCGGCGCGCGCCGTGCGTCTGCCATGGTTCTGTTTCCATTGTCTTCAGGTGCCTCGTCCCAAGGGAGCGGCCATCCGGCCGCCTCGCGAAGGGCGAGATGAAATCGGCCTCATGCAGCGAGACGACACATCAGCGCCTCCTCGCAATCAGGGCTGGCCTTGTAGGCGCCAGCGCCCGCAAAGCCAAGACGGAAAGCCCCCTTCGAGGCTACTTCATTTCCGTAAGGCGCGCGGCATAGCGCGCCATCAGGTCGACCTCGATATTGACCTCGCTGCCGGCCTGCCAGGACGACAGCGTGGTGACCGACAGCGTATGCGGAATGATCAGCACCGAGAAGGCCAGTTCGTCGACGGTGTTGACCGTGAGCGAGACGCCGTCGAGGGTGACTGAGCCCTTGGTGGCGATGAAGCGCGCCAGATCCCGCGTTGTCTTCAGCACGAACCGCGCCATATCAGGCAGGTCGTCGCGGCTGACGATGGTCGCGATGCCGTCGACATGACCCGAGACGATGTGACCGCCGAGTTCGTCGCCGATCTTCAGCGCCCGCTCCAGGTTCAGCTTCGTTCCGACGCGCCAGTGCTTGGCCGTGGTCAGCGCCAGCGTCTCCGCGGCGGCATCGACCTCGAACCAGGTCTTGCCGTCGGTGAGGCCCGACTGCACGACCGTGAGGCAGACGCCGTTGTTGGCGATGGACGCGCCATCGGCGATCGTGGCCTGGTCGTAGCTGCAGGCGATGCGCAGCCGGTGCAGCTTGCCCTCGGTCCGCGGCGTCAGGCTGACGATCTCGCCGATGTCGGTGACGATGCCGGTAAACATTACGCGCGCTCGTAAATCGTAAGGGTGTCGGGATCGAGCGTTTCGCTAGCACGAACGCGATAGGCCGGCGACTGCGTGATTGCGGTCAGCGGCAATGCATCCAGCGCAGCGATCCCGTCCGCTCCGATCTCCCCGGGACCACGCAGCAGCCAGATTTCATCGACCAGGCCACTTGCCATGAAAGATGATGCGACGCGGCTGCCGCCTTCGATCATCAAACGGGTGATGCCCTTCTCGGCGAGCGCCTTGAGCACGGCGGGTGGCTCCAGTGCCGACGGTGCGACCTGCGGCGGCAGGCGGATCACCTGCGCGCCGGCGGCCCCCAGCTTGGTCGCTGCGGCGGGCTCCGCCACCTCAGAGGCAACGAGCCAAAGCGGCGTCGTCCGCGCTGACTGCACCAGACGGCTGGCGGTCGGGAGGCGCAGGACGGGGTCGAGCACGACACGGACCGGCGAGCGGGATTCCATGCCGGGCAGCCGGCAGGTCAGCAGCGGATCGTCGGCGATCGCGGTGCGCACGCCGATCAGGATCGCGTCGCTCTGGGCACGCAACACATGCACGCGCGTCCGCGCCGCTTCGCCGGTGATCGCGACCGGCGTGTTGCCCGCGGCTGCAATCTTGTCGTCGGCCGAGACGGCAAGCTTCAGGATCACATGCGGCCGCCCGTCGCGGATGCGTCGGAAATGACCCGAATGGTCGCGCTTGGCGTCCGCCGAGCAGAGGCCGACCTCGACCTGGATGCCGGCAGCGCGGAGCTTCGCATGTCCCTGCCCTGCGACCTCCGGATTGGGATCCTCGATCGCCGAGACGACGCGGCTGATTCCGGCTGCGATAACCGCGTCCACGCAAGGCGGCGACTTGCCGACATGCGAGCACGGCTCCAGCGTCACGTAGAGCGTGGCGCCTTTGGCTGCCTCCCCGGCACGGCGCAGCGCCTCGGGCTCGCCATGAGGACGTCCACCGGGCTGGGTCCAGCCGCGGCCGACGATCACGCCGTCCTTGACCACCACGGCACCGACGGCGGGATTGGGCCAGGTCCGCCCCAACCCGCGGCGGCCGAGCGTCAGCGCCAGCTGCATGAAGCGGCGGTCGGCGTCTTTCTGAGCCTTCAGCTTCTCGCCGACCTGATCGACCAGAACCCGGAAGATCATTTGCGGACCGGCGCGAGGCGCGGTGCTTCGTCCTCCGCCGAGAGCTCGCCGAGCACGGCCTCGAAATCCTTGGCCTCGCGGAAATTGCGGTAGACCGAGGCGAAGCGGACATAGGCCACGTCGTCGAGATCGCGCAGATGCTCCATCACGATCTCGCCGATCGCCTCCGAGGACACCTCCGACTCACCGCCGCTCTCGAGCTCGCGCACGATCGCCGAGACCATCTTCTCGACCCGCTCCGGATCGACCGAGCGCTTGCGCAAGGAGATCTGCACCGAGCGCATCAGCTTGTCGCGGTCGAACGGCACGCGGCGGCCGTTGCGCTTGATCACGGTCAGTTCGCGCAGCTGCACCCGCTCGAAGGTCGTGAAGCGGAAATTGCAGGTGACGCAGACCCGCCGCCGCCGGATCACCGAGGAATCCTCGGTGGGGCGGGAGTCCTTCACCTGCGTATCGAGGCTGTTGCAGCTCGGGCAGCGCATTGTGGCTTCAAGCCTTACTGATAGATCGGGAACCGGTCGGTCAGCGCCTTGACCTTCTCCTTGACCGCAGCTTCCACCAGCGGCGCGCTGCCGTCCGGGGCCTGCGCGATCGCGTTGAGCACCTCGGCGATCAGGCTGCCGACCTGCTGGAATTCGGCGACGCCGAAGCCGCGGGTGGTCGCCGCGGGGGTGCCGAGGCGCAGGCCCGAGGTGACGAACGGCTTCTCGGGGTCGAACGGGATGCCGTTCTTGTTGCAGGTGATGCCGGCGCGGACCAGCGCCTTCTCCGAAACGTTGCCCTTCAGGGCCTTGGGCCGGAGGTCGACCAGCATCAAATGGTTGTCGGTGCCGCCGGAGACGATGTCGAAGCCGTGCGCGCGCAGCGATTCCGCCAGCGCCTTCGCGTTCTCGACGATGTTCTTCGCGTAAGTCTTGAACTCCGGCCGCAGCGCCTCGGCGAAGGCCACCGCCTTGGCCGCGATCACATGCATCAGCGGACCGCCCTGCAGGCCCGGGAAGATCGCCGAGTTCAGCTTCTTGGTCAGCGCCTCGTCGTTCCAGAGGATCAGGCCGCCGCGCGGGCCACGCAGCGATTTGTGGGTCGTGGTCGTCGTGACGTGGGCATGCGGCACCGGCGAGGCATGTACGCCGCCGGCGACGAGACCGGCGAAGTGCGCCATGTCGACCAGGAGGTAGGCTCCGACGTGGTCTGCGATCTCGCGGAAGCGCTTGAAGTCCCACGGGCGCGAGTAGGCGCTGCCACCGGCGATGATCAGCTTCGGCTTGACCTCCTCGGCCTGCTTGGCGACCGCATCCATGTCGATCAGATGATCGTCGCGGCGGACCGTGTAGTGCGCGGCCTTGAACCACTTGCCGGACATGTTGACCGGCGAGCCGTGGGTGAGATGGCCGCCGGCGGCGAGGTCGAGGCCCATGAAGGTGTCGCCGGGCTGCAGGAGCGCCAGGAACACGGCCTGGTTCATCTGGCTGCCGGAGTTCGGCTGGACATTGGCGAAATTGGCGCCGAACAGCTTCTTGGCGCGGTCGATCGCGAGGTTCTCGGCGACGTCGACCCATTCGCAGCCGCCATAATAGCGCGCGCCCGGATACCCTTCCGCGTACTTGTTGGTCATCACCGAGCCCTGGGCCTCCAGGACCGCCCGGCTGACGATGTTTTCCGAGGCGATCAGCTCGATCTCGTGCCGTTGCCGACCGAGTTCACCCTTGATGGCGGCGGCGATTTCGGGATCGGCCTCGGCCAGGGTGGCGGAGAAGAAGGAATCGACTGACGAGGCGGGCTTGGCGCTGGAAGCGGTCATCGGCGGAATATCTCCACGTCCGCAAGGCCTTAGGTGGCCTGCGGTCGGTTCAGTGAAGTCGGTCGGAAAAGACCCCTGCCCTTACCATATGGGCGGCGGCAGGCCAAGGGACAGGCCAAGCGGTTGCGGGTCAAACCGGATATTTGCGCCAGATATGGTGGACGAGGTCCGGTGCAAGCCCTGCTCAAGCCCCGCCGCAGGAGTGCCAGCTTTCCGACATCTGCCACGTTTCCTTGGTCCGGAGATTGGTCGCCTTGTAGACTTGCCCCCGATCATCGCCGGGCGGGCATTGCTTCGGCTTCCAGACGGTGCAGAGACGCACGGGATCGCCCAGTTTGGAATGGGCCACGGCGGCGTTCCACTCTGCGTCGATCTGCTCGGCACCGCTCTGGTACAGCACGTGCCTCCCCGGATCCATAATGGGATCACCATACTTGCCGCGCTTCTCGCCGCGCTTGAACGGGGTAGGCGACAGCGGCTCATCAAACCGATCAGCAATTTTCGTGATCGTCGTCGCTGCGCAGGCGCCTATTGTGGCCAGTGCTTCTCGACTGTTCGGTCCCTTCTGGGGTTAAACCGTCTCAGCCATACTCTTCGTGGGCAGGCTCAGCTCACCGCACGCGAAGGCCAAGATTCCTGCCACGACAATGACTCGGGACACCAAATGCATCGCCCCCCAAATACAAACAACCTGCATGAAACCGGACGGTCTCATACAGGTTGTGAGGCAAGCGCGCGGCGAGCAATGCCGCACCGAAAGACATCAGAGGCCGGTGTAGCCCGCCTTCACCGGATCGACGCGGCCATCGAGCTGACGCAGATAGGTCAGGCCGCATACCGTCAGGCGGTGCGGATCGCGCTCGCCGGCTTCGAACAAGGTCTGGATATAGGCGCTCACCTTGCGGCGCGCCTCGTCGCTCGCCGCGGCGGTGCGGTTCGCCAGCAGGTCGTAAGTGTGCATGATGCGATCGATGGCGGCTTCCATATCATCCCCTCTTGAACGTCAGGCCGTCAGGCAGACTTGAACATCGAGATCGCCTTGTTGGCGAGCTTGAGCTTGTTGAATTCTCCGCGGTGAATCAGCTGAACGATGATGTCGACAAGTCTCTCGTTCGGCGCGAACTCCTCTGGCAGCTCGCCGGAGAGACGCAGATAGTTGGAGGCGATGGCATAGGCATCCCCAACCATCGCCACGTTCATGACTTGCATTCCGGCATCGTGCAGCATGGTCCGACCTCCGGTCCAGGGACATAAGCCCAGGAGCCTCGATTGGTTCCAATTCGGACCGGGGTTTTTGCCAAGGTTTTTGCCAAGGCGAACAAGAAAACGCCGGCCCGAAGGGGCCGGCGCAAGAACGACTTCCAGACGATCAACGGCTGTCCGGTTTTGGCTCTCGATGTCTGAGGCCGGCTCAGCCGAAACGGTGAGACCGGCTCAGAGGCGATACAGGATCTGGTCGGTCCAGAACCGCTCGAGACGATGCAGCGACTTGTTGAGCGTGGAGAACTCCTCGCTCGAAATACCGCCGACCTGCTCCACGGTCTTGACGTGCTTCTGATACAGCGAGTCGACGATGCGGCGGATCTCCTGCCCCTGCGGGGTCAGGCGGATGCGGACCGAGCGGCGATCGACGCGCGAGCGCTGGTGATCGAGGAAGCCGAGCTCGACCAGCTTCTTCAGGTTGTAGGAGACGTTGGAGCCGAGATAGTAGCCGCGCGTGCGCAGCTCGCCCGCGGTCAGCTCCTTGTCGCCGATGTTATAGAGCAGCAGCGCCTGGACCGAATTGATATCGGAACGACCACGGCGGTCGAACTCGTCCTTGATGACGTCGAGCAGACGGCGATGCAGCCGCTCCACCAGCGTCAGTGCTTCCAGATAGAGCGACTGCACGGTGCCGCCCTGGCCCGGCGCAGCAGTCTCCACGGCCGTCGCAACGGCTTTCATCATGACACTTCCCCTGTCGTCGTTTTTGTCGACTTATTCGACGAAACTTTTGTCCCGTCTGATAGAACGAACTTAAGGGGCGTGCTTTGAAGATCGCCTTAAATAAGAGCATAAAGAGAGAATGAATCGCGGAGAGTGAATCCTCTTTTAATTCAGTAATTACAGAGGCTTTTGCAAGAGTCCGTTGACGGTCGAGGGGCGATGTTCGCGGTTCGTTTCACCCACCTGTCGCATTACAAAACACGCTTGGGTAGCGCTGCTAAGGTCTCTGTAACAGCTGTGGCGGACGCTCTTAAGGTGTTCGAAACATTACTTGCATCGCGCTGAAAAGATTTACAGCGTGCAACGAATTTTCCGCACGACCTATGGTGGCCGCTCCCGGGCCGCCATCCAGGCCAGTACGAGGTAGGCGGCGAGCATGACCGCCTCGCCCGCGACCACCAGCAGATTGCCGCCATAGATGCCCGGGAACATGAGCTCGATGACCGCCATCGAGACGACCGTGGTGAGCCACACCACCGCGCCCCACGGCGTGGCCAGCCACAGGCCCACGGCGGCGACGAGCTCGATCACCGCGAAATAGACCGTCGCGGCCTGCCAGGCCATCGCCTGGTTCTCGAACGCGTCGTCCTCGCCGCCGATGAAGCCGGTCACCTGGGCCCAATGGTAAAGGCCCTTGGCGATCGAGAGCATGGCCATGACCCGCAGGAACAGCACGAGCCGCCGCGTCCAGACATTGTCGTCGCTCTCGCGCCGATCCGAGGACATGGCGGCAATCGACATGGCGGCGTTGTCACGCGCCAGATCTCGCGCCGAGGGAATCTCAGCCATGGCAGCTCGAGCAGAACAGGCGGGTCGTCATTGGGGCCTCTCAAGACCAGGAGCATGGCGATTCTTGGCCGGCCGGCACCGTGAAATCAACCGGGCCGGAAATCAACCGGGCCGCTTGCGTCAGGTCAAGTGACGGGCGACAGGCAAAGTGCTACAGATTGTTGGAATTACAACAAGTCAAAATCCGGCTCGCCGGTCAGCAAGGAGCCAGCCCTCATGGCGATCAAATTCGGGCGCCCGATCGACCTGCGCGACACCGCGCGCAATCCGGCCACTGGACTGACGCCGGCGCTCGACCTCACCATCCGTCCCCGCCGCAACCGCAAAGCTGAATGGGCCCGCCGGCTGGTGCGCGAGAACGTGCTCACGACGGACGATCTGATCTGGCCCCTGTTCGTGGTGCAGGGCGACCGGACCCGCAGCACCGTCGCCTCGATGCCCGGGGTGGAGCGGCTGAGCGTGGACGAGATCGTCCGCGATGCCGAGCGTGCCGCCAAGCTGGACATCCCCTGCATTGCGCTGTTCCCCTATACCGAGCCGTCGCTGCGCGACGAGCACGGCTCCGAGGCCTGCAACCCGGACAATTTGGTCTGCCAGGCGGTGCGTGCGATCAAGAAGGAGTTCCCGGAGATCGGCGTGCTCTGCGACGTCGCGCTCGATCCGTTCACCAGCCACGGCCATGACGGCCTGATCCGGGACGGCCGCATCCTCAACGACGAGACGGTCGCCGTGCTGGTGCGCCAGGCCCTGGTCCAGGCCGAGGCCGGCTGCGACATCATCGCGCCGTCGGACATGATGGACGGCCGGGTCGGCGCGATCCGCCAGGCCCTGGACCAGGCCGGCTTCCTCGACGTGCAGATCATGGCCTATGCGGCCAAATATGCCTCCGCCTTCTACGGCCCGTTCCGCGACGCGATCGGCTCGGCCAAGACGCTGACCGGCGACAAGCGCACCTATCAGATGGACAGCGCCAACTCCGACGAGGCGCTGCGCGAGGTCGAGCTCGACATCGCCGAGGGCGCCGACATGGTGATGGTGAAGCCGGGCATGCCCTATCTCGACGTCGTCAGGCGCGTGAAGGACACGTTCAGCATGCCGACCTTCGCCTATCAGGTGTCGGGCGAATACGCGATGATCACGGCCGCCGCCAACAATGGCTGGATCGACGGCGACCGGGCGATGATGGAAAGCCTGCTGGCGTTCAAGCGCGCCGGCGCCGACGGCGTGCTCACCTATTTCGCCCCGCAAGCTGCCGAGCAGCTGCGGCAGCAGCGCTGAGGAGGCGCCAGGATCTTTCCGAGACCCCCACGCTCCTTGAGCTCGCCGCTCCTTTCGCCTGCGCGGGCCGCCGGCTCGCGAAGTTCTGGCTTACAAGTCGCGAAATAGCCGGAAATTTGCCGCGTCCCATGCACGAACGGCCCTTGCAAGCGCAAGAGGGGTTCCCATGTCCTGGGTGCCAATCCGGAGGGCTTATTCATGGCGTATATGGGTTCAGGCGATAGCAATGGCGGTCCCGGTGCTCGGCCACACGCCTACGATCCCTATCAGCAGCCGGAATTGTTTCGCGGCGTGCTGACGCGGCGGATGATTGCGTTCCTGATCGATCTCCTGGTGCTCTCGGTCCCGGTGATCCTGGCGGTGATCTTCATTGCCGTGTTCGGCGTGGTCACGCTGGGTCTCGGCTGGGCGTTGTTCTGGCTGGTGTCGCCGGCTGCGGTGATCTGGGCCATCGTCTACTACGGCGCAACGATCGGCGGGCCGAACTCGGCGACGATCGGCATGCGGGTGATGGATCTGGAGGTACGGACCTGGTACGGCGCGCCGGGCTATTTCGTGCTCGGTGCCGTGCACGCGGTCTGCTTCTGGGTCTCGGTCTCGGCGTTGTCGCCGTTCGTGCTGCTGATTGGACTGTTCAACAGCCGCCGCCGGCTGCTGCACGATTTCGTGCTCGGTACCGTCGTGATCAACACGTCCGTGCGCTCGCAACTGACTGAACCGGCTCGCACCTGATGAGACGTCCGGTGGCACTGCAAAAGCGATTGACCGGCCGCCTCCGGAGCGCAATTCTGTTGATGATCGCCTCGGAGGCTCACGACGTTCCTTGACCCAGCATTCGCGTGACACCCCGCAATTCTACCTGACCGCGCCCTCGCCCTGCCCCTATCTGCCGGGGCGGCAGGAACGCAAGGTGTTCACGCATCTGGTCGGCGACAAGGCGACCGATCTCAACGACCTCCTGACCCATGGCGGCTTCCGCCGCAGCCAGTCGATCGCTTACCGGCCGGCCTGCGACCAATGCCGGGCCTGCGTGTCCGTCCGCGTGATCGCCAACGAATTCCGCCCCTCGCGCAACTTCCGCAAGGTGCTCGCGCGCAATTCCGATCTGGTCGGCGAGCAGCGCAGCGCCGTGCCGACCTCCGAGCAATATTCGATCTTCCGCAGCTATCTCGATCAGCGCCATCGTCATGGCGGCATGGCCGACATGACGGTGCTCGATTACGCCATGATGGTCGAGGACAGCCATGTCGAGACGCGAATCATCGAGTACCGCCGCCGCAATCTGAGCAACGGTCCGAATGCCCGCAGCAGCGAACTGGTCGCAGTGGCGCTGACGGACGTGCTCAGCGACGGCCTGTCGATGGTGTACTCGTTCTTCGACCCCTCGGAGACCACCCGCTCGCTCGGCACCTTCATGATCCTCGACCACATCGCCCGGGCGCGGCGCCAGGGCCTGCCCTACGTCTATCTGGGCTACTGGATCGAGGGTTCGAAGAAGATGGACTACAAGAGTCGCTATCTGCCGCAACAACGCCTCGCGGCTGCCGGCTGGCTGCGCGTGGATGCCGAAGGCGACACCGCGCCCGAGCCGCAGGACTAGAGGAGGCGAATAGCGAAGGGGAGTAGCGAATAGAGCGCTTCGAACGTCCCTATTCGCTTTTCCCCTTCGCTATTCGCCTCTCCTCATCATCCCGTGGCCAGATCCCACACCAGCTTGGTATTGAGCGCGATGATCACCACCGCGATCAAGGTCGCGAGCGCCGTCAGCCAGCGCGGCGCCACGAACTGCCCCATCTTGGCCCGGCTCGCGGTGAGCAGCACCAGCGGCACGATCGCGAACGGCAGTTGCAGGCTGAGCACGACCTGACTGAGGATCAGGAGCTGCCCGGTCGCCTTCTCGCCGGCCCAGATCGTCACCACCACGGCCGGCACGATTGCGATCATGCGGGTGATCAGCCGGCGCAGCCAGGGCGCGATCCGCCAGTGAAGAAAGCCTTCCATCACGATCTGACCGGACAGGGTCGCGGTGATCGTCGAATTCAGGCCGCAGCACAAAAGCGCGATCGCAAACAGCGTCGGTGCCAGCGTCGACCCGAGCAGCGGCGCCAGGAAGGAATGCGCCTGATCAAGCTCGGCGACGTCGCGTTGTCCGGTCCGGTGGAACGTCGCCGCCGCCAGGATCAGGATCGAGGCGTTGATGGTCAGCGCAAGGCACAGCGCGATGGTCGAATCGATCGTGGAGAGCGTGATCGCCTCGCGCTTGTCCTCTGGGCTGTCGCCGTAGCCGCGGGTCTGGACCAGACCGGAGTGGAGATACAAATTGTGCGGCATCACGGTGGCGCCGAGAATGCCGAGCGCCAGATAGAGCATCTCCGGGTTGGCGACCAGCTGTCCGCTGGGGACGAAGCCCTTCACCACCTCGGCCCAGTCCGGCTGCGCCATCGCGATCTGGATCGCGAAGCACAGCGCGATGATGCCGAGCAGCGCGACCACGAACGCCTCGATCCAACGGAAGCCGAAGGCCTGCAGCGCCAGGATCAGGAAGACATCGAGCGCGGTGACGCAGACGCCGATCGACAGCGGCAGCCCGAACAGCAGGCTGAGACCGATCGCAGTACCGATCACCTCGGCGAGGTCGGTGGCCGTGATCGCGATCTCCGCCGACAGCCACAGCGGCAACGAGACCCAGCGCGGCGTCGAATCGCGGCACGCCTGGGCCAGGTCGCGGCCGGTGGCGACGCCGAGCCGGGTGCATAGCGACTGCAGCACGATCGCCATCAGGTTGGACAGCAGCGCGACCGACAATAGCACGTAGCCGAACTTGGCACCGCCGGCGAGCGAGGTCGCCCAATTGCCGGGGTCCATGTAGCCGACCGCGACCAGATAGCCGGGTCCGAGAAAGGCGAGCAGCTTTCGCCAGAGCGACCCCTTGGTTGCGGTTCGCACCGTCGCGAACATGTCGCCGAGAGAGGGCTCACCGCGCTCACCGCGCCAGCCGGAGCGGCTGTCGCTGGGCTGAACCAAGGCTTGCAGTTGCGAAAGATCTGACGGTTTTGCGTCCATTCCGCTATCCTGAACGAAACCGACCTTTAATGCAACTGATTTGCAAGTAGAGGAGCGCTGCAGGCTGGTGCCCGCGAGCGTTGGTATTAATCCAATACCATTCCATCATGGCAGCTGCTCGCCCTTGCCGATTCGCGAGAGCGCCTGAAGCACACACGAATCGGCGCGGCCGGGTCCCCGTCTCCCCACTGACCGGATCCAACATGTCTGCCCACCTTGGCCTCCGACCGATCTCCAACGCGCCTGTTCCTTGCAAGATCTGCGACGGTCCTGCCGACCTCTACGGCGTCGTCGACATGAACCGCCCATGCCAGACGGCGCATGCGTATCGCGCGCCGCTCTCGGGTGTGCCCATCTATTACCGGCGCTGCGCGGACTGCGGCTTTCTGTTCACCGACGCCTTCGACGACTGGAGCATCGAGCAGTTCAAGACCCACATCTACAACGACGGCTACGAAGCCGTGGATCCCGACTATCGGGTCAAGCGCCCGACCGACAATGCGGCGGCCGTCGCCCGCTTCTGGGCGCCACACAAGGCCGGCATGCGGGTGCTCGACTTCGGCGGCGGCAACGACGTGTTCTGCACCGGCCTGCGTGCTCAAGGCTTTGCGGAAGCGGTCACCTATGATCCGATGGTGGCCGAGCACGCCACCCGCCCCGATCGCAAGTTCGATCTCGTCACCTGCTTCGAGACGCTGGAGCACGTGCCCGATCCGCTGGCGACGATCGGAGCCATGGCGGCCTGCGTGGCCGAACCGGGCGCGGTGTTCTACTCGACGTTGACCCAGCCGGACGACTTCGACAGCCAGGGCATGTCCTGGTGGTACATCGCGCCGCGCAACGGCCACATCTCGATCTACACCCAGCATGCGCTGGCGCTGGCCTGGCACCGGTTCGGATTCAAGACGGCGCCGCTGAATGCCGGCACCCATCTGGCGTTCCGCACGCTGCCCCCGGAATGGGGATTGGCCGAGGCACCGACCGCGGCATAGGCCGTCCGCAGCACGACGGCCGATACCGGAGATCAGGAAGCGGGTGGGCGCAAGGAGGCGGCGTGGTGATGATGGCCGCATCATCACATCAGGTTCCTCTTCATGCCTCCTTCTCCCGCCCTGCCCGCCGGCTTCCACCGCCTCGCCTGGTCGAACCTCACCGCGCAATCGGCCGAGCAGATCGCGCTCGCCGCAGCACCGATCGTCGCGGTGCTCGCACTCGGCGTTGGCGAGGGCGCGACCGGCCTGCTGCAGACGGCGCTGACCGCTCCCTTCGTGCTGTTCGCGATCCCTGCGGGGCTGCTCGCCGACCGGATGTCGCGACGGCTGCTGATGGCCCTGGCAGAGACGCTTCGCGCGCTCGCGCTGCTCGCGATCCTCATCGCCTTCGCGTCCGGCGCGCTCACGCTGCCGCTGCTGGCGGCGCTCGGATTCGCGGCGGTGTGCGGCACGGTCGTGTTCAGCGTCGCAGCGCCTGCCCTGGTGCCGAGCCTCGTCGCCCCGGCCCAGTTGGCGTCCGCGAATGCGCGCATCGAGCTTGCCCGCACCATCGCCTTTGCCACCGGGCCCGCGCTGGGCGGCATGCTGGTCGGCTGGATCGGCGGCGCTCCGGCCTTCGGCTGCGCCGCGGCGCTCTCGCTGATCGCAGCCATGTGCCTGGCCGGCATCGCCGAGCCCGCCCGTGCGCCGGTGCCGCGCCGCCATCCGCTCGCCGACATCCGCGAAGGCGCCGCCTTCGTGCTGCATCATCCGCTGCTGCGGCCGGTGTTCGTCACCCAGTTCATCTTCAACACCGCGCATTTCCTGCTGCTCGCGGTGTTCGTGCCCTATGCGGTGCACCGGCTCGGCCTGTCGGCGGGAGGCGTCGGCACGGTGCTGTCGATGTTCGGCGTCGGCATGGTGTGCGGTGCGCTGCTGGCGACGCGCATCATGCGGCGGCTGCCGTTCGGCACCGTCATCGGGCTCGGCCCCGTCACCGGCTTCGCCGCGGCGCTCATCATGGCACTGACCACGTTCGTCCCCTCGCCCTACCTTGCCGCCCTCAGCTTCTTCCTGCTCGGCGCTGGGCCGATCCTCTGGGTGATCTCGACCACGACGCTGCGGCAGTCGGTGACGCCGGCGGGCCTGCTCGGGCGGGTGTCGGCCATCAACATCCTGAGCTATGGCGCCCGTCCGCTGGGCTCGCTGCTCGGCGCGGTCGTCGGCGGCCGTTACGGCGCCGACATGTGTCTCTACCTCGTCGCCGCCATCTTCGGCCTGCAGGCGCTCGTCATCCTCGCCTCGCCGGTCGTCGCGATCGCGCGCCAGCCGGAGCCGCAGCCCGCCTAGCGATAGACCAGGATCGGCACGGTCGAATGCGTCAGCACCTTCAAGGTCTCGCTGCCCAGGATCGCCGAGACGCCGCGCAGCCCATGCGAGGCCATCAGCACCAGATCGCAATGCTGCTTGCGCGCGGTCTCGACGATCGCCTCATAGGGCTTGTCGTGCTCGACGCAGAGCGTGGCGCAGGCGACGCCGGCCTGCTCCGCGTCGTCCTTCACATGATCGAGGTATTTCGCGGTCTGATCGGCCACCAGCGACTTGTATTGCGCAAGCGCCTTGGTCGCAGCGTGGGGATCGACGACCAGCGAATGCAGCGGCGTCGACACCACCAGCGCCGTGACCCTGGCCCCGGTCGCCTTGGCGAGCGCGATACCGTGCTTGATTGCGGCCTTGGAAAGGTCGGACCCATCGGTCGGCAGCAGAATATGTTTGTACATGAGCTTTCACCTCCCGGCAGAGGATGCTGGGCAGACTCGCTTCTGCGGGGCATTGACGTGGGTCAAGGGTGCGACATCTCGTCCGCCAGGTAGTTCTCGTAGGCCCGCGTGGCCGATGCGCTGCCGGCAAGTTCCGGATCGAGCGTGAAGAGATCCTGCGCGCGGCCGATGCCGCGCAGCGCGTAGCGTCCGGTCGACACCAGATAGCGGCGACCTTCGTCGTCGAGCCCCTCGCAGAACTCGGAGGATGCCAACAGTTCGCGATCGACCGAGCGGCACATCGAGGCGATGCGGCTGACCTCGTTGACGGCCGGTCCCACGACGGTGAAGTCGAGCCGGTCCTCGCTGCCGATATTGCCGTAGAACACCTCGCCGACATGCAGGCCGACATAGGCCGAGGTGACGGGCCGTCCCTCGCCGGCGCGCCGCGCGTTCAGCTTCATGATGTTCAGCCGAAAGCGATGCTCGGCGCGCAGCGCAGCGTGACGGGCCGAGGCCATGTCGCCGCCGGTGAAGATCGCCAGCACGCCGTCGCCGATCAGCTTCAGCACGTCGCCGCCCGACTCGTAGATCGCGTCGATCGATGCCTCCGCATAGTCGTTGAGCAGCGGGATGATCTCGTCCGGCGAGATGCTCTCGCTGATCGCGGTCGAACTGCGCAGGTCGGAGAACCACAGCACCGCATTGATGCGCTCGGTGACACCGCGGGAGATCCGGCCGCGCAGCACCTGCTCCGACGCATCGCGGCCGAGATAGACGCGGCCAAGGGTTCGCACGATATCGACCTGCTGCGCGGATTTGATCGTCAGCGCGAGCAGCGGGACCAGGTCGCGCAATGCGCCGACCTGCGTGTCGGTGAAGCCGCCGTCACGTCGCGTCAGCCAGTTGGAATAGAAGCAGTCCATCTGGCCGAGCGTGCCGGCTTCCCCGAACCGGTGCACGAAGGCGAGATAGTGCCGATGTCCCTGGGCGGAAAGCTCCTCGATGACCGGAAAATCGAGATGCGCACAATTCGTGAAGTCGATGCTGAACTCGTCATGGCCGTTCTCCAGCATGTGGTGGAAGACCGAGCGCCGCCAATTCTGTGCCGCCTCTCCCTCATTGCTGGAGCCATATTCAAAGCTGTCGGCTTCGTTCGTGTCGAAATCGTTCCAGCGGAAGCCACGCCCCTCGAAAATCGGATGCAGCGTATCGATGATCGCAAGGCTGCGCGACAATTCAAGCCCGGCCACGCGGCAGCGCTCGCAGAAGCCGCGCAGGATCTCATTTTCCGGCATGCCGGTCAGGCTCTGAGCCACGAGCCAGTTCGCCACTTCGAGACGGGTCGCCGTATCCATGGTTTCAGCTCACCAACGCGTCACGATCCGGAAAGCTTCAGGCAGGCCGGCTCACCACCTCGCCGTCCTCCTTGGTGAAGGAGGAGACGGGATGATCGAGCAGGTCGAGCACAAGCTCGGACGGGCGGCAAAGCCGCGCGCCCTTGCTGGTCACCACGATCGGCCGGTTGATCAGGATCGGATGCGCGAGCATCGCCTCGATCAGCTGGTCGTCGGCCCATTTGGAATCGCCCAGCCCAAGCTCGGCATAGGGCGTGCCCTTTTCGCGCAGCACGTCGCGCACCTTGACGCCCATCGCGTTGATCAGCGCAATCAGTTGCTCGCGGCTCGGCGGGCTTTTCAGATATTCGATCACCTCAGGCTCCTCACCCGAGGCGCGGATCATCGCGAGCGTGTTGCGCGACGTGCCGCAGGCCGGATTGTGAAAGATCGTCACGGGCATGGGCTGTCCAGTCGTTGCGTTCCAAAGGCACATTCCCGTGCCATGCGTCTCACCCCACGCATCGTGTCCCTGATGGTGCGGCCGCGATGCGGGAAATGGTCACTGTTATCACGGCGCCGCCGCCGGCCGGAATGGGAACTCCGCCGGTCGAGGGAAATCGCCGGCGCGCTGTGCAGACTGGCTGGCGGGAGCTGACCCATCGCGGCTCACACCACGTCGGCAGGAGCGAGCTTGCAGGCGCAGCCATCGGCCTCGATCTGCAGGGTCGGATGCTGGATGTTGAAGCGATGTGACAGCTCGGCGCAGACGCGATGCAGGAATGCATCATCCGTTCCGCCTGCCCGTACCAGATGCGCCGTCAGCGCGGTCTCGTTGGTGCTCATCGCCCAGATGTGGAGGTCGTGCACCTCGCTGACGCCGTCGAGGGAGGCGAGATATTCGCGCACCTCCGGAAGCGCGATGTCGCGCGGCACGGCGTCGAGCGCCAGATTGACGCTGTCGCGGGCGAGATCCCAGCCGCTCAGGAGCACGACGAGCGCGATGACCAGGCTGACCACCGGATCGATCCACAGCCACCCCGTCCAGATCGTGACCAGCGCCGCCACCACCACGCCGAACGACACGGCGGCATCGGCGGCCATGTGCAGGTAGGCGCCGCGAATGTTGAGGTCGGTGTCGCGGCCGCGCATGAACATCATCGCGGTGGCGCCGTTGATGGCGATGCCGAGCGCGGCGACCCACAGCACGGTGGTGCCGGCCACCTCGCCCGGATTGCGCAGGCGATCGAGCGCCTCGACGGCGATGCCGCCGACCACCACCAGCAGCAGCCCCGCATTGATCAGCGCCGCCAGGATCGAGGCGCGGCGATAGCCGTAGGTATGGCGGTCGGTCGGCCGCCGGCCCGCCAGCCATAGGGCGCCCCAGGCCAGGAGCAGCGACATCACGTCGGACAGATTGTGGACGGCGTCCGAGATCAGTGCCAGCGAATGCGCGGCATAGCCGAACACAAGCTCCGCGATGACGAAGGCCGTGTTGAGCGACACGCCGATCGCAAAGGCCGAACCAAAGCTCACCGGCGCATGGCTGTGGCCGGCATGGCCGTGGGTATGTGAGAGGCCATGATCATGGGAATGGTCATCGCCGTGATGATGAGAATGCGAGTGCGCCATCCAACGTGCCCCCGGGCGATCGCGCGCCTCGCGATCGCCCGCTGTCTGATATAGACGGCCGCTCGACGGATACTATTACGTCGCTACTCGATCGGCCGGTTGAACTTGTTCGACTTCGGCAGCCCCTGCGCGATGCGCCCGGCATCGGCGCGGTTACCGCGGTAGTCGGCGAGCTCCTTCCAGCTCAGCCCCTGGTCGCGGCCGGCGGAATCCTTCCAGGCCAGTCCCTGCTTCTGCTCGAAGGTGGTGACGTCGGAGAGCTGCGCGCTGGTGTATTTCTGCAGCCGGACGCCGCGGCCGCGCGCCATCTCCGGCACCTGGTCGAGCCCAAACACCACCATCTTGTGGTTGGTGCCGATGACCGCGACCTGATCGCCCGCGACCGTCGTGATCGCGCGCGCTTCCGCCGGCGCGGTCACGTTGAGCACCTGCTTGCCCTTGCGGGTGTTGCTGACGCAATCCTCCTCCTTGACCACGAAGCCCTGACCGTCCGAGGCGGCAATGAGGAACTTGCGCTCCCCCTTGTTGACGAACATCGACACGATCGAAGCGTCCTGGTCGAGATCGATGAACATGCGGATCGGCTCGCCGTGGCCGCGCCCGCCGGGCAGCTTGCCGACGTCCAGCGAGTAGAACTTGCCGTTGCTGGCGAACAGCAGCACCTTGGAGGTGTTCTCGGCGAAGAACGCCTGGCCGAGCTGGTCGTCGGTCTTGAACTGCAGGTTCGACAGGTCGGCGACGTGGCCCTTCAAGGTGCGCACCCAGCCCTTGTCGGAGACGACGACGGTGACCGGCTCGCGCTCGATGAAGGCTTCTTCAATAGCGGCGAGATCGTGCTCGGGCGCGTCGGCGAAATTGGTGCGGCGCTTGCCGAGCGGCGTCTTCGGCCCGAACATGTCGCGGACCGTCTTGACCTGCTCGCCGACCTTGGCCCATTGCAGCTCCTCGGATCCGAGCAGCGCATTGATGCCCTTCAGCTCGCCGCGCAGATTCTTGTCCTCGGTGCGGATCTCCATTTCCTCGAGCTTGCGCAAGCTACGCAGGCGCATGTTGAGGATGGCCTCGGCCTGCACCTCGGTGAGCTTGAACGTCTTCATCAGCACCGGCTTGGGCTCGTCCTCGGTGCGGATGATCCTGATCACCTCGTCGATGTTGAGGTAGGCGATCAAATAGCCACCGAGAATCTCCAGCCGGTTCTCGATCTGCTTCTTGCGGTAGTTCGAGCGCCGCAGCAGCACGTCGCGCAGATGGTCGAGCCATTCGCGCAGGCACTCGGCCAGGCCCACCACCTTGGGGATGCGGCCTTTGATCAGCACGTTGAGGTTCAGCGGAATCTTGCTCTCGAGATCGGTGAGCCGGAACAGCGATTCCATCATCAGCGCCGGATCGACGTTCTTCGACTTCGGCTCGATCACGAGCCGCACGTCCTCGGCCGACTCGTCACGGACGTCGCCGACCAGCGGCAGCTTCTTCTCGTTGAGCAGCTCTGCGATCTTCTCGACCAGCCGTGACTTCTGCACGAGATAGGGAATCTCGGTGATGACGACGATCCAGGTGCCGCGGTTGCCCTCCTCCTGCTTCCACTTGGCGCGGACACGGAACGAGCCGCGGCCGGTGGTGTAGGCCTCGATGATCGACTCCTTGGAATCGATCACGGTGCCGCCGGTCGGGAAGTCCGGCCCCTTCACCCAGCGCAGCAGCGCGCGCGACTTGGCGTCAGGCTTCTCGATCAGATGCAGCGCGGCGTCGCAGAGCTCCGCGGCATTGTGCGGCGGAATCGAGGTCGCCATGCCTACCGCGATGCCCTGGGCGCCGTTGGCCAGCAGGTTCGGGAAGCCGCCGGGCAGTACGACCGGCTCCTTCGACTGGCCGTCATAGTTCGGCCGGAACTCGACGCCGTCCTCGTCGATGCCTTCCAGCAGCAGCCGCGCGACATCGGTCATGCGCGCTTCGGTGTAGCGGTAGGCTGCCGGATTATCGCCGTCGATGTTGCCGAAATTGCCCTGGCCGTCGACCAGCGGATAGCGCGAGGAAAAATCCTGCGCGAGGCGCACCATCGCGTCGTAGATCGCCTGGTCGCCATGCGGATGGAACGAGCCCATCACGTCGCCGACGATCTTGGCGGATTTCTTGAACGCCGTGCCCGGGTCGAGCCGCAGCAGCCGCATGCCGTAGAGGATGCGCCGGTGCACGGGCTTGAGGCCGTCGCGCGCGTCCGGCAGTGCGCGGTGCATGATGGTCGAGAGCGCGTAGGCGAGATAGCGCTCTTCCAGCGCATCCCGGAGCGTCACCTCGTGAATCTCGGCTGGTTCCGGCGGAATCAGTGATTTTCCCATTCGCGTTGAGCTTTCAGTGGGTTAGCCCTTGAGCCTGAGCTAGCGTGAACGATTTGGGAACAGGCTTTATGCGATGATGCGCTGGGGCGCAATGTCGGCCCTGCCCGGTTCCCCGAGGAAAAAGCCGGGACTTCGGCCGCGGAACCGCAACCCGGCCCGAAAATCATGCAGTTCACCTGACGCCGACGCATGTCGCAACGCTCACGGATTGAGCAGCCGACCCGCGTCCCGTTGAGGTGCAACGATGTCGCACACGAGTCTGTGTAGCTGAGATCGTCACCCGCCGTCGCTAAGGTGACGGCGCTCATCCTCGCCGGCGCAACAGCCCTGCGAGGAGAGCCATCGCGCCGCGCCTTGAACGCGGCAGATCCCATCCAGTGAGAAAGGCAGATGCTCCATGGGCTCAGGATTCGTGACGACATCGGACGGCACGCAGATCTTCTACAAGGACTGGGGATCGGGCCAGCCCATCGTCTTCCACCACGGCTGGCCGCTGTCGTCCGACGATTGGGACGCGCAGATGCTGTTCTTCCTCGACAAGGGTTTTCGCGTCATCGCGCACGACCGGCGCGGTCACGGCCGCTCCAGCCAGACGGAGACCGGCAATGAAATGGACACCTACGCCGCCGATGTCGCTGCGCTTGCCGCGAAGCTCGACCTGCGAGACGCGATCCATGTCGGCCACTCCACCGGCGGCGGCGAGGTCGCGCGCTACGTCGCCAAGCACGGCAAGGGCCGCGTCGCCAAGGCCGCGTTGCTCGGCGCGGTACCACCGATCATGCTGAAGACGGCGAGCAATCCCGGCGGACTGCCGATCGAGGTGTTCGACGGCTTCCGCACGGCGCTCGCCGCCAACCGCGCGCAATTCTTCCTCGATATTCCGACCGGCCCGTTCTACGGCTTCAACCGCGACGGTGCCAAGGTCTCCGAAGGCGTGATCCGCAACTGGTGGCGCCAGGGCATGATGGGCGGCACCAAGGCCCATTACGATTGCATCAAGGCGTTCTCGGAGACCGACTTCACCGAGGACCTGAAGGCGATCGACGTGCCGGTGCTGCTGATGCACGGCGAGGACGACCAGATCGTCCCGATCGACGATTCCGCGCGCATCAGCATCAAGCTGTTGAGGCATGGGACCTTGAAGGCCTATCCGGGCTTTCCGCACGGTATGGCGACCACGCATGCCGACGTGATCAATGCCGACCTGCTGGCCTTCATCAAGGGGTAGCTCGATCATTGCACTTCGCCGAATGCGCATTCCGATGCCGATGAAGCGATAGATCTCAAATCTTGCTCGTCGTGCCCGGGCTTGTCCCGGCCATCCACGCAGCACTGCACACGCCGAACGACGTGGATGGCCGGGACAAGCCCGGGCACGACGAGTTCGGGGCTACCATTGATCCACTATCTCAATTTCCGCGTTGGAGACGTCGTCCTGCCTTCTCGCGACGCGATCCGCGCCCGAGCTATCAAGATCGATTACCCTCTTCGAACAGAGGGCACAGGGAAGGCCGGACCTCGACTGAGGCCCGTGGCCCGCCTGCGAAAAAAAATGCAGGCGGCAGGTACCACAGGTCAGCCGGACGACCCGGCCCTCCCTGTGCGATGGGCTTACGAGTTATACGCAGTCTCCCCGGTGTCCGGCTTGTGAGCCACCGTCGCCCCTGGGATCATCACCCACGGACTTGGCGCCAGCATCGGGGCGCCAGGACGCTGCGATTTCCTCGTCCTGCCGGACACGTTCGTCCGCGCGCACATGCACGCTGCGATCCGACAGGCCACCGCTCCCCGCTTCCTACGTCTCGTGACGATCGCGATGCGCCCCTCATGTGGCGGCGGGATGCCGGGAAACATCGTCCTGATTTGCCCGACGAGGCTGGGCAAGAACTCAGTGTTCACGGTAAGATTTGGGGGCATGACGAATCGGCCGTTCAA
>NZ_JAUHIU010000030.1:0-46869 GCF_032381555.1 Bradyrhizobium sp. SZCCHNPS1003
CGAATAGCGAATAGCGAATAGCGAATAGCGAATAGCGAATAGCGAATAGCGAATAGCGAATAGCGAATAGCGAATAGCGAATAGGCTACTTCCCCTATTCGCTACTCGCAACTCGCTATTCGCCTCTCATCAAGTCTCGATCTTCACGTACTCGAAGTCACCCGGCTTGTTGTCGATGCCGACCTTCGGGGGCGCGATCCACGACGCGTACTCGCCGATCTCGGTGACCGGCTTCATCAATGAGGAGATGTAGGCGCCGTCATCGGTCGAGGGCAGCCAGTCGCTCTTGCGCTTGGCCCAGGTCCCCTCGTCGATCAGGATGCCGTCGGGCGTCGCATGGACGTCCTTGAACTCGCCGATGGCGCGGTGGAAGGCGGTATGCGGCAGCTTGAGCTGGAAGTCGTAGCCCGCCGTGCTGATGATCTTGTTCCAGCGCAACAGGCCCTTGACGCAGTCCTGCGAGTAGTCGTCGCGCAGGCGCATGTTGAGCGCGGTCAGCGCCGGCTCGTCGACCCGCTTGATCTCGCCGTCGACCAGCTTGAGCACCGGATAGGTCGCGTTCTTGAGCTGGTGATCGTCCTGGATCTGGGTCTCGTGATAGCGGCCCTTGATGCCGGCATTGAAGGCGTTCGCAGCGTTGGTCGAGACCTCCGAGCCGAACAGGTCGAGCGACAGCGTGTAGTGCAGATTCAGCTTCTTCTGGATCGTCGGCAGATCGATGACGCCGAGCGCGCGGACCTTGGCGATGTCGGTGGGATCATCTATCCTGGCGGCCCGCATCGCCTCGACGGTGCGCTGGATGACGCGGCCGACGCCGGTCTCGCCGACGAACATGTGATGCGCCTCCTCGGTCAGCATGAAGCGGCAGGTGCGCGACAGCGGATCGAAGCCGGACTGAGCGAGCGAGTGCAGCTGCATCTTGCCGTCGCGGTCGGTGAAGTAGGTGAACATGAAGAACGACAGCCAATCCGGCGTCTTCTCGTTGAAGGCGCCGAGCATGCGCGGGGAATCCGCGTCGCCCGAGCGGCGGCGCAGCAGCTCGTCGGCCTCCTCGCGGCCGTCGCGACCGAAATATTTCTGCAGCAGATAGACCATCGCCCAGAGGTGACGGCCCTCCTCGACGTTGACCTGGAACAGATTGCGCATGTCGTAGAGCGACGGCGCGGTCTTGCCGAGATGGCGCTGCTGCTCGACCGAGGCCGGCTCGGTGTCGCCCTGGATCACGATCAGGCGGCGCATCAGCGCGCGGTATTCGCCGGGCACCTCCTGCCAGGCCGGCTCGCCATAATGCTCGCCGAACGGGATCTTGCGATCCTCTTCCTGCGGAGCAAGGAGAATGCCCCAGCGATAGTCCGGCATCTTGACGTAGTCGAACTTGGCCCAGCCGCGCGGATCGACCGAATAGGCCGTGCGCAGATAAACCAGCGACTGCTGGAAGCCCTCGGGGCCCATGTCATTCCACCAGTCGACATAGCCGGGATGCCAGCCTTCCAGCGCCTTGAGGACCTGGCGGTCCTCGGCGAGATTCACGTTGTTCGGAATCTTGGTCGAGTAATCGACGTTCATGATGTTCATGTTCATGGAGACCTCCCGGGGGCTTTGATCTGTTGGAGGCGAGTAGCGAATGGCGAGTAGCGAATAGGGGTTCCAGACATCCTTCCCTATTCGCTATTCGCCACTCCCTATTCGCTCCCCTTACACTCGCGTCATGTCGTATTGCGGCCGCTCGCCGGTGCCGTAGCGCCGGAGCGCGCCCTCCTCGCCGACCGCGTTGGGGCGCTGGAAGATCCAGTTCTGCCAGGCGGTGAGGCGGGCGAAGATCTTCGATTCCATCGTCTCGGGGCCGGCGAAGCGCAGATTGGCTTCGAGACCCGTGAGGCTGTCCGGCGAGAAGCTGGCGCGCTCCTCGAGGAAGACGCGGATCTCGTCCTCCCAGTCGATGTCGTCGAGCGCGAAGGTGACGAGGCCCAGCTCCTCGGCCTCATCGGCCTCGAGCGGCTTGCCAGTCTGCGCGCGGACACGCTCGAGATCGCTGGGATCCGCGAGGAAGCGCGACTCCAGCCGCGTCAGGCCGTGACTCATCGGATAGGGGCCGAAATTCATCGCCGACAATTCGATCGCCGGCGCCGGACGGTTGTCGCCCTGGATGGTGCCGATCAGCATGTAGGAGCGGTCGGAGGCGAACACGAGCTCGGCGAGTGTGCCGGCAAAGCAGGAGCCGGGCTCAACCAAGGTCACCAGCGTCCGCGACGTGACATCGATGCGCTTCAGAACGCGCTTCCAATAGTGACGGATCTCGTTGACCAGCCAATGCGCCTTGTTGGCCTCCAGGAAGGCGTCATGGGCCAGCACCTGGGCGCGCTCGCCATGCGACTTGAACACCAGCATGGCGATGCCGAGCTCGTTGATGCGCAGATGCAGGATGGCATCATCCAGCTCGCGCGCAACCTGCAGCGGCCAGAACGATGCGCCCTGCGCGATCATGCCGTCGATGTCGGCGGGCGGCGCGGCTTCGGGGGCCGAGATCGTGATCGTGGCGATGCGGGCGGCGCGATCGATGTCGACGTTGACGAAGCCGTAGCGCACGCTCGACGCATCGATCACGCGCTTGAGCGGCGTGAGCGCAACGCCCTTGCCGCTGCCGTTGCGCTTGGAGGCGGCCGCGAACTCCTTGGCGCGCTCGGCCACCTTGGCATCGACCTTGGAGTTCGGCGCGATCTCATCGACCAGCCGCCACTGCACGGCGCGCTTGCCCTTGACCCCCTCTTCCGTCGTGCAGAACGCATCGGCGCGATCGCGGCGCACCTTGCGCTTGTCGACGACGCGCGTCAGGCCGCCGGTGCCTGGCAGCACGGCGAGCAGCGGAACCTCCGGCAGCGACACCGAGGACGATCCGTCATCGGCGAGGATGATGTGGTCGGTGGCGAGCGCGAGCTCATAGCCACCGCCGGCCGCTGTGCCGTTCACCACGGTAATGAAGCGCTGGCCGGAATTCTCGCTGGAATCCTCGAAGCCGTTGCGGGTCTCGTTGGTGAACTTGCAGAAGTTCACCTTGTGGGCATGGGTGGCGCCCGCGAGCATGCGGATGTTGGCGCCGGCGCAGAACACACGCGGCTTGGCCGAGCGCAGCACGACCACCTTCACCTCGGGGTGTTCGAAGCGCAGCCGCTGCACGGCGTCCGCCAGCTCGATGTCGACACCTAGATCATAGGAATTGAGCTTGAGCTGATAGCCCTCGAACAGGCCGCCATTCTCGTCGACGTCCATGGCGAGCGTCGCCACGTCACCGTCGATCGACAGCTTCCAATGCCTGTAGCGAGAGGGATCGGTCTGAAAATCGATGAACGTCTTGCCTCCCGCGAGCACGCGGTCTTCCCCGGCCATGAGTCACCCTTCGTTGGAGTGCTTATCGTTGAGATGCACAATAATTCATGTTTCGGCTGACGTCTACGACAAAAAGCCGAAACATGCACTTTGTTTCATGTTCGTGATGCCGGGGCCGGCAAGGTCGCGGCCGCGAACTCGGCAATGACCCGCAAGGTGGCGTCAGGCGACTCGCGATGCGGGGAATGGCCGGTGTTGGGCAGCATCGTCACCTCGACCGGGCAGTAGCACTCCTCCTGGATGATCTCGACCTGGCGGATGGTGCCGTACTGGTCGTCGACGCCCTGGATCACCGCGACGGGGACGCGGATATAGGCGAGGTCGCCGGTGATGTCCCAGGCCCGAAATGCCGGATCGAGCCAGGCGCCGTTCCAGCCGTAAAACGCGTTGTCGACGTCCTTGTGCCAGCGGCCGAGCTTGGTGCGCAGCTCCGTGGTTTCGTAAGTGGTCTTGATAGCGGCGATGGAGGAGACCGAGACGTCCTCAACGATGACATGCGGCGCAATCAGCACGATGCCGTCGAGGCGATGATCGGCGCGGCCGCCGGCGTAGATCGCCGCGATCGAGGCGCCGTCGGAATGGCCGACGAGGAGACCGCGCTGAAAGCCGATCTGATCGAGCAGCTTCGGCAGCACATCGCGGGCCTCGCGTTGCATGTAGTCGAGCGGCCGCGGCAGCATCACCGGGCTTGAGCCGCCGTAGCCGGCGCGCGAATAGGTGAACACGGAGGCGCCGGTGGCTTGTTGGAGCTTGTCGGGAAAATCGCCCCACAGGCCGACCGAGCCGAGGCCTTCGTGCAGCAGCACGATGCATGGCGCGTCGGAGGGCTGTGGACCGATCAGGCGATATTCGAGTTGAGCGGTGTCGATGGTGAGGAAGCCTGATGCAGCTAGCGCCATCGCGACCGCTCCGTCTGCACGTGATGTAAAATGCTCCCGCAGCTCGCTCCCTCGTTCCCTCCCCCCTTGTGGGGGAGGGCTAGGGAGGGGGGTAAGCCACACGCACCGGCGCGCGTGGCACCCCCCTCTCCACCTCTCCCCCACAAGGGGGGAGAGAGCCGAGCGGAGTTCGCGGCGATGAGTTGCGTCACCATGCACATATCCCGGCCCCGTCATTCCGGACGGCGCAGCGAAGCTGGGCCGATCCGGAATCTTGAGATTGTCTGTCGCTTGATCTCACCCACGTCGAGCTTCCGGGTTCGCGACTGCGGCGCGCGCGGGAATGACAGCCAATGACAGCTAATGTGCCCCCTCGCGCAGCTTGAAGCGCTGGATCTTGCCGGTCGCGGTTTTCGGCAGGCTGTCCACCACCTCGATCCAGCGCGGATATTTCCACGGGCCGATCTTCTGCTTGACGTGTTCCTTCAGTGCCTCGTGCAGGGTCGAGCGATCGACGCTCGGGCGCAGCACGACATAGGCCTTGGGCTTCAACAGGCCTTCCGGATCGGCTTCCGGCACCACGGCCGCTTCGAGCACGGAGGGATGCGTGATCAGGGCGCTCTCGACCTCGAACGGCGACACCCAGATGCCGGAGACCTTGAACATGTCGTCGGAGCGGCCGCAGAAGGTGTAGCGCCCATCGGCGTCGCGGACATATTTGTCGCCGGTTCGCGTCCAATAGCCCTCGAAGGTCGAGCGGGTCTTGTGGCGCTGATTCCAGTAGCCCTCACCGGCGGACGGTGCATGCACCAGCATCTCGCCGACCTCGCCGTCCGGCACGTCCTGGCCGGCCTCGTTGACAAGACGAACCTGATAGCCCGGCACAGGGCGCCCCGATGAGCCGTATTTGATGTCCCCGGGCACGTTGGACAGGAAGATGTGCAGCAGCTCGGTCGAGCCGACGCCATCGAGAATGTCGACGCCGAACCGCGCCTTCCAGGCATTGCCGACCGATTCCGGCAGCGCCTCCCCGGCCGAGGTGCAGATGCGCAGAGCGCTGCCGGCCTTCTCATGGCGCAGCGACTCATCGTGCAGCATCGCGGCGAACAAGGTCGGCACGCCGTAGAAGATGGTCGGATTGTAGCGGTTGAGGAGCTTGAACATCAGCGCCGGCGTCGGGCGCTCGGAGTTGAGGATCGTGGTTGCGCCGACCGACAGCGGGAAGGTCAGCGCATTGCCGAGGCCATAGGCGAAGAACAGCTTTGCGGCTGACAGACAGACATCGCTCTCGCGGATGCCGAGCACTTGGCTGGCATAGGTGTCGGCGGTCGCGGCGAGATTGCCATGCAGATGGCGCACGCCCTTGGGCATGCCGGTCGAACCGGATGAATACAGCCAGAACGCCGGCTCATCCTCATGGGTCGCGACCGTGTCGAACTGATCGCTCTCGCGCGCGAGCTCCTCGGACAGCAGCTTGTGGCCGAACGCCTTGCTGCCGGAGACAACAACACAGTCGAGATCGGGCATTCGCCCGACGATGTCCTTCACCACCGGGTACAGCGGCTCGGAGACGAACAGCACGCGGGCGCGGCAGTCCGCGAGCACATAGGCGTATTGCTCTGACGTCAGCAGCGTGTTGAGCGGCACCGGGACGATGCCGGCGCGCATCGCGCCGAGAAACACCGCGGGGAAATCCACCGTGTCGAGCATGATCATCGCCACGCGCTCCTCGCGGCGGACGCCAAGGCGGCGCAGCATGTTGGCGACGCGGCAGGTCTGCTGTTGCAGACCGCGATAGGTCAGCTCCGAGACCGTGTCCGTATAGGCGAGCTTGTCGCCGCGGCCCGCCTCGACATTGCGGTCAAGCAACCACGATACCGCATTGTACGACTTCACGGCATTCTCCCCGGATTTTTGAATTATAGTTCATACAAGGCCACCAACATCGCTTGCTGTCAATCCTTCCCGGCATTATGTTTCCTGGTCAAAAGAGTACCTCAGGGATATGACGCCACACAGCGATGCCCCGCGTGACGACGGCCAGTGCGCGGCCGAGACCGATTTCCTCGACCAGCTGGGCCAGCGGGTGCGGCGGATGCGCGGCCTCGCCGGCATGTCTCGCAAGGTGCTGGCCGAGGTCTCCGGGATTTCCGAGCGCTACATCGCCCAGCTCGAGAGCGGCAAAGGCAATGTCTCGATCGTGCTGCTGCGCCGGATCGCCAATGCGATCAACGCGCCGCTCGACGACATCATCCCCAGCGGCGA
Source organism: Bradyrhizobium sp. SZCCHNPS1003 (assembly GCF_032381555.1). Taxonomy (NCBI): domain Bacteria; kingdom Pseudomonadati; phylum Pseudomonadota; class Alphaproteobacteria; order Hyphomicrobiales; family Nitrobacteraceae; genus Bradyrhizobium; species Bradyrhizobium sp. SZCCHNPS1003. Next base: position 6,528 of record NZ_JAUHIU010000030.1, read on the forward strand.
GCCATCGCCGGACTGGCCGGTCATTCGCGATCTCCTGAAGAAAGCGAGCCCGAGCCAGATCGCGGAGGTCAAGGAGCTGCTTGCCGGCAGCGCATCGGCGCCATTGCGGCGTTCGTTCTCAGGCATTGCGCTGATCGGCCTGCGCGGCGCCGGCAAGTCGACGCTGGGCAAGATGCTGGCGGAGCGGATCGGCTGGAGCTTCGTCGAGCTGAACAAGGAGATCGAGCGGCAGAACGGGCTTTCGGTTGCCGAGATCATCGCGCTCTACGGCCAGGAAGGCTTTCGCCGGATGGAGCAGGCCGCCCTGGTGCAACTGCTCGCGCGCAAGGAGCCGATGGTGCTGGCGACCGGCGGCGGCATCGTCTCCGAGCCGGTCACCTTCGACCTGATCCTGACCTCGTTCTACACCATCTGGCTCAAGGCCGAGCCGGAGGAGCACATGGGGCGTGTGCGCAAACAAGGTGACCTGCGCCCGATGGCCGACGACCGCTCGGCGATGGCCGAGCTGCGCAACATCCTGGCGAGCCGCGAGCCGCTGTACGCAAGGGCCAATGCGGTGGTCGATACGGCGGGGCTGTCGGTCGAGGCAGCCGCTGTGCGGCTGAGCGATGCCGTGCAGCCGGTGCTGACGGGCGACGCCCGGATGTTCGCGCGGGCGTGAGACGTCCTGCGACTTCGATCGCGCCGCAAGCGTCCGGTACGCATTAACCACCACCCACATTTCAATACCGGCGAGACTCGCCACACACCCTCCGATTGCTTAATCAATCGTTAAGTCACTGGAGGACGTGGGATGCAAAATCGTCGTCGTGAAGTTCGCCAGCGCGTCTACTATGGCGGCGTGCTGACCTTCAATTCAGGCTGCTCGACGCTGGCCTGCGTCGTGCGCAATTTCAACCACCGCGGCGTCAAGGTCGAGCTCGAGGGCAGCGTGCTGCTGCCGGACCGTGTCGAGATCAGCATCGAACGGCGCGGATGGTCACGACCGGCGCAGATGGTGTGGCGCGACGGCGCGGGCGCCGGCCTCGCCTTCCATCACGACGATGGCGAGGTGATCGATCTCGAAACGGCGCGCGCCTTGCGCCTGCAGGAGCGCGCCAACAGGCAGCTCAAATCGCGCCTCGAGCAATTGCTCTCGGGGCACTGAGCAAATGTCCGAATCCTCGCAAGAGCACGACGACTGGCTGATCGCCTCCGATGCGCCGCCGCCGGTCGCGGCGCGCACCGCCGAGCGCCCGCGATCGCACTGGCTCCGGCGCGTCACGCTGCTGCTCGCCGCTCAATATGTCATCGTGCTGGTGATCGGCGTCGCGGCGGCCTCGACCGTGCGCGCATTCGTGCTGCCGGAAGTCGCCGGTCGCTTCGAGGCGCTTGCGGCGGCGCTCAAGCGAACGCCGCTGCCTTGAGTTCTGAGCTGGTCACTCGATCTCCCGCAGCTCCGCATAGGTCAGCGGCAACAGGCCGGCGCCGTCGAAATAGATGAAGCGGAGGCGGCGGCGGCGTGAGATGAAGTTCGACGGCAGCGGATCGTAGCGGAAGGTGCCGCCGCCGAGATGCGGCGTCAGGCTGCCGACATCGGTCAGCGCGTCGATCTCCACCCGCAGCAGCTTGAGGCTGGCGCCATCGCGCAGGATCTCGAACGGGATGCGCGCCAGCCGCAGGAAGCTGGTCGGATCGGGGGCGGCGATGAAGCCGTCGACGAAGGCGGCCTCGACCTTGTCGAGGTCGGGCTCGGTCACCGCGACCGGCTTGGCGCCCTCCGGCTGGTGCGGCGTCTGCCACTGCACCGGTGCGCGCCCGTGCGCATGGTTGTGCCCGGGGCCGTGCGGCGGATGGTCATGATGATGGTCGTGATCATGCGGATGGCCATGATCGTGGTGGTGATCGCCGTGGTGGTGGTGATGTCGCATCGCAGGCCTCAATAGCTGACCGGCTTGTTGATGATGGACTTGTGGCTGCCGAGCTTGCCATGGGCGACCATCGAGCCCAGCGCCTCGACGACGACGCGGACGCCGATCAGCGCGGTGATGTCCGAGGTGTCATAGGGCGGCGAGACCTCGACCACTTCGAGGCCGCATAGGCCCTCGGCGGCGACGAGGCCGAGCAGCTTGAGCGCCTCGCGCGGCAGGAAGCCGCCGGGCTCGGGCCAACCGGTGCCGGGCACGAAGCCGCAATCGATGGAGTCGACGTCGAACGAGATGTAGACCGCGTCGGCATCCTTCCAGGCCAGCTCGAGCGCGATCTCCGCCGTCTTCTCCAGGCCGATCTTCTCGATGTCCGCGATGGTGAGGACGTTGGTGTTGCGCTTGCGCGCGACCTCGACACCCTCGCGCGGCACCTGCCAGCCGCCGATGCCGAGCTGCACCAGGTTGGTCGGCGACACGTTCGGCAAATTGGTCGCCCAGTACCAGGGCGTGGTGTGCATGCGCTCGTCGAGATCCTTCTCCTGGATGTCGATGTGGCGGTCGAAATGAATGATGCCGATGCGCTTGTCGGTACACTCAGCGATGCCGCGCACGCAGGGGAAGCCGATCGAATGGTCGCCGCCGAGCATGATCGGCAGCGCTCCGGACGAGAACACATGCGCGACGCCGCGGCTGATCTGGTCGAAGCTCTTTTCGAGGTTGGCGGGAATGGTGAAGACGTCGCCGGCATCGCACAGGGTCATCTGCTCGCGCAGGTCGACCCCGAGCTCGTAGTTGTAGGGCGTGTAGAGCGCGGAGATGCGGCGGATGCCCTGCGGCCCGAAGCGGGTGCCGGGGCGATAGGTGGTGCCGGAATCGAAGGGAATGCCGATCACGGCGGCGTCGTATTTGGCGACGTCACGGACGTTCTCGACATACGGCGCCTTCATGAAGGTGTTGATCCCGGCGAAATGCGGCAGCTCGCCGCGCGCAAAGGTCGGGATCTCGCGATCGGTCAGGCTGTCGGCGCCGGGCAGACCCATGTCGAGCGCCCATTGCCGCTCCTTGCGCCAGCCGTTGCTTGGCAATTTGCCCTCGGCCTCCAGCGCCTGCCAGCCTTGGGTGGCCATCTTGTCGAAGTCCGGATGGTGGCGGCGCATGCTCTGGCGCTGCGGCTGCAAGCCGGCACGGCGTGACCTGCGCATGGATGGGAATGACATGAAGACTCTCCTTCGTTTCTTTCGACGTTTCTTGAACTGACTATTGCGCCGCCTGCACGCTGGCGCGGATGAAGCCGAGCACGGGCACGGCGCTGTCGCGGGTGAGATCGAGGTCGTAGGTGATGCGCGCGCCGAACCGCTCCGGCGCCTGCGGATCCTTGCGCGGCCGGTCGAGTGCGATCAGCCGCGTGGCGAGGCCGAACGCCTCCTTGATGTCGTGGGTGACCATCACGATGGTCATGTTGTGCTCGCGCCACAGCGGCTTGATCAGCGAATGCATCTGGGCGCGGGTGCCGGGATCGAGCGCGCCGAAGGGCTCATCGAGCAGCAGCACGCGCGGCTGCTTCGCCAGTGCCTGCGCAATCGCCAGGCGCTGCTGCATGCCGCCGGACAATGCGCTTGGATATTTGTCGCGATGCTCGGCCAGGCCGACGGCCTCGATCAGCGCGAGGCTTTTCTCCATCGCCTCCTTGCGCGCCGACCCGAACAGCCGCGCCGTGAACGGGCAGGCGGCGAGCTCATAGCCGAGCAGCACGTTGCCGAGCACGGTCAGATGCGGAAACACCGAGTAGCGCTGGAACACGATGCCGCGGTCCGGCCCCGGCTCGGCCGGGAAAGGCTGGCCGTCGAGCAGCACGGCGCCTTGCGTCGGCTTCTCCTGGCCGAGGATCAGACGCAGAAAGGTGCTCTTGCCCGCGCCGGAAGGACCGACGATCGACAGGAACGTACCGGAGGCGATCTCGAGATTGATGCGTTCGAGCACCACCTGGTTGCCGTATTCGACCCAGACATTCCGGAACGACAGCGTGCTCATCAGCGCGCTCCGCCGTCATATGCCCAGGGGAACGCGCGCCGGCCGATCCACACCAAGGCCAGGTCGAACAGATAGGCGAGCAGCGTGATCCAGACGACATAGGGCAAGATCACGTCCATCGACAGATAGCGCCTGACCAGGAAGATGCGGTAGCCGAGCCCGACGTCGGAGGCGATGGCCTCCGCCGAGATCAGGAACAGGAACGCCGGGCCGATCATCAGCCGCAGGCACTTGATCAGGCGCGGCATGATCTGCGGCAGCACGACACGGATCGCGACCTGCCAGGTCGAGCCGCCGAGCGTTTGCGCCTTGATCAGCTGCTCGCGCGGCATGGCCTGCACCTCGAGTGAGAGATCGCGCACCAGCGTCGGCGTGACGCCGATGACGATCAGCACCACCTTGGACAATTCGCCGAGACCGAACACGATGAACAGAACCGGCAGCACCGCCATCGGCGGGATCATCGACAGCACCGCGACCAGCGTGCCGAAGCCGGCGCCGGCCACCGGCAGCAATCCGATGGCGAGTCCGAGCACGAGCCCGATCACCGCCGCGATGCCGAGCCCGAGCGCGAGGCGCTGCAGGCTCGCCGCCGTGTCGGACCACAGCACGTAGTCGCCGGAGCGGCGATCAGGCTCGGTCGCGAGCCGCTTGGAGGTCGCGACCATCTCGGAGACCGGCGGCAGCAGCTTGTCGTCGGGATTGTCCGCGCGCCGCTGCGCCGACCCGACCACGTAGATCAGCGCGATCAGCAGGAACGGCAACAGGGCCAGCAACAGCCGGCTGCCCCGGTTCGGAACGACGTTCATGGCACGCGGCATCGACAGACTCCGTCATTCCTCATTGAAAGGAGGCGCGCCAGCGCCGTCTCGAACCATGAGGCCCCGATCCGGGCGTCATTCTTCGAGACGCTTGCGCTCGCGCAAGCTCCTCAGGATGAGGGGAGACACTGGTTGCCCGGCGGGAACACGGTCAGAGCTTCCCTTCGGCCGCCATCTTCATGAAGGTCGGATCGAAGCGCAGCTTCACGTTGCTGGCCGAGCCCAGCGCCTTCGTTGGCGTGGAGATGCCGACCGCGTCCTTCGACTTCACCTTCTCGCCAAGCAGATTGTGATCGAAGCAGAAGGTGCGCACGAGATCCATGATCTTCGGCAGCTCTGGTCCGGTCATGAAGGCGAGCGCGTCCTTCGGCTCATAGTACATGAACGTGGTCTTGAGCTGGGTCTCGAAACCGGCGAGATCGGTGCCCGACAGCTTGGCCATCGCCTCGCGCGCGGCCTTGCCCTTCTCGCTCTGTTCCTTCATCAGCGCGATGGTCTCGTACCAGATGCCGACCAGCGCCTTGCCGAGCTCGGGATTGTCCTTGAGCGTCGCGCTGTTGACGACCAGGAGATCCTCGATTTCGCCGGGGATCTTGCTGGAGTCGAACACCAGCGTCGCGCCCGGCTCGGCCTTCACCTCCAGGAGTTGCGGATTCCAGGTCACGACCGCGGTGGTGTCGGGCGACTTCGCAGCGGCGACGATGTCGGCGTCGGAGGTGTTGACGGTCTTGATGTTCTTCTCGGACAGCTTCACGGTCTCGAGGCCGCGCGCCAGCAGATAGTGCGACACCGAGAGCTCGACGAGGTTGACCTTCTGGCCCTTGATGTCGGCCAGCGTCTTGCCTTTCTTCAGCACGACGCCGTCATTGCCGTTGGAATAGTCGCCCATGATGATGGCCGACGTGTCGACGCCGCCGGCGGCGGGGATGGTCAGCGCATCCATGTTGGTGACGGTGACGCCGTCGAACTTGCCGGCGGTGTACTGGTTGATCGACTCGACGTAGTCGTTGATCTGGGTGACCTTGATCGAGATGCCGTATTTGTCGGCCCATTTCTTGACGATGCCGGACTCGGCCGCATACGGCCACGGCATCCAGCCGACATAGATCGTCCAGGCGATATTGAATTCCTTCTTCTTCTCAGCTGACGCGGGCGACAGCGATGCGGTCGCCAGCGTCGATGCAGCGAGCAGTGCAACAAACAGATTTCGCGCTTTTGCCATGTCCAGTCCCTCATCGGTTTTCTGACCGCGGACTGGCATGAAGAACCTCGTGCCTGCCAAGCGCGGCCACTGAGGTCTCCCGGGTTTTTATCCCGCCGTGCACCAGGGCTCTCCCCTGGCGGCTGCTCTCGGACCAGCATTCTCGATGGAGAACCGGAACCCTAGCTGCCAACTCTGAGCAACGAGAGGAGCAATCCGCGTGCCAGGGAAAAATGCTTGCGATTCAATGGAACCGGCGGCACGCTGTGCTCAAAAATTCGGCACTCAGAATTCTTCTTGGGCGAGGTGGCACGTCAGCCGACGCCGGTCATGCAACGACCGCATGAACCGTCCGGTGCACGGGGGCGACATCATCAGGCAGGCACGTCAGTCGCAGTGATTTGGAGTCTCGTTGATATGATCAGGTCTTCCGGGATCGCATTGGCAACCATTCTGGCTCTCAGCCTCGCCGCCGATGCAGCCTTCGCGCAGAGCGCGCCCGCTCCCGATGCGCCGGCGCAACCTGCTCCCGCCGCAAGCCCCACGCCGACAGCCACTCCCGCACCAGCCGCCTCGGCCGAGAAACCCGGCGACGCCAAGCCGGCCAGCGAGGCGACCGCGCCGAAGAAGACGCGGACGAGGACCAGCACGCGCAAGGAAGTCGAGGACTCCCTGCGCAGCGGCACGGTGCCGTCACGCTATCGCAGCCGGGTGCCGAAGGAGTACCAGAAGTACATCCCGTTCCATCGCTGAGGTCTAGAGTGGCGGCGTCATTTTCACGATGATTCCGACGATCAGCATGAAGGCGAGACACAGCCCCGTCTCAAGGTCAGAATGAACAGACCAGAAGCCGCGCAGGCCGGCCACGGCCTTCTGTGGTGATTCGATTCGAATACGAGGTGCACGCATTTGTTCAACCTCTGATAAAAGGAAAAACAAACTACTACCCTGGAAAAATAATCCCGTCCAAGCCGCGCCTCAAGGCGAAAAATCAGCGCATGTCGGGGCAGCAATCAAAATCTACGCCCAACGCCCGACGCGATCTTGATTTGAGTCAATCCGCATCCACGTCGGAATAGCCGGCAGCGCGCCGCCCTCAAATACCCAGATAGCGGTGCTGCAGCTCCGGCTCGGCCATCAGTTGCTCCGACGTGCCGTGCCACACGGTGCGGCCACGCTCGATGATGTAGTGGCGGTCGCAGATGCGGGTCAGATGTCCGACATTCTTGTCGATCACCAGGATCGACTGCCCGCGCGATTTCAGCAGCGACAGGCAGTTCCAGATCTCCTCTCGGATCAACGGCGCCAGACCCTCGGTCGCCTCGTCGAGAATGAGGAGTTTCGGGTTGGTCATCAGGGCGCGGCCGATCGCCAGCATCTGCTGCTCGCCGCCGGAGAGCTGGTTGCCCATGTTGCTGCCGCGTTCGGCGAGCCGCGGAAACAGCGCGTGGATCTTGTCGAGCGTCCAGGGATCGGACGCGCCGAGCCGGTTGGTCGAGGCCGCCACGAGATTCTCGGTGACGGTCAGATTCGGAAAGATCTGCCGTCCCTCCGGCACCAGGCCGATGCCGAGCTGAGCGATCCTGTAGGACGGCAGCTTTCGTGTCTCCTGACCGCTGAAGCGGATCAGGCCGGCGCGCGCCTGGGTGAGACCCATGATCGAGCGGATCGTGGTGGTCTTGCCCATGCCGTTGCGGCCCATCAGCGAGACCATCTCGCCGGGACGGATCGCCAACGACAGGCCGAACAGGACCTGGCTCAGGCCGTAACAGGTCTCGATGCCGTCGACCTCGAGCAGCATGGCGCTTGTCCCCAGATCAACCATGGCCGACCACCACGTGCTGATCGCCGAGATAGGCGCGCTTGACCTCCTCGTTCTGCCGGATCTCGTCCGGCTTGCCCGAGGCGATGATGCGACCATAGACGAGGACCGAGATGCGGTCGGCGAGCGCGAACACCGCCTCCATGTCATGCTCGACCAGCACGATCGACACTTCCTTGCGCAGCTCGTTCAGCAGCTTCACCATGCGCTGCGACTCGGTCACCCCCAGGCCGGCCATCGGCTCGTCGAGCAGCAGGAGCTGCGGCTTGGTCGCGAGCGCGACCGCGAGCTCCAGCTCGCGCTGCTCGCCATGGCTTAGCTTCGACACCAGCACATCGGCGCGATGGCCGAGACCGACGCGCTCCAGCGCGGCGTGCGCGGCGGCACGCAGCGGCTTGTCCTTGCGCGCGGCGGCGAAGAAACGGAACGAGTGCTTGCCGTCATGGGCTTGCGCCGCAAGCGCGACATTGTCGGCTGCGGTGAAGTCCGTCAGCAGCGAGGTGATCTGGAACGAACGCGCCAGCCCCAGCGCGCTGCGCTTATAGGCGGGGAAATGCGAGATGTCGCGGCCCCCTAAGAAAATGCGACCCGCATGCGGCGCCAGGTGGCCGGTGAGCTGGCTGATCAGCGTGGTCTTGCCGGCGCCGTTCGGCCCGATGATGGCGTGGATCTCGCCCTTGGCAACGTCGAGACAGACGTGATCAGTCGCGACGATGCCGCCGAACCGGCGCACGAGATTGTCGACGCGAAGCAGAGGTTCAGCCACGGTTCAACCTCCCGAGCATGCCCATGATGCCGCCGCGGCCGAACAGCACGATCAGGAGCAGCAGCGGCCCCATGATCAGCGCCCAATATTCGGTGATCTGCGACAGCACCTCTTCCAGCACCAGGAACACCACCGAGCCGACGACTGGCCCCATCAGGGTGCCCATGCCGCCGAGGATGACCATCACCATGAGGTCGCCGGAGCGGGTCCAGTACATCACGGCAGGGCTGACGAAATCGGTGTTGTTGGCGAGCAGCGCGCCGGACAGCCCGCACAGCATGCCGGCGATGACGAAGCAGGCCAGCTTGTAGCGCTTCGACGGGAAGCCGATCGCCTGCATGCGCTGCTCGTTGGAACGCAGGCCCTGCAGCACGAGACCAAAGCGCGAATTGACGATGCGCCAGACCAGCACGACGACGGCGAGCAGGCAGAACAGGCAGAGATAATAGAACTGCACGCGGTTGCCGAGATTGATGAGGCCACCGAAATCGCTACGCTTGTAGACGGTGAGCCCGTCATCCCCGCCGTAACGGGCGAGGCCGGACGCGACGTAGTAGGCCATCTGCGCAAAGGCCAGCGTGATCATGATGAAATAGACGCCGCGGGTACGCAAGGAGAGCGCGCCGATGACCAGCGCGTAGAGCGCCGAAACCGCGATGGCGACCGCGAACTGTGCATAACCGGAGCCGATGCCCTCCTGCGCCAGGATGCCGACGGCGTAGCCGCCGATGCCGAGATAGGCGGCATGGCCGAAGCTCATCATGCCGCCATAGCCCATGATCAGGTTGAGGCTGACGGCCGCCAGCGCCAGGATCACGATGCGGGTGAACAGCGTAAGGATGAAGATATTGCCGGAGAGGTTCGAATAGACCGGCAGCAGCACCAGGCCGGCCACGACAATGATGGCCACGATGGTCGAAACGTTGAGCGAGGACTTCATCTGCGGTTGGCCGGAAACAGACCTTCAGGCCGCGCCACCAGCACGATCGCCATCAGGAGATAGATCAGCATCGACGACATCGCCGGCGCCGCAGTGGAGGCCGCGGCCGAGTTCAGGACCTGGCGCAGCAGATTGGGCAGAAAGGCGCGGCCCATGGTATCGATCAGGCCGATCATGATCGCCGCGATGAAGGCGCCGCGGATCGAGCCGATGCCGCCGATCACGATCACCACGAAGGCGAGAATCAGGATGTTCTCGCCCATGCCGATCTGCACCGTGAGGATCGGCGCCTGCATGAGCCCGGCGAGGCCGGCGAGCGCGGCGCCGAGGCCGAACACCAACGTGTAGAGCAGCTTGATGTTGATGCCGAGCGCGCCGATCATCTCGCGGTTGGAGGCGCCTGCGCGGATCAGCATGCCGATCCGCGTCCTCATCACGCCGAGATAGAGCAGAAGCGCCACCAGCAACGCCACGACGATGATCGCAAGCCGATAGGCCGGATATTGGATGCCGGGCAGGATCGTGACCGGGAAGGCGAGCCAGGACGGCAGCGGCAGCGCCAGTCCCGCCGGGCCCCAGATCAGCCGGACGGCCTCGTTGAAGAACAGGATCAGGCCGAACGTCGCGAGCACGTGGTCGAGATGGTCGCGCCCATAGAGATGGCGTAGTGCCGTGAATTCGAGCACGATGCCGAGCAGAAGCGTGGCACCGAGCGCCATGACCGCGCCGAGCACGAAGCTGCCGGTCCAGGCCACGAAGGTCGCCGCGAAATAGGCGCCCATCATGTAGAGCGAGCCGTGGGCGAGGTTGACGAGGTCCATGATGCCGAACACCAGCGTCAGGCCGGCGGCCAGCAGGAACAGCAGCAGTCCGAACTGCAGCCCGTTCAGGAATTGTTCGACGACGAGAAGCATGCCCCTCACTTCACGCTCAAAAAGACGGCGGCAGAACCCGTTCCAGGCGCTGCCGCCATGTCCATCCCGATCTTAGGCCGGAGATGTTTTAAGCTTCAAGCAAATTCCAGGCCTGTTTCGTCCCCTGGCTCGGAATTCTTTCCGCTCACTTCATCGGGCACTTGTCGTGGAAGCGGTCCTGGTCGTTCTCGACGATGGTGGCGACCATCTTCAGCGACAGCTGGCCGTCGGCGTCCTTGACCACGTCCTGCAGGTAGAAGTTCTGGATCGGGATGTGGTTGTTGCCGAACTTGAAGGAGCCGCGCAGCGACTTGAAGTTGGCCTTCTCCATCTCGGCCTTCATCGCGTCCTTCTTGGACGTGTCGCCCTTGACCGCAACCACGGCGCTGTTGATCAGCTGCGCCGCATCATAGGCCTGGGCGCCGTAATAGGTCGGACGCAGGCCGGTGTATTTCTTGCGGTAGTCGGCGACGAATTTCTTGTTCTGCTCGTTCGGCAGGTCGTTGACCCATTCCTGGGCGCCGGGCACGCCGATCGCATTGTCCTTCTGCAGCGGCAGCGACAATTCGTCGACGGTGAAGGCGGTGTAGAGCGGCATCTTCTCCTTGAGGCCGGCCTGCGAATATTGATTGAGGAATTGCACGCCGGCAGCGCCGGGATAGAACACGAAGATGGATTCGGCGCCCGAGGCGCGCGCCTTGGAGAGCTCGGCGGAAAAGTCGAGCTGGCTCGGCCACACCGTGTATTCCTCACCGACGACCTGGCCCTTGAAGGTGCTCTTCACGCCCGCCAGCATGTCCTTGCCGGCCGCATAGTTCGGGCCGATCAGAAACACCGACTTGACGCCCTTCTGGTTCATGTAGAGGCCCATCGCGGCCGGCGTCTGGTCGTTCTGCCAGGAGGTCGAGAACACGTAAGGAGAGCACAATTCACCGGCGAGCTGCGACGGGCCGGCATTGGCCGAGATCAGAAAGGTCTGGGAATCCACCGCGGTCTTCAGCGACGCCAGCAGCACGTTCGACCAGATGTAGCCGACGATGAAATCGACCTTGTCGGACTGCACCAGCTTCTCGGTCTTCTGCTTGCCGACGTCAGGCTTCTGCTGGTCGTCCTCGTAGATCACCTCGACCGGTTTGCCGTCGATCTTGCGGCCGAGATGGTCGAGCGCGAGCTCGAACGAATTTCGCATGTCGTTGCCGATCACGGCGGTCGGACCGCTGAACGTCGAGACGAAGCCGATCTTGATGGTGTCGCCGGCGAAGGCCGTGCTCGAAAACAGCAGCGCCGCGGCGCCTGCCAGCCAGAACCTCTTCATGGTCTTCCCTCCCCTCAAGCAAATCGTTCTTATCGTTGTTTCGTCGCCGGCACGCAGTAGCACGACCAGCGGCGGCGTTTCGCCGCAGCATCCGTCGCGCGGTGCTGATCCTGCGGGTCATCGATCCATGCACCATAATTCCCGGAAACGGACAAAGGCAAGAACTATAGTGCCTGTTAAGGATACCGCAGCACGGCAGAACCGGCCGCGTCAGCCTGACACGGCCGGCTGCGATACTCTCGGTATCACTCGCAACGAGCGTCACTTCACCAGCGCGCAACCACCGTCCGCAATCGGCCGGAACGCCTGCTCGGCCGGAATCGTCGAGACCAGACGATAGTAGTCGTAAGGATATTTCGACTCATCCGGCTTCTTGACCTCGAACAGATACATCGGGTGGATCACGCGGCCGTCGGCCCGGATCGTCACATCGCCGAACAGCTTGTCCTTGCCCTTCACCGTCTTCATCTGCGGCACGACGTCCTTGGCATCGTCACTGCCGGTGGCCGCAACCGCGTTGAGATAGGCGAGCGTCGAGGCATAGACGCCGGCCTGATTGCCGCTCGGCATCTTGCCGTTCATGCCGGGGCGCGCCGCGAAACGCTTGGCGAAGGCGCGGGTGTCGTCGTCCATGTCCCAGTAGAAGGCTTCGAGCAGTTGCAGGCCCTGCGCCGCCTTCAGGCCCATACCGTGGATATCATTGATGAACAGCAGGAACGCGACCAGGGACTGGCCGCCCTGCTGAATGCCGAACTCGGACGCCTGCTTGACCGCATTGATGGTGTCGCCGCCGGCATTCGCCAGCCCGATCACCTTGGCCTTCGAGCCCTGCGCCTGCAGCAGGAACGAGGCGAAGTCCGTCGTGCCGAGCGGATGCTTGGCCGAGCCGAGCACCTTGCCGCCGTGCTTCTCGATGTAGTTGGTGGCCTCCGCCTCGATGCCCTGGCCGAGCGCGTAGTTGACCGTGATGAAGTACCAGTCCTTGCCACCGCGGCCCATCATCGCGGCTGCCGTGGTGTTGCCGGTCGCCCAGGCGTCGTTGACCCACTGAATGGTGTTGGGCGAGCACGCCTTGCCGGTCAGATCGGAGCTCGCGGTGGACGAGGCCAGGAACGTCATGCGGCTGTTGCGCAGCAGCTCGTTGACGGTGAGGCCGACCGCGGAGTTGGGCACGTCGACGACGGCGTCGACCTTGTCGACATCGAGCCATTTGCGCGTGATCGCCGAGCCGACATCGGCCTTGTTCTGGTGATCGGCATAGACGATCTCGACCTTGATGCCTTTACCGCCACCGTTGAAATCCTCCGCCGCCATGCGCGCGGCCTCGACCGAGCCCATGCCGTTGGTGTCCTGGAAGATGCCGGAAATATCGTTGAGCACGCCGACGCGTACGACATTGTCCGAGATCTCGCCGGCCCGCGCCGCGCCTGCAAGGCAGAATATTGCGACCAGCGCCAGCGCGCACGAATTGAGCTGCTTCATGATGTCCTTCCCCGTGTGTTGCTTGTTTGATTGTTGTCGTTGCGACTGGAGATCGTCTCCAGTTGCGAAATCAGCCCTGCCGATCCGGAATGCGCACCACCAGTCCGGCCAGCGCCGGCTGCACCTTGATCTGGCAGGACAGCCGGCTGTTCGTCCGGCGCTCGGCGGCGGTGCCGTCGAGCAGCGCGTCCTCATCGTCCGAGACCGGATCGAGCTTCCCGGTCCAGGCGTCATCGACATAGACGTGGCAGGTGGCGCAGACGGCGTTGCCGCCGCATTCGGCGACGATGCCGTCGATGCCGTGGGTCAGGGCCGCCAGCATGACGCTGGCGCCGTCCTCGGCCTCCACGCTTTCGCTGCGGTTGTCGGGATGGATGAAGGTGATCGTGGTCATGGTACAGCTCAGGCTGGAGTAAAGGTGACCGGCAGGCTCTCCAGCCCGCGCAGCGTGTTGTTGTAGCGGCGCTTCGGCTCGCCGCTCATCGTGATGCTCCCGACCTTGCGTGCGAGCGCCGTCAGCACCGCCTCGCCTTCGAGCCGCGCGACGAGCTGGCCGACGCACATGTGGATGCCCGAGCCAAAGCCGACATGGCCGGAGACTTTTCGGGTGACGTCGTAGGCGTCGGGCTGCTCCCAGCGGCGCGGGTCGCGATTGGCGCTACCTAAGAACATCAGCACCTTCTCGCCTTCGGGAATCGTGACGCCGCCGAGTTCGACGTCACGCGTGGTGGTGCGGAAGAAGGTCTGCACCGGGCTTTCGAACCGCACGGCCTCCTCGAACGCGTTGCGCGCCAGCGACGGATCGGCGCGCAGCCGCGCCCATTGATCGGGGAAGCGCGCGAGGCAATAGACCGCAGCACCGATGCCGTAGACGGTGGTGTCGAGCCCGGCCGACAGCAGCGAGCGCACCAGCAATGGCGCTTCGGCCGGCGTGATGTCGCCGCTATCGGTGAAGGCGTGGATGCAGGAGCCGAAGCCGCCGGACGTGAGATTGTCGCGCTGGCACTGCTCCGTGACATAGGCCTGGTGCGGCGCCGAGCGCTCGATCGCCTGCTGGCGCAGCTCATTCGGCGGACCGAACGCGTTGAACACCAGGCTCGCATAGGGAATGAGATGCTCGCGCCCCTCCGGCTTCAGCCCGAGCGCATCGGGAAACACCGACAGCGGATAGGCCTCGGCGAGATCGGGGATCACGTCGAACGAGCCACGGCCTACGAGCTCGTCGACCTTGGCCTCGGCCGCGGCGATGAAGCCGTCGCGCAGCCGCTTCATGACGGCCGGCGACAGCACCTTGCTCAGCACGGCGCGGGTGCGCGTATGCGCCGGCGGATCCGCCTCGAGGATCAGGCTCGGCGGCCGCCACGGCTTCTCCTTGGCGAAGTCGCTCAAGCCCACGCCGCGGCTGGAGCAGAACGTCTGGGGATCGTTGAGAACGGCATAGACCTCGGCGTAGCGGGCGACGCCGTAGACGTTCCACGCGTCCAGATGGACGACGGGGCCGGCCTCGCGCATCTCCTGATGCGCGGGATAGGGATCGTCGAAGAATTCATACGAGAACGGGTCGACGGCGAGGTGCGGGATGACCGGCGCAACACCGGCAGCGGGGGAAAGACCTGTTGGGTTCATGCGGAGCTCCCGAAGTTTGGCCTTGTCATGCGGCTTTTCGTATCCGTATGAGTGGCGATGCATGGACGTTGGGGATCATGAGCGAGAAATCCGGGACGCCGCGCAAGGCGCAGCCGCGCGAAGCTGAGGGGCAAGGCCTCACGCTCGATCTCGACCGCTATGTGCCGGCCTTCATCACCTTCATCGCCAACAAGCTGTCGAACAGCGCCACCGCGTTCTATCAGCGCAATTTCGGCGTCAACGTCACCGAATGGCGTATCATGTCGCTGCTGGCGATCGAGCCGGGCATCCCGGCCTCGCGCATCTGCAGCGTGATCGGCTTCGACAAGGGGCCGGTCAGCCGTACGCTGGCGCTGATGAAGGGCCGCGGCCTGATCGCGATCCGCAACGATCCGGAGGACGGCCGCAGCCATTCGATCTCGCTGACCGCCAAGGGCCGCGCGACGCACGACAAGGTCATCATCGCCGCGCTGGAACGCGAGCGGCGTCTGCTCGCCTGTCTCGACAAGGATGAGCGGGAAGTCCTGATCACGCTGCTGCGCCGAATCCACGACAATCTCGACGCCGTCACGGGCGCGAGCTGAGCCACTCAGGCAGGAGCCGCCGAACGGCTGACCCGTTCGCTGCGGCAATCTGTTGGCGCGCGCGCAAGCGGCCGCGCCTGCGGCGAGCAGGCTGCGCATGACGTTCCCGTCCCTTCTTCGAGACGCGGATCATCCCGCGCCTCCATTGCTGATCGGGTCGATCGTTCCACATATTAGTTGCTTTAGCAACGATATATTTTCGGCCGCATGAGATCCCGCAGCGCGAAAGCGCCGTCGCACTCGATCCTTCAAATTCTAGCTATCGGCGAAGGCGCGCGGCAATTTCGCCCTGATATGCCGTGTCGGCCGCGCTCCCGATTGCGGCGCGGCCTGCGGGGAGAGGCGGATGTTGGGGTTCATTTTCGGTTTCAATGCGCGTCTCGGCCGTCTGCAATATTTTCTCGCCTCGCTCGGTCTTGCACTGGTTTCGGTGGTTCTGATCGTGGTCGTGGCCGTCGGTCTTGCCGCCCTCGCCCCTCAGAAGTCGGAGCTGACGGTGAGCTTGCCGATCGTGGTGCTGATCGGCCTGTGCCTGGTGGCGAACCTGATGCTGCAGGCGATGCGCTTTCGCGACATCGGCTGGGACCCGGTCTGTGTGATCCCGGCCTGGATCGCCGTCATGGTGCTGGACTACGTGATCGCCGGCCGGTTTCCCGAATACGCGGCGACATCATCGCACCACGGCACGTGGGTTGGCGCCCTGGTCAATCTCGGCCTGAGCGTTGCGCTGCTGTTCTTCCCCAGCGGGGCTGACGACGCACAGCTGTCCGGCGGCACCCCTGTCAGCCGCACGCCGTCTGCCCCCTTCCAGAGCTCCCGCAGCGCGAGCTCGGCGACGGAGGCGCGCCTCGCGCGGATCACCGGCGGCGACACCGGACGGCGCGGGTGGTAGGCGGCTCCCTTAGCCCAGGACTGCCCGCCAATTAGGCAACGCGCCGAGATCCGCGACGATCCGTCGACCTGCAGCGTTGCCCACCAGCTCCCAACCCTCTGACAGACAAGATTTTTCGTCTCAGACCCGGCGTCTGCGCCGTGTACACAATGGCATGTGGCTTGCTACGTTTGCAGCCGTATCGGCGAAGCGGAGCGCAAGGAAATGGCAAGCCAGACATCGGGATCACGACAGATTCGGAGCGCGGCGTGACCGAGACCGTCGCCGAGATCGTTGCCGCCCATCGTGCCGGCCTGACGACGCCAAAGGACACGGTCGCGCGCACGTTCGCCCGCATCCGCGCGCACAACGACCCCGCCATCTTCATCAGCCTCCGCGACGAGACGGATGCCCTGGCCGAAGCCGAGAGCCTCGCGGCCAGGGACGCCGCGGCGCTGCCGCTCTACGGCGTGCCCGTCGCGGTCAAGGACAACATCGACGTTGCAGGCCTGCCGACAACAGCGGCGTGCCCGGCCTTTGCCTACACGCCCGCACGCGATTCCACGGCGGTGGCGCGGCTGCGCGCGGCCGGCGCCATCATCATCGGCAAGACCAATCTCGACCAGTTCGCCACCGGCCTCGTCGGGGTGCGGTCGCCCTACGGCATCCCGAGAAATCCCGTTCACGCCGATCTCGTGCCGGGCGGATCGAGCTCCGGCTCGGCGGTCGCGGTCTCAGCGGGTCTCGTGCCGCTGTCGCTCGGGACGGATACGGCAGGCTCCGGCCGTGTGCCGGCAATGCTCAACAACATCGTCGGCCTGAAGCCGAGCCTCGGCATGATCTCGACGTCCGGCCTGGTGCCGGCCTGCCGCACGCTCGACTGCATTTCGGTGTTCTCGCTGACGGTCGACGACGCCGTCGCGGCGCTCTCGGTGCTGGCGGCGCCGGATCCGCTCGATCCGTTCTCGCGCGACCGGCCGCTTGCGGCCGTGACGGCATTTCCCGAGGGCGTGAAGCTCGGCATTCCCCGCCCCGGGCAATTGATCTTCTTCGGCGACAAGGCAGCGGACGCCGCCTATGGCGCTGCGGCCGCGCGCTTCGTCAAGCTCGGCGCCCAGCTGGTCGAGTTCGACCTCGAGCCGTTCTACGAGACCGCGCGGCTGCTCTATGAAGGCCCCTGGGTCGCCGAGCGCTATCTCGTGATCCGCGATCTCCTCGCCTCCGATCCCGATGCGATCCACCCCGTGACGCGCGAGATCACCATCGGCGGCGCGCGCGGCAGCGCGGCCGAGACCTTTGCTGCGCTGTACCGCCTGCAGGCCCTGCGCAAGGTGGCCGAGCGCACCTTCGCCAATGTCGACGCGCTGGTGCTGCCGACCGCGCCGACCGCCTACACGACATCGGACGTGCTCGCGAACCCGATCGAGCTGAACAGCCGGCTCGGCACCTACACCAACTTCGTCAACCTGCTCGATCTCTGCGGGCTTGCCGTGCCGGCTGCGATGCGCAGCGACGGCGTCCCGTTCGGCATCACCCTGCTGGCGCCTGCCGGCCGCGATGCGGCGCTCGCCAGTCTCGGCCGCGCCTTCCATGCCGACACGGCGCTGCCGGTCGGCGCCAAGGCGACACCGCAGCCGCCGCTCGCGCCCGTGTCGCCGTCACTGCACGGCGACGAGATCGCCGTCGTCGTCGTCGGCGCGCATCTCTCTGGCATGGCGCTCAATCACGAGCTGACCGCTCTCGGCGGCCGCCTGCTGGAAGCAACGACCACCGCGCCTGACTACAAGCTCTACGCGCTGTCGACCACGCCGCCCAAGCCCGGCATGCTGCGGATCGACGACGGCCAGGGTACTTCGATGGCGGTCGAGCTCTGGGCGCTGTCGGCGGCGAGCTTCGGCAAATTCGTCAACCTGATTCCGCCGCCGCTGTCGGTCGGCACCATCCGCTTGGCGGACGGCCGCACCGCCAAGGGCTTCCTCGTCGAGCCGGCCGCGCTCGATGGCGCCCGCGACATCTCGGAGTTCGGCGGCTGGCGAGCGTATATGGCGCAGAAGGGCTGATCTATTTCGCGCGTCATGATTGCGTGCGCTGCCGTAGGGTAGGCAAAGGCGCGCCCGTACTGTCCCAACGAGCGAGATCGCGGTTGCGCCGTGCCCACCGTTTCGCCGCGGAGTCCGTGGCCCGATGGTGGGCACGCTGCCGCCTAACGGCGGCTGCTTTGCCCACCCTACCGCTCGAACGAAGAGCTACACCGACACCGCGTAGATCTCGTATTCGCCGCGCACCAGCTCGATGTGGGCTTTCATGGCACTCGCCGCGCCGGCCTTGTCGCCGCGCAGGATGGCGACGACGACGCGGTCGTGCTCGGCATGCGACTTGGCGAGGCGGCCGAGATTGCGGAACTGCGCGCGGCGGAACGGCTGCACGCGCACCCGCGTCGCCAAGGTGATCTCGGCGATGTAGGCATTGTGCGCGCCGGCATAGATCGCGTTGTGGAAGCGCTCGTTGACCTCGTGGAAGCGCTCGGGATTGCCGGCGTGGCTGAGATTGCGCAGCTCCTCGTGGATGGCTTCCAGCCGCTGCCGCTCGACCGGCGTCATGCGCTGCGCCGCGAGACCGGCGCACAGGCCCTCGAGCTCGGCCATCGCCTCGAACATGCCGGTGAGACGGTCGGCCGACGGTCGCGCCACCACCGCGCCGCGATGTGCACGCGCCTCGATCAGCCCGGAAGTCGCCAATTGACGCAGCGCTTCGCGCACCGGCGTGCGCGAGACATTGAAGCGCTTGGCGATCTCGGTCTCGTCCAGCGGCGCCCCCGGCGCCAGCGCGCCGCGCACGATCTCATCGGCGAGTTGCAGGCGCAACTCCTCGGCGCGGGTGATCTTCGCAACCGCAGGCGGCGCGCGGTCGATGCGCTTGATCTCGGAGTCGCGGGCGGGCCGCTGCCGCGTTCGCGGCGGAAGATCGTCCAGGCTCATCCTCAGCCGCCTTTTGCTTCATCGATGATGCTGACATGGGCAGCGACGATTCTCCAGCCTTCCGGAAACCGGATCCAGGTCTGCATCTGGCGTCCGACCTTGCCGGGCGCGGTGTCGCGATAGAACAGCGTCGAGGCGACCGCCGCGTCACGGCCGTAAGCGGTAATCACGGTGCGCGCGGTCCGCCGCATCAGCCCGGCCGGCGAGCGCGCGGCGCGAAATGCCGCGATCTCGCCGTAGCCGTAGAGGTTCTCGCCGATGCCGTAGCGCAGCGTGCGGGAGTCCTGCTTGAAAAGCTCGTCGAGCACGGCGACGTCGTTGCTGATCAGCGCCTGTTCATAACGCTGGAACTGCGCGGTGACTTCCGCGACGACGTCAGGCAGATCGACTTCCATTCTCCAGAACTCCTCGCGGGGCCGGCGCAGCGGCGACGCCAAGCTGTTGCAAGGCGTGGGCCACACGCAATGCGACATGTTCGCACCACGGCGCCGCGATGATCTGCACGCCGATGGGCATCGGCTCGAGCGGAATCGGAACGGCGACGACGGGAAGCCCTATGAACGAGATCGGCTGGGTATGAATGCCGATATTGGCGCGCACCGGCAGCTCGACGCCGTCGAGCACGAAGGTCGTCTGCCCAAGCTTGGGTGCAACGCAGGGCGTTGCCGGCGCGATCAGCACGTCGACGGACTTGAACAGCTCCAGCACCCGGGCGCGGTACCAGCGGCGAAACTTCTGCGCGCGGTCGACCATCGGCGCCGGAATCATCGCACCCGCAATCAGGCGGTCGCGCACCGCCGGATCGAAATCACCCGGGCGCGTGCGCAGCCGGTCGAGATGCAGCGAGGCGCCCTCGGTGGTGCTGATGACGTAAGCCGCGGCGCGGGCGCGCGCCGCTTCGGGCACCTCGATCACCTCGGTGACCTTCAGCGCGGCCGCGACACGAGCGACCGCTTCGGCGGCTTCGGGAAACAGATTCTTCTGGAAGTGCCCTCCGGCAAGGGCGATGCGCAGATCGCCGATGGCTTGCGAGAACCGACCGGAGACCGGTTCCGGTGCCCGCGTGGTGCACGCGGCGTCGTCCGGATCGGGCCCCTGCATGGCGTCATAGGCGAGCGCGAGATCCTCGACTGAGCGCGCGAACGGACCGAGATGATCCAGACTCATGACGAACGGAAACGAGCGCGCGCGCGACAACCGACCATAGGTCGGCTTCAGGCCGAAGATGCCGCAGAACGAGGACGGCACGCGGATCGAGCCGTTGGTGTCGGAGCCCAGCGCGATCGGCACCAGGCCGCCGCCGACGGCGCTGCCCGAGCCGCCCGACGAGCCGCCGCTCATCCGCGTCGGATCATGCGGATTGCGCGACGGGCCGTCGTGCACGTTCTCGCCGGTGAAGTCGTAGGCGTATTCGCCCATGTTGAGCGCACCGATCAACACCGCGCCGGCGGCTTCCATCCGCGCGATCAGCGTCGAGTCCCGCGTCGCCGCCGGGCGATCGCGGTTGATCCTGGAGCCGGCCCGGGTCGGCAGCCCCGTGACGTCGAACAGGTTCTTCACCGCAAACGGCACGCCGGCGAGCGGGCCGACGGGCTTGCCCGCAGCGATGGCCGCATCCACGGCGCGCGCCCTCGCTCGCGCACGCTCGGCGGTGATGTCCGTAAACGAATTCAGCACACCATCGCTCGCCGCAATCCGCGCCAGCGCAGCATCGGTGGCCTCGACGGCGGAGAGCTTGCGGGTGGCGACTGCGGCCGCGATGGCGCTCGCGGTCATGTCGGCAGGATCAAGCGGTGAAGACACTGGCAGGCTCGGCTTCGTCAGGCAGGGAGAATTCGTCGACCAGCTTCGCCATCTTCAGCGAGACCTCGAGATTGGCGCGAATCGCCGGGCGCCACGCGTCCTCGATCGGCAGAGCCAATGCACGCCCGACCGCGTCGATGTAATCGTCCAATGGCTCCGCCATCAGCTCTTCCCTTCAAGCTTTCGCGCTCAATGCGCCGGCAATGGCGGGTGCGGAATCGCCGTCAGCAACTCGCGCGTATAGGCATCCTGCGGATGACCTAGCACACGTTCGGAGGTGCCCTCCTCGACGATTCGGCCCGACCGCATCACGATCACACGATCGCACAACAGCCGCACCACATTCAAATCATGGGAGACGAACAGATAGCTCATACCTAACTTCTGCTTGAGATCCTGCAGCAGATTGAGCACGACCGCCTGCACGGAGACGTCGAGCGCCGCCGTGGGCTCGTCGAGGATGACGAGCTTCGGGTGCAGCGCAATCGCGCGGGCGATGCCAACGCGCGCCTTCTGGCCGCCCGACAATTGGTGCGGAAAGCGGTCGAGCAGATCGAGCGGCAGGCCGACCATGGTGGCCAACTCTTCACAGCGCGTGCGGACCGCATTGCGTCCCTTGATGTCACCCAATTGCAGGATCGGATCAGCGATGGCGCGCGCCGCGGTGAAGCGCGGATTGAGGCTGTCGGTCGGATCCTGGAACACCATCTGGATGCGGCTGCGCAGCGGCAGCCGGGCAAAGGCCTGCGGCAGGATGTTGCCGATCTCCTCGCCATCGAAGCTGATGCGGCCCGAGCTCTGGTCGAGCAGCCGCATCACCATCATCGACGTCGTCGACTTGCCACAGCCGGATTCGCCGACCAGGCCGACGCTCTCGCCATGACCGACCGTGAAGCTGATGCCGTCGACGGCGCGGAACATCTCCGGCTCGACCGCCGGCTTGCGGCCGAACAGCTTTGACAATGTCGCCGAGGCGCCCTGGCGGGGATATTCCTTGACCAGCTTGTCGACGAGAAGGAGCGGCTTGGTGCTCCTCGCACTCCGGTCGTCCTCCCCACTCCGCTCGTCACCCCCGGGCTTGACCCGGGGGTCCATCACCTTCGACGAGTCTCGCGCAACGGGATGGATGGCCGGGTCAAGCCCGGCCATGACGGAGTGAGGTTGCTGCGACGCCTCCTCCTCCGGCAGCAATTCGCGCAAGGACACGCCGAGGCGCGGCGTCGCCCGCATCAGCTTGCGCGTGTAGGGATGCTGCGGGTTGGCGAAGATGTCGGCGGCCCTGGCGGTCTCGACCACCCGGCCCTTCTCCATCACCACGACGCGATCGCAATAGGCAGCGGCGAGACCCAGATCATGCGTGATCAGGATGGTCGACATGCCCCGGCTCCTGGTCAGCTCGACCACGAGATCCATCACCGCCTTCTGCGTGGTGACGTCGAGGCCGGTGGTCGGCTCGTCGGCGATCAGGAGCTGCGGGTTGCAGGCCAGCGCCAGCGCGATGACGACGCGCTGGCACATGCCGCCGGACAATTCGAACGGATAGGCGTGGTAGCGCTCGCGCGGGCGGGCGATCTTGACCTGCTCGAGCGCTGCGATCGCCTTTTCGGCGCGATCAGTCGCGGCCGCCTGGGCGTGCTGCCTCAGCACGTCCTCGATCTGCTGGCCCACTTTCCGGATCGGATTGAGGGCCGCGCGGGGGTTCTGGAAGATCATCGAGATCTCGCGGCCGCGCAGATCGCGCATCGCGCTTTCCTCGGCCGCCTTGACGTCGATCCCCGAGAACATCACCGAGCCCTCGGCGATCCGTCCGGCACGGTCGAGGATGCGCATCACCGCGTAGGACGTCACGGACTTGCCCGAGCCGGACTCGCCGACGATCGCGAGCGTCTCGCCCTTGGCGACGGAGATGTCGACATGCTGCACGGCCTTGACGATACCGCGCCGGGTGGAGAATTCGACGGTGAGATCGCGAACGTCGAGCAGCGGCTGGGCGGTCATCCATGGCTCCGCTTGTTACGACCGTCATGCGCGGGCTTGACCCGCGCATCCATCAAGCCAGGGAAGGCCTGTTCCAAGGGATGGATTGCCGGGTCAAGCCCGGCAATGACGGAGTCTCTTTGTGGCGCGCTCATCGCTTCACGTCCTGCGCTGCGGATCGACGATGTCGCGCAGGCCATCGCCGAGCAGGTTGAAGCAGAATACCGCGATCATCAGCGCAAGGCCCGGAAACAGCGCGATCCACCATTCGCCCGACACCATGAAGGAGGCACCCTCGGCAACCATGATGCCCCATTCCGCCGTCGGCGGCCGCACGCCGAGGCCGATGAACGACAGGCCTGCGGCATTGAGGATCGCGTAGCCCATCGTCAGCGACATCTGCACGATCATGATCGGCATGATGTTGGGCAGGATGTGGCCGAGCAGAATGCGCAGCTCGCTGTTGCCCGACAGCCGCGCCGCCTGAACGAAGCCGGCGTTGCGGCGGACATTGGCCTCGGCGCGCGCGACCCGCGCGTAAAGCGGGAAGTTCACGATGGCCGTGGCGATGATGATGTTCTGCACGGTGTTGCCGAGCGCGGCGACGATGCCCATCGCCAGCACGAACAGCGGGAATGCCATGATCGTATCGGCGATGCGGCCGACGATGCGATCGGTCCAGCCGCCGAAGAAGCCGGCGGCGACGCCGGCAAGACCGCCCAGGAAGAACACCAGCGCGACCGAGGCGATCGCGATGAAGGTGTCGAGGCGGGTCGCGACGACGACACGGCTGAAAATGTCGCGGCCGAGCTGATCGGTGCCGAACCAGTGCGCCGCCGACGGCGGCTTCAGCGCCGACGCCGTGTCGCTCGCGAGCGGATCATACGGGACGATCCACGGACCGAAGACCGCGGCGAACAGGATCACGACCAGGAGGCCGAAGGCGAAGCCCGTGACCTTGTTCTCGGCCAGCACATAGCGCGTGTGCCCGATCAGGGCTGACAGTCCCGACATTCGCGAGGGAACGGTGGCAGGCTCAATGGTCGGCGCGACGGAGCTCATCCTTCCAGCCTCACACGGGGATCGATGACGCCATAGAGAATGTCGATGACGAGATTCAGGACGACGTACATCACAGCCATCGTCAGCACGAAGCCCTGCACCGGCGCGAAGTCCGAGGCGATCAGTGCCTCGACCGCGTAGGAGCCGATGCCGGGCCAGGCAAATACCTTCTCCACCAGCACATTGGCGCCGAGCAGGAAGGAGAACACCATCGACAGCGTCGTGATGACCGGCAGCATGGCGTTGCGGAACGCATAGGTCACGGTGACCGTCGCGGGCGATAGGCCCGAGGCGCGCGCCGTGCGCACGAATTCCGACGACAGCACCGACAGCATCGAGGCGCGCGTCATGCGCGCGATCGGCGCCAGCGAGAAGATCGCGAGCGTGGCGGCGGGCAGGATCAGCTGACTCAGCGCCGAGCGAAACGCCTCACCGTCACGCGCGATCAGCGTATCGATGAGGTAGAAGCCGGTCACGGGGTCCGGCGCGCTATAAAACACGTCGAGCCGGCCGAGCGGCGCCGGTGACCAGCCGAGCCGGAAGTAGAACACATAGACCAGCACCAGCCCGGTGAAGAACACCGGCAGCGAGACGCCCGCGGTCGTGACGATACGGCAGGTATGGTCGATCCACGACCCCGGCCGCGTCGCCGCGAGCACGCCGAGCGGCAGCGCAATCGCGACGGATACCAACAGACCGAGCAAGGTCAGCTCGGCCGAGGCCGGCAGTCGGTTGCGAATCTCGCTGGCGACCGGCTGGCCTGTGGTCAGCGAACTGCCGAGATCGCCATGGGCGAGATCGACGGTGTAGCGGAAGAACTGCTCGACCAGCGGCTTGTCGAAGCCGAGCTTCTTGCGGATCTGCTCGACGGCCTCTTTGGTCGCCGCAGGGCCGGCGAAATACGCCGCGGGATCGCCGGGCAGCGCACGCGTGAGCAGGAAGGTGACGATCACGACGCCGATCAGGGAGGGAATCGCGAAGGAGAGGCGCTTGGCGATAAGGCTCAGCATGGGCAGCCCCCCGCCCGAATTGGCCCAGATCCCACAGCGCGGCGCTGTCTGCTCCCTCCCCCCTTGTGGAGGAGGGTTGGGGAGGGGGGTAAGCCGCGGCGACAGTGGGTGCGGCTACCCCCCTCCCTGCCCCTCCCCCACAAGGGGGGAGGGAATGAGAGAGCTGGGCTCACACCACCGAGGTCACCCACGTCCTCACCCCTTCACCAGAGCCCGATAGTCGAGCCTGCGGTGGAACCAGTACTGATAGCCGGAGATGTTCTTCTGCATCGCGACGTTGACGAACGGCTGATATAGCGGAATGCGCGGCACCTCGGCGAAGGCGAGATCGACGAAGCCTTTCACGTCGGCGTCGTACGTGGCCTTGTCCCCGGTCGCGGCGGCGTCGCGCGCGCCGTTGATGAGCTTGTCCATCTCGGGCGACTTGTAGCTCATCGTGTTGAACACGGAATTGTTGCCGTGATAGCACCAGTAGAAA
This sequence comes from Bradyrhizobium sp. SZCCHNPS1003, assembly GCF_032381555.1. Classification (NCBI taxonomy): domain Bacteria; kingdom Pseudomonadati; phylum Pseudomonadota; class Alphaproteobacteria; order Hyphomicrobiales; family Nitrobacteraceae; genus Bradyrhizobium; species Bradyrhizobium sp. SZCCHNPS1003. The sequence continues at coordinate 32,116 of NZ_JAUHIU010000030.1, forward strand.
AAGTACTCGGGGTAATCGAGCCAACCGGAGAAGATGTTGGTGAAGAGCGGCATCTCCTTCTTGTTCAGCTCGGTGCGCCAGTTGGCGCCGGGCACCTTGTTGATCGTGGTCTTGATGCCGAGCTGGGCGAGGCTCTCCTGCACGAGCACGCACAGCGGCTCGTTGACCTGCGCGAAATTGAGGTCGAACGAGATCGTGGTCTCGAAGCCGTTGGGGTAGCCGGCTTCTGCCAGCAGCGCCTTCGCCTTCACCATGTCGGTGAAATATTTCGTCGGCTGCGGCCACGCCACCTCGGTCGCCTTGTCGGACGGCGCACCGAACATCGGATTGGCAAGGCCGAACATCACGGCGTCGATGATCTTCTGATAGGGCATCGCATAGGCGAGCGCCTGCCGAACCTTGGGATTGTCGAACGGCGGCTTGGTCACGTTCATGCCGATATACTGGATGCCGTTGGAGATCGGCAGCGAGATCACGGTGTGCTTGCCGTTCGACTTCATCTCCTGGAAGTCCTTGTTCGGCAGCTCATAGGAGATGTCGGCGTCGCCACGCTCGAGCAGCGCGCGGCGGTTGCCGGCCTGCGGCACCATGCGCCAGATCACGCGCTTGATCTTCGGCAGCGGACCGCACACCCAGTCATCGTTGCGCTCCATGATCACTTCGGTACCGGCGGTCCACTTCGTCACCTTGTAGGCGCCGGAGCCCGCGGTCTGCTGCTTGGTATATTCGAGCCCCCATGGGTCTTTGTCGGTCGCGTTCTTCTTCACGAGCTCCGAGTTGACCACGCAGGGTACGATGACGGCGAGATCGGGGATCGTCAGCCGGTCCTTCTTCAGGAAGTCGACGCGCACGGTGTGGTCATCGACGATGACGAACTGCTCCGGCTTGGTCAGCGAGCCCGCGCTCATCTGGAAGGTCGGGAAGCCACCGACGCTGACGGCGCGATCGAGCGACCACTTCACGTCCTTGGCCGTGACCGGCGTGCCGTCGTGGAATTTGGCGTTCTTGCGCAGCTTGAAGGTCGCCGACATGTCGCCGATGGTCATGTCCTCGGCGAGCTCGGGCTTGAACTTGTCGCGGTCATAGTACGGCACCCCGCCGGGGCCGCTCTTCATCTCGTGGCTGATCAGGCGATCATAGCAGTTCCAGGACACCTCGTAGCCCGGTACGTTGGTGCCGACGCCGTGGATGTCGAGGTTGTTGGGACCGCCTTCGGACACGATCAGCAGCGTCTCGGACCGCGCATCGGCCTTGGCGGAAGACATGATGGCCGGCGCCATTGGCAGCGCGGCCCCCGCAGCCAGACCGGACACGGATTTCAGAAAATCGCGACGCTTCATCAAATGCTCCCGAGAATAACGACTGTCGGGAACAGTGATCGCAAGCTTCGTGCCAAGCCCGGCCGAAAGCTAAGCTATTGAAATATCGACGCGCCTTCACCGAGTGGCACAGCTCGATGCCCCCTATTGCATACAAAGCTGCATATTTGCTGCATTTATAACCACCTCAAATAGCCTGCGACAGATTTACGCAACGCCTGTTGGACCGCCGCCCCGGTTGGGGATCACTCCGGCCAGATCAGCGCCTGCAGCTCGTCGAAGTCGCGGACCTTGGCCGGCCAATCCGGAATGCAGATGTGGCGAACGGGATCGCTCGCCTGGTGCAGTAGCATCAAGGCGAGCAGCCGTCGCTTCAACTGCCAGTTGATGTCCTCCAGGGCAAATCCGTAACCATCGAACAAGGCACGCACGCGCCCGGGCTGACCCGCTGCCATGAAGGCGCTCGGCCCGAGCAGATCATATTCGCCAAGACCGGTCATGACGTCTCCGAAGTCGAACAGCCCGCTCAGCTGCCAGCCATCACCGCTGCGCGTGACGAGGAAATTCTCCGGAATGTATTCACCGGTCAGGATGACCGGCGGCGGATCCTTCGGCAGCAGTGCTGCGGCCTCGCGCAGGAGATCGTCCAGCCCGGCGAGCAGCGTCGGCGGCAAGCCGAGCCTCTGATGGCGTGCATGACATCCGGCCATCTGCATCCTCAAAAAATCCGACCAGCGCGGACCGAGCGCGAGCAGCTCGCCAGGCGGGACCCGCTGCACGGCGGCGATCAGACGACCGACCTGCCTGAGCAAGAGCTGCTTGTCCTGCTCCTGTAGTTGCCGCCAGACATCCGAAGCAGGCATGCCGCCGAGCCTGGTCATGATCAGATAGCACCAGCCGTCGCGCTCCCCCTCATGGCGCAGGTCGGGGGTACGGACGTCGCCGACGCCACCGGCGAGCACGCGCAAGGCCGCCCGCTCGAACTGAAACTTGCCGCGATGAAACGGCGGGAAGACTTTCAGGATCAGTCCGTCGTTCAGCGCGAGAACCAGATTGGTGCCCGCCGCGAACGGCGCCAGCCGCGCGTCGTCGTAGCCATGGTCGCGCGCAATATCGCGTGCAGCCGGCAGCCAGCGCGTCGCGTCGGCACGGAGGCGCCGGAGCTGCGCGCTATCGGCGACCGGTGGCAAAGCCATTTTCAGCGATCCGGGCTCGCGCGCTCGAACTGGCGCAGCAGACGGTTGCCGCGGTCGACGGCCGCATCGATCGCCGCCTGCGCCGGCTTGCGGCCGCTGAAGGCCTGCTCCATCTCGTCCTCGATGGCATCACGGATCAGCACGAACGAGCCCAGCCGCAGGCCGCGCGAATTCTCCGTGGGAGGATTGAGCGTCACCTGCTCGATCGAGATCGCTGCTCCCGGATTACGGTCGTAGAAGCCCTGCGCGCGCGTCAGATCGAATGCCGCCTGCGTAATCGGCAGATAGCCCGTATTCTGGTGCCAGGCGGCCTGAACATCGGGCCGCGACAGATAGGCGAAGAACTTGGCAACGCCCTTGTACTCGGCCGCGGGACGGTCACGCAGCACCCACAGCGTCGCGCCGCCGATGATCGAATTCTGTGGCGCGCCCGCAACGTCAGGCCAGTACGGCATCATGCCGTAGCCGACCTCGAACTTCGAATTCGCCTTGATGTCGGCGCGCGTCGCCGAGGAGCCGATGAAGATGCCGCACTCGCCCTTCTGGAAACGCGGCTCGGCTGCCTGGCCGCGGCCGCCATAGTCGAAGACCTTGCCCTTCTGCCATTCCGCGAGCTGGGCGATGTGCCGCGTGACCTGCGGATTGTTGAACGTCAGCACGGCGTCCAGTCCGGCAAAGCCGTTGGCGCGGGTGGCGATCGGCAGATTGTGGAAGGCCGAGAAATTCTCCACGTTGATCCAGGCCGGCCACGACGTCGTGAAGCCGCAGGCGACGCCGTTGTCGCGCAGCCGCCGGGCAGCCTTGCCGAGCTCGGGCCAGGTCTTCGGCGCCGCGCCCGGATCCAGCCCGGCCGCGCGAAACTGATCCTTGTTGTAGTAGAGGATCGGCGTGGAGGCGTTGAACGGAAACGACAGCATGTTGCCGTCGGCGTCGGCATAGGTGCCGGCGATCGCGGGCAGATAGGCCGACGGCGAAAAGCTCTCCTGCTCGTCGCGCATCAACTCGTAGACGGGGTAGATCGCGCCCTTCGCCGCCGTCATCGTCGCGGTCGCGATCTCGTTGACCTGCACGATGGCCGGCTGGCTGCGCGAGCGGAACGCGAAGATGGCCGCCGTCACGGTCTCGGTATAGCTGCCCTTGTAGCTCGGCACGATGCGATAGTCGGACTGCGACGCATTGAAGTCGGCGGCCAGTCTGTCGACCTGCCTGCCGAGCTCACCCGACATCGCATGCCACCACATGATCTCGGTCGCGGCCTGGGCCGTGCTTGCGCAAACAACCGTCCAGAGCAGGATTGCAGACGAAACAGAACGCAAGAGGACCGTCAACGGGAGCCAACTCCAATTCGATGAATGAATCTGCCCGGGCTGAGATCGCAATCGGACCGAAAATGGGGTCCAACAACCCAAGGCTGCAATAGCCTATCAACAAACCATTGACGCGTATCGCTTTGACGTCAGAATGGCCTTATAGCACCTGTTCGGGAGTGCATTGAACCTTTTCATGTCCGGGCCGACCTCATCATCAGGGGGAAGAGTGTTGCCTGTGTACCGCGCCCATCTTTCGTCGATCTCGAGAGTGGACGTCACGCCGGTGCTGATGCGCGCTGAGGCGGGCGCGCGGTACCGCTCGTCCCTTTCATGCTCGGCGTCGCGACTGGCTGCGCCGCAGCATACAAGCGCGGCAGAGCGCGGCAGAGCGGACGCAGGCAGGCTCCGCACGACCGGCCCGAGGTAGCGATCGTGGCGCGATCCGAGCAGCGGAAATCCGTCGCGCGGCCGCTCAGTCTGGCGGTCCTGGGGCGGGCACGGATCGTTCGCGCGCTGCGGGCGGTTCCGATCCGCTGGCGCATCCTCTCGATCGCCGCGCTCAACTCGGCTGTCGTGATCGTGCTGGCGGCGCTGATCTGGAACGGCGCGACGGTGCTGGGCACGGCTTGGGACGACGTTCGCCAGGTCCGCGAATCCGACAAGGTGCTGGCCCTGCTCGAAAGCGAGACGAGCCGGCTGCAGAACCTCATTCATCGCTACATCAATCAGCCGAGCCCGGAGCTGTTCGCCGAGATCCTGCTGCTGCGCGAGGCCGTGCTCGGGACGCTCACGACGCGCGCCTCGACCGACCCGATGCTGTCGGGGTCGGTCGAGGAGCTGGAGCGCGTCACCGTGCGTTTCCTGGACGGCTTCGGCGAGTTGCGCAGTCTGCAGGCGACGATCTCCAAGACCTATGAGGAAGAGGTTCTCGGCCCCGCCCGCGACATCGCCGGGCTCTATTCGGTGATCGAAGGCGCGACCGGCCATCGCGACGCGCAGATCTGGCCCTCGCTCGGCAAGTCGCGCGAGGCCTTCACCGCGATGCTGGTCGCGGCCAATTCCTACTATCTGTCGCTCGCGCCCGCCTCCGCCGACGACGCGCGCCGCAACACGGAGACGATCGAGAAGACCATCCCGGTGATGTCGAGTCTTGCGGACAATGATCTGCAGCGGCTGGCGCTGCAGCGACTGTCAGCCCGGACCGCGGCGCTGCGCGCAGGATTCTCCAAGCTCACCGATCAGCTCACCAACCGCACCGAACTGCTGCGCAACACCATCGATGCGAGCCAGGCCGAAACCATCGGCGCCATCGACGGCCTGTCGGTGAAGATGCGCCAGCACGAGCAGAAGGCGCAGGCGACCTTCGACCGGACGTTGAAGGACATCTCCCGTCGCGTCCTCTCGATCGCCGTGATCTTCCTGGGAGTCATCCTGTCCGCCGGGGTGCTGATCGCCTTGTCGATCCGGCTGCCGTTGCAGCAGATCATGGCCTCGATGCGCGCGATCATGCTGGGCGACTACGACCGCGAGGTCCAGGGCACCGAGGCGCGTGACGAGGTCGGCGCGATGGCCCGCGCCGTCGAGACCTTCCGCGAGAACGCAATCGCCAAGCGCAAGACCGAGGACGAGCTCCGCGCCGCGAAGGAAAAGGCCGAGAGCGCGCTGCTCGAACTCAACGCCGCGCAGCGCAACCTGATCGATGCCGAGCGGCTGGCGGCGCTGGGCGGGCTCGTCGCCGGCGTCGCACATGAGGTGAATAATCCGATCGGCATCAGCCTGACGGTGGCCTCCAGCTTCGCGCGCCGGGTCGAGATGTTCGAGGCCGCACTGCGGTCGCCCGAAGGCGGCCTGCGCCGGTCGCAGCTGGAGGAGTTCGTGCGCTCCTCGCGCGATGCATCCGAGCAGCTGGTCGCCAATCTGCAGCGCGCCGGCGAGCTGATCCAATCGTTCAAGCAGGTCGCGGTCGACCGCTCCCACGCGGAGCGACGGACCTTCGTCCTGAGCGAGGCGACCGATCAGATCATCACCAGCCTCAAGCCGGTGCTCAAGCGCGCGCCGATCACGCTTGCGGTCGACGTACCCGAGGGACTTTTCATCGATGGCTATCCCGGGTTCTACGGTCAGATCCTCACCAACCTGTTCCTCAACGCCGTCAATCATGCCTTTGTCGACGGACGCGCGGGCACCATCTCGATTACGGCGCGGCCGCGCGGCGCGGATGACATCGAGATCATTTTCGCCGATAACGGGGCCGGCATGACCCCCGACGTCCAGCGTCAGGCCTTCGATCCGTTCTTCACGACACGCCGCAACGAAGGGGGAACGGGGCTCGGGCTGCATATCGTCTACAATCTGGTGACGCAGCAGCTCGGCGGCCGCATGATGCTGGAATCCCGCGAGGGACAAGGCACCACCTTTCGGATTATCATGCCGCGGGTCGCCAAGGGCGGCGCCGAGACAGCAATGGGCGACGGAACGACGCAATGGCCGAACAGGACGATGTCCTCCAACTGATCGAGGATGCCGGTTTCGACGAGGATGACGGTTCGGCCCGGAAATGGAAGATCGCCGTCATCGACGACGACCATGCCGTGCACGAGGGCACCCGCTTTGCGCTGTCGGATTACAGCCTGAACGGCCAGGGGCTCGAAATCCTGTCCGCCTATTCGGCGGCCGAAGGCCGCGCGCTGATGCGGGAGCACACCGACATCGCGGCCGTGCTGCTCGACGTCATCATGGAGACCGACGTCGCCGGGCTCGAGCTCGTCGAATACATCCGCAACGAGATCAAGAACGAGACCGTCCGCATCATCCTCCGCACCGGACAGCCGGGTCAGGCGCCGGAGCGGCGCGTCATCGTCCAGTACGACATCAACGACTACAAGGCCAAGACCGAGCTCACCGCCGACAAGCTGTTCACCTCGCTCACCGCCGCGCTGCGCAGCTATCAGCAGCTCGAGCGCATGGTACAGACCCGGCGCGGCCTCGAGATCATCATCGACGCCGCCTCGACGCTGTACGACTTCAAGTCCATGCAACGGCTGGCCGAGGGCGTGCTGACCCAGATCGCGTCGCTGCTGAACGTGGATTGCGCAGGCATCCTGGTGCTGCGCGACGACGGCAGCCAGACCGACGATTTTTCGGTGCTGGCCGGCTCCGGCTGCTACAGCCGTTTCTCCGGCGCCGTCACCTCGCGCTCGCTCGATCCGGATCTGCGCGACATGGTGGAGGCCGCCTTCAGGCAGCGCAGCAACGAATTCGCCGACCATCGCACCGTGCTCTATGTCCGCACCGGCTCGGGGCGCGAGGTCGTGGTGCTGCTGCAGGCGGAGCGGCCGCTGTCCGAGACCGATCGCTCGCTGGTCGAGATCTTCTCCAGCCGGCTGTCGATCGCCTTCGACAACGTGATCCTCTATCAGCAGCTGCATGAGGCCAACACCCAGCTTGAGGACCGCGTCGCCCAGCGCACCCGCGCGCTGATGCAGGCCAACCGGCGGCTGTCGGCGCAATGGCTGCGGCTGCAGCGCGCCAACGGCTTCAAGAACGAGATTTTGGGCACCGTCGCCCACGACCTGAAGAATCCGCTCGGCGTCATCCTCGGCCGCACGGAGATGCTGACCGAGCTGATCGCGACCGGCGCCTCCGCCGACGGCATCACCAGCCAGGTCGGACATATCCGAGATGCTGCCAGGCGGCTGACGTCGATGGTCGACCACCTGATCTCGGATGCGATGGCCGACGCCTTCGACATCACCATCCGCCGTGAGCCGGTCGACATCGCTGCCCTGGTCCACGAGGTGGTCGAGGCCAACCAGCCGCTCGCGCTCAACAAGCAGCAGGTCATTGCCGTGTCGGCGCCGCCGCATCTGTCGACCATGTGCGACATCGACCGGATCCGCGAGGCGATCGACAACCTCCTGAGCAACGCGATCAAGTACAGCCCGATCGGCGGCAGGATCACCGTGAATGCCGCCGACGATGGCGACAACACCATCATCGGCGTCACCGACCAGGGCGCCGGGCTGTCGCCGGAGGATCTCGGCCGCCTGTTCGGCCGGTTCCAGCGGCTGTCGGCCAAGCCGACCGCCGGCGAGAGCTCGACCGGGCTCGGCCTGTCGATTGTCAAACGCATCGTCGACATGCATGGTGGCGAGGTGACGGCCAGAAGCGATGGGCCGGGATCCGGATCGACCTTCACGATCACACTGCCGGCGGCCGAATTGTCATGAGTCAGAGCCAGCACATCATCATCGTCGACGACGAGGCCCCTGCCCGCGAAATGGTGGGTGATTACCTCAAGATGCACGGCTTCGCGGTGACGCTGTGCGACGGCGGCAAGAGCCTGCGCAGCGCCATCGAGACCGGCCCGGCAGATCTCGTCGTGCTCGATCTCAACATGCCCGAAGAGGACGGCCTGTCGATCATCCGCGATCTCAAGGGCCGCACCAACATCCCGGTGATCATGCTGACCGCTACCGCCAGCCCGATCGACCGGGTGGTGGGGCTCGAGCTCGGGGCCGACGATTACGTCGCCAAGCCGTGCGAATTGCGCGAATTGATGGCCCGGATCCGCTCCGTGCTGCGCCGCAGTGGGCCGGCCAAGACTGCGGCGGCCGCTACGGACTCCGCTCCCGCCCAGGCGAAGGACCCGCAATTGGTGCGGTTCGGCACCAAATGGCTCGATCTCGATGCCCAGGCGCTGCGGGATGACGAGGGCAACGAGCACCCGCTGACAGCGTCCGAATTCGGCCTGCTCAAAGTGTTCGCTGCCAACCCGAAGCGGGTGCTGTCGCGCGAACGGCTGCTCGAGCTGGCGAATGCCCGCGATGCCGAGGCATTCGACCGCGCCGTGGACCTGAGAATCATGCGAATCCGCCGCAAGATCGAGCCGGATCCGACCAAGCCGGCGGTGATCCGTACCATCCGCGGCGGCGGCTACCTGTTCTCGCCGGCGGGCGAGAAGGCCTGAGGACGGCCGGTCGGCGGCGGTGGAAGCGGCCTCTGCTTCCACATCCAGTTCCGTATCTTGGAATAGGGCACAATTCCGCCACGAGTGTTTCGCGATGTGCGCCGCGACGAAACATTTCCGCAGGCGCACGAAACCATTTTCCTGTTTTCGTGCAGACGTCCCGAAACGGGCGCTCCTTAACAATCCCTCCCGTCGAAACGCCGCAAGGGGGCGGCGGAACGGGAGAGTGCCATGCAGAACGTCGTTGCCATCAATTCCGCAGCCAGCCAGGGCATCATCGCAGCCCAGGCGACCACGGACGGCATGCTCCTGGAGAGCATTGCCGATGGCGATCGCACCGCGATGCACACGCTTTATGCGCGCCACAATGTGCGGGTCTATCGCTTCATCCTGCGCATCGTCCGCGACACCACGATCGCCGAGGACCTCGTCAGCCAGGTGTTCCTGGACGTCTGGCGCACCGCCAAGCAGTTCGAGGGCCGCTCACAGGTCTCGACGTGGCTGCTGTCGATCGCCCGCTTCAAGGCGTTGACCGCGCTGCGCCAGCGCCGCTTCGAGGACATCGACCAGGACGAGGTGCGCGAGATCGCCGACGACTCCGACACGCCGGAGACCTCGCTCGAGCGCTCCACCACCAGCGCCATCCTGCGCGCCTGCGTCGCCAAGCTGTCGCCGGCCCATCGCGAGATCATCACCCTGATCTACTACCACGAGAAGTCGGTAGAGGAGGTCGGGCAGATCATCGGCATTCCGCAGAGCACGGTGAAGACGCGCATGTTCTATGCCCGCAAGCACCTCGCCGAGCTCCTGCGCTGTGCCGGCGTCCACAGCCTCGCCGCCTGACCAAGGTTCATTCTCGTCGGGGCTGATGTCCCGACGGGTTCCAAAGACGACGCACGAAAATCGCCGAACGAAACAATTGAAACAATCGGCGAAATCACCTGGAAAATTTCGGCCGCTAGAACGTTATCCATCGACCGAGCCTCAGTCCCCCAGCTGATCTCGGTTTCGAGCGAGCAAATTCAAGGATAACCTCCACCTCCCAAGGTTGCTCCGAAGACCCGGCGGATGCCCCCGCCGGGTCTTCGTCGTTTATGGTCCTGCAGCGCCGCCTTGGGCGATTTGACCATTTGATATCGCGCGGCGCCGGTGCAATCTTCCGTCATGGGGCGATGCTACAAACCCCGTGGCAATGACGGACGGTGCTAATGTTCGGTTTGGATGCGGTTGAGCTGGCGCGCGCGCAGTTCGCCTTCACGGTCACCTTCCACATCATCTTCCCCGCCTTCTCGATCGGGCTCGCGTCCTACCTCGCCGTGCTCGAGGCGCTGTGGCTGTGGACCGGCCGCGACGTCTATCTCAACGTCTTCAACTACTGGCTCAAGATCTTCGCCATCGCGTTTGCCATGGGTGTCGTCTCCGGCATCGTGATGTCCTATCAGTTCGGCACCAACTGGTCGGTCTATTCCGACAAGGTCGGCCCGGTGATCGGTCCCTTGATGGCCTATGAGGTGCTGACCGCTTTCTTTCTCGAGGCCGGCTTTCTCGGCGTCATGCTGTTCGGCCTCAGGCGGGTCGGCCCGAAGCTGCATTTCCTGGCCACTCTGATGGTCGCCGTCGGCACCCTTATTTCGGCGTTCTGGATTCTCTCCGCCAATTCCTGGATGCAGACGCCCGCCGGCTACGCCGTCAACGCCGACGGCCAGTTCGTCTCGGTCGACTGGCTCAAGGTGATCTTCAATCCGTCCTTCCCCTATCGCCTCGTGCACATGGTGCTGGCGGCCTATCTGACGACCTCGCTCGTGGTCGGCGCCGTCGGCGCCTGGCATCTGCTGCGCAATCCGCACCTGCCGGGCCCGCGCGTGATGTTCTCGATGGCGATGTGGATGGCGGCGCTAGTGGCGCCGCTGCAGATCCTGGTCGGTGACCAGCACGGCCTCAACACGCTCGAGCACCAGCCGGTGAAGATCATGGCCATGGAAGGCCATTTCGAGAGCCACAAGGACGGCGCGCCGCTGTATCTGTTCGGCTGGCCGGACCAGGCCAAGGGCGAGCTGACATGGGCGCTCGGGATCCCTAAGTTCGGCTCGCTGATCCTCAAGCACCAGATCGACGCGCCGATGGCCGGCCTCGACACCGTGCCGCGGCAGGACTGGCCGCCGGTGCCGATCACCTTCTGGTCGTTCCGCATCATGGTCGGCCTGGGGCTCCTGATGATGGCGCTCGGCCTGTTCAGCCTGTGGGAGCGCTGGCGCGACCGGCTGTACATCAATCGCGGCCTGCACCGCTTCGCGATTGCGATGGGACCAGCGGGATTCGTCGCCGTCATGGCCGGCTGGATCACCACCGAGACCGGCCGCCAGCCGTTCACCGTGTACGGGCTGCTGCGCACCACCGATTCCGTTTCGCCGCTCGCAGCCCCGGCCGTGGGTGCCTCGCTGCTCGCCTTCATCATCGTGTATTTCATCATCTTCGCCGCCGGCGTGCTGTACATCCTGCGCCTGATGGCCGAGCCGCCGCATCCCGGTGAGCCGGGCCCGAGCAGCGAGCAGCCGGTCCGCACCGCCGGCATCACGCCGGCCGCCGGCGTCGTGCAGGGAGCGGTCGGATCATGAGCGTCGCCATCGATCTCGCCACCCTCTGGGCCTTCATCATCGCGCTCGCCGTGTTCATCTATGTCGTGATGGACGGCTTCGATCTCGGCCTCGGCATCCTCTTCCCGCTGTTTCCAGGCAAGCAGGACCGCGACATCATCACCAACACGGTGGCGCCGGTGTGGGACGGCAACGAGACCTGGCTGGTGCTCGGCGGCGGCGGCCTGATGGCCGCCTTCCCGCTCGCTTATGCGATCCTGATGCCCGCGCTGTATGCGCCGCTGATCGCGATGCTGGTTGGGCTGATCTTCCGCGGCGTCGCCTTCGAATTCCGCTGGCGCACCCGCGCCCAGCGCAATCTGTGGGACCTCGCCTTCGCCGGCGGCTCCTGGGTCGCGGCGCTGGCGCAGGGCATCGCGCTCGGCGCCATTCTGCAGGGCGTGCATGTCGAGGGCCGGCACTATGCCGGCGGCTGGTGGGACTGGCTGACGCCGTTCAGCATCCTCACCGGCGTCTCGCTCGTGGTCGGCTACGCGCTGCTCGGCGCGACCTGGCTGATCCTGAAGACAGAGGGCGACCTGCGCGACAAGGCGTATCGCATCAGCTGGGTCCTGCTGTTCGCGATGCTGCTCGCCATTGCCGCCGTCAGCCTGTGGACGCCGCTGCTCACCATTCAATATTCGGACCGCTGGTTCAGGTGGCCGGCGATCATTCTCACCGCGCCGGTGCCGCTCGCCGTCATCGGCGTCACCGTGCTGATGATGAAGAACCTCGCCCAGAAGCACGATAGCTGGCCGTTCTTTCTCGCGCTGGCGCTGTTCTTGCTGTCCTATGCCGGCCTCGGCATCAGCATGTACCCCTACATCGTGCCGCAGAGCATCACGATCTGGCAGGCGGCGGCGCCGGAGCGCAGCCAACTGATCATGCTGCCGGGCGTGCTCGTGCTGGTGCCGCTGATTCTCGGCTACACCGGCTGGGCCTATTGGGTGTTTCGCGGCAAGGTCGGGCACGACAGCGGCTATCATTGATGCCGTCCGAGCAGCCTGCCCCGCTCGCGAAGCGCCTCGCCTGGTTCGTCGTGCTATGGCTCGCTGGCGTGGCGGCCGTCGGCACGGTCGCCTTCCTGCTGCGGCTCTGGATGAAGCTTGGATGACGGCGGGCGCCCCGCGCTCACCTTGACTTTGCTGCGAATATGCCCCTGAAATTTGGCGGGTGGATTTGATCGGGCGAGCTTCGCAGGGGTCCGTTGAGGAGAGCTTTGAATGCCGAGTTTCCGTCGCCTGCTGTGTACCACCAGCGCCATCATCGCGCTGGCGCTGTCTACGTCGCACAGTTTCGCCCAATCCGAGGATCCCGGTGATCAGCCCGGCCTCGTCGCCGATGACGGCTACGAGCTCGATCCCGAATGGCGCAAGCAGGTGGTTTATTTCCGCACCACCGAGCCGCCGGGCACCATCATCGTGTCCACCGCCGAACGCCACCTCTATCTGGTGCAGCCGGGTGGCCGCGCCATCCGCTACGGCATCGGCGTCGGCCGTGACGGCTTCCAGTGGCAGGGGCTGCTGTCGATCACCAAGAAGGCCGAGTGGCCGGATTGGACGCCGCCGCCGGAGATGATCCAGCGCCAGCCCTATCTGCCGCGCTTCATGGCCGGCGGCCCCGGCAATCCCTTGGGCGCGCGTGCGATGTATCTGGGCACCACCGTGTACCGCATCCACGGCACCAATCAGCCCTGGACCATCGGCAGCAAGATTTCGTCCGGCTGCTTCCGGCTGGTGAATGCCGATGTCGCCGATCTCTATGACCGCGTGCCCGTCGGCACCAAGATCGTGGTGCGGCAGAAGCCGGAACTGTGACGGCGGCCAAGGCCGCCGATTTTCCAGCCATCGCTTTGTCCTGACATTTTCCGAAAGAGATTGACCATGCGCACTTTCCGAGGCGGCCTGCTGATCGGGCTCGCCGTCGCCGTCCTCGTCGCGGCGCTCGCCGTCACCTATGAGATGTACGACACCCGCACCTTGAAGCGGACCATCCGCCGCGGCGAGGTGCTGTGCGGCGTCAACGCCGGGCTGCCCGGCTTCTCGATTCCCGACGACAAGGGCAATTGGAGCGGCTTCGACGTCGACTTCTGCCGCGCCGTGGCGGCTGCGATCTTCGACGATCCGAAGAAGGCGAAGTTCGTGCCGCTCGACGCCAGTGAGCGCTTCAAGGAGCTGCAGAGCCGCAAGGTCGACATCCTCTCGCGCAACACCACCTGGTCGATGGCACGCGAGCAGAATTACGATCTGTATTTCCCGGCGGTCGCCTATTACGACGGCCAGGGCTTCATGGTGCCGCGCGCGCGCAAGCTGGAGACCGCGCTGGACCTCAACGGCAGCAAGGTCTGCGTGCAGGATTCCACCACCAACGCGCTCAACGTCGGGGACTATTTCCGCACCAACAACATGAAGTACGAGGAGGTGAAGTTTCCCAAGCTCGACGACGTCATCAAGGCGTATGACGGCGGCAAGTGCGATACCTTCACCGCCGACGTCTCGCAGCTCTACGCGCTGCGCCTGACGCTGTCGAAGCCCGGCGATCACGACATCCTGCCCGACCTGATCTCCAAGGAGCCGCTCGCGCCCGTGGTGCGCCAGCGCGACGACGACTGGATGATGATCGTGAAGTGGACGCTGTACGCGATGATCAATGCCGAGGAGCTCGGCATCACCTCCAAGAACATCGACGAGGCGCTGAAGTCGAAGAAGCCGGACGTGATGCGTCTGGTCGGCAACGAGGGCAGCTATGGCCAGGACCTCGGCCTGACCAAGGACTGGGCCGCGCGCGTGATCCGTCACGTCGGCAATTACGGCGAGGTCTATGAGCGCAACGTCGGCAGCGAGTCGAAGCTGAAGATTCCGCGCGGCATGAACCAGCTCTGGAACGCCGGCGGCGTCCAGTATGCACCGCCGATCAGGTAAGGATCTCTGCACACTTCCACCGTCATCGCGAGGAGCAACGCGACGAAGCGATCCAGGGCTGTTGTAAAGACTCTGGATTGCTTCGCTTCGCTCGCAATGACGGAGCATGGCCTGACCTTCTCGCGACGCCTCACGCGTCCGAGCTCTGCAAATTCGTCCGCCCTCTGGAAATCGAGGGCGCAGGGAAGGCCGGGCCTCGGCTGAGGCCCGTGGCCCGCCTGCGAAAAAAATGCAGGCGGCAGGAACCACAGGTACAGCCGGAACGACCCGGCCCTCCCTGCGCGATGGCTTTAACGGTTATGGCGCGCTCTCCCCGGTGTCCGGCTTGTTAGCTGTGGAGCCTCAGGAGGTTGTCCTCGGTTAAACCGAGTCTGCTGATAGGCGGCTGGGAGTTTATGCCGCCGTG
>NZ_JAUHIU010000031.1:0-43783 GCF_032381555.1 Bradyrhizobium sp. SZCCHNPS1003
ATTTGCCGGAAGGGACTTTCACCCTCTCAAGAACCGCGCCTTTCCACGGCGCACCTTATACGCAGTCTCCCTGGTGCACCGGCTTGTTGGCCACCATGATCCGCGCGGCGCGTTAGCGCCGTCGCGAACGTAACACCGGCAACGGGGTGTCAGGACGCTGCGACTTCACGTCCGCGACACATCGTTCGTCCGCGCGCCCGTAGACACGCTGCGACATGATCGCGGCCACCGCTCCCCGCCCCGCGTGTCGTGACGATCGCGCGCTACGCCCCTCGGCTTGGGACGGGATGGCGGGAGGAAAACATGATTTCGAAAAAATAGCAAGAGATTTATTTTTATCAGAATCACCCGCAAGCCTTGGCCCGGTGCGCTGGGGTGGCGCTCGCGCCAATTGCCCGAGGATCGTCATGCCCCGCGAAGGCAGGACATCCAGTACCCCGAGACGGCGTTGGTCAGCCGAGGTGCCAGTGTATACTGGATCGCCCGCGGACGGTGACGGCGGTGTGAAGGACTGGCCCCGAATTCGCCCCCCTGCCCCTTCAGGCAGAGGTTAGCTCGTCTCGATGGCCCAAGGGCAACGCCACATCAAAACCAGACCTGCATCGCCACGCCATGTGCATCCCGCGGCGCCTCGCCCTCCGGCACGCAGCCGGCGCAGTCGCGGGCAGCGAGCGCGACGGCGCAGGCGTCGAGGAGGTCGTCGGGCTTGGCGCCGGTGCCGAGACGGGCGCGGGTGACCCAGTCGTCGATCTCGACGAAGCCAGCCGCAACTAACAGGTCGCGCCGCAGCTTAGCGCCCTGCTCCGTCTTCTTCGACGGCAGCGGCGCACCGTTGAGGCGCAGGAACACCAGCTCCGGATGGGCCTCGCGGATGTCGCAGTCGCGATGCGCGCGCACGAAGGCGTCGACCTCCATGATCTTGCGGCCGAGGTGCCAGAGCTGGCGCGAGGCGCGTGTCTGGCCGCGCCGCGACGCCTCCGCATTGGCCTCGTCCGGATCGGTGAAGTCCTCCCACAGCCAGCGCCGCGCCCCGGTGAAGACGCGCGAGCGATGCCGCGCGAGTTTGTCGCGCGCGAGCCTGTCGCAGGCGCGCTCGCCGTCGTCGGTCATGCCGATGGGGATGTCGATGGCGGCGCGGGCGAAGGGGGAAGCGAGCGCGGTGGAGATATCGGCCGGGAAGCTGATCGTGCGGTGCTCGCCGTCGATCGAGACGGCGACCCAGCCGCGCGAGAAGCCATCGAGGCCGAGGATGCACCGGCTGCACATGCAACTGATCCCTGCGGCCCTCGTTTGAGCCCAGATCTTCGGAAGTTCGAGTTAATCTCTCAGCGCGATGGCGTGGCGCTCACCTCGCCCTTGCGGAAACGCGACGAGCGGCCCTGCATAAAAACCGCATGGTTCATGCGCCATCGCATTCATAGCAGCCCCTTCGGGCAGGCAGCCGTCAAAGCTCGGATCTTTCGCTACCTATGATTCCTTTTTGAATTTTTTGAGTAACTTTATGATCGAATCCGTTGTGGATATTGTTCTCACGTTGTCGCGCGAAAGATCGCCTCCCGACACCTTATCAATAACTCCTTTGGCTTTCTGAATAAGTGCATTGGCTTTTACATCATCAGACAACGTGGCAATCATTGTCACGCATCTCTTCTCCATTTCCTTTGAGTTCATATGCGGCAACGGGAGCGGGTCCATCAACAATCGCATGGCGAGTAGCATGTGATAACGCGCCGACTTATACACCCTGAGTGGCTTGGTTCGCAGTTGGACTTCAAGTCTGTACGCCGCCAAGGCGGCCAGAAAATAGGGATCGCGTTTGTCGGCTTCAAGGAAAAACTCCTTGCCGACTCGAAGCCTAAGGGCCTTGTAGCTTTTTGCAGCAACATGCGGCTCCTCCAATATCATTGCGGCGAATACCTTGATTAGATTTTGCGGTGAAACAATCCTGCCTTTTTCTCCTACCGCCACCCGATCGTACTGACCATCGCGCCGTTCGTAATGAAGGCGAACAGGTTCTGGGTATGATTCGAAGTGCTTCTCAAGCCTCTTCGCAAATTCAGTACGCGCATAGATTTGCTCTGGCGTTAGTTCAGTCTGCTGATTTGTCCCAGTAACGACCGAATCAAATACATTGTCATCGTTCGTCCAGATCAAACGAAGAGGGACCTGAATGGCAGAGTCCTTTATTTTATCCCTATGATCGAAGAGCACATTGCTAGTTTGGCATCCATTGACGATCTGAAAATTTTCAATAGTAAGCGTATCGCCAACCTGCTTGAATCCTCTGGCAATAATCGTGACCCCGTTGTTCATCAAAACAAACCGAGCTTTCTTTTCGGAGAGGACCGTGTCGCGAATCCCGGAATTGACCTCGTTGTAGTCCTGCCAGTCGCGGACATTGTCGTAGAAAATCCCCCCAACAATTCCGTCATGGGCGTCATCGCTAATGATCTCGACGAAATCCTTCGCTGGCAGGTACCCCAAGTAGGCAAGGTGGACACCAGAAATACTCGGGATTTTAACCTTCTGATCCCAAGTGAAGGTTCGAACGACGGCGTTCTTTGCCGACGTATGAAGCCGCATGATGTCGTCGGCGCCGTAAGTGGTAAAGCTAACATCGAACATCTCTGGTGCCGCCAGCTTTGCTGTTTCGATATTTCTACGAGCCACCAAATCTGCTGCGTCTGTCCATTTTCCCGTCGTGACGTAATAGATATGACAGTTTGGCAACCGCCTGAAACTTGGTGCACGCGCATAGATGGCAGCCTTAATTTCTGCTGCCTCCTGCACATCGTCATTGCGGGTCATTTGAGGAACATCGCGGAAGAAATCTTCGACGCCGTTTCCGATGGTTCCAATCTTTGCGCCATCGAACGAGCTGGAGCGCTCGGCCTGAACAAAGATGAATGTCGCCTCAATGTATCCATTCTGTTCAAGCATCTCTTGGACTTGATCAACGTCAGTCATTAGAGCGCCATTCACAATAATGGCGATAGCGTCCAAGCCGGTGTCTCCGCCTTTTCCTACTACAATATCTTTCAAATTCAGCGCCCGGCTGAAATGTCGCCGGATTGTGAGATACGAAGTCAGGTATTCAAATCGATCCTCTTCCGGCAAGGCTTCGATTCCGTTGTCCTTTGAAAATTCAGCAAGAATGGCTCCAACGATCTTATTCATTAATTTCCCTCGTCGACACCGGCGCCTCGATCGCCGCTCTCATAGTACTACAGGAATCGTTATACCTTTAGTTGTACGTGTAATCAAAGTGATGAAATCTCCCCGCAAGGGGAAGGAAACGCACTGCCTGGGATGCGCGAGTTCGAATCCAACGCCCGGATCTTATTGGAGTCACGCAGGTCGTCCGATTCCCTGCCCTGCATACACCAACGGCCGGGATCGCTCCCGGCCGCCGCAACAAACATCACGCCCGCCTGACCTCAGCCGAGGTTCAGCTCCTTGAAGAAGTCGTTGCCCTTGTCGTCGATGATGATGAAGGCGGGGAAGTCCACCACCTCGATGCGCCAGATGGCTTCCATGCCGAGCTCGGGATATTCGACGACCTCGACCTTCTTGATGCAGTGCTCGGCGAGGTTGGCCGCGGCGCCGCCGATCGAGCCGAGATAGAAGCCGCCGTGCTTCTTGCAGGCCTCGCGCACGGCCGGCGCGCGGTTGCCCTTGGCGACCATCACCATCGAGCCGCCGGCCGCCTGGAACTGGTCAACGAAGGAATCCATGCGGCCTGCGGTGGTCGGGCCGAACGCGCCGGAGGCGTAGCCGTCCGGAGTCTTGGCCGGACCGGCGTAATACACCGGATGGTTCTTGAAGTAGTCCGGCAGCGGCTCGCCACGGTCGAGGCGCTCGCGCAGCTTGGCATGGGCGGCATCGCGCGCCACGATCATGGTGCCGGTCAGGGACAACCGCGTCTTGATCGGGTTCTTCGACAGAGTGGCGAGGATGTCCTTCATCGGCTGGTTGAGGTCGATCTTGACGACCTCGCCGCCGAGCGCCTGCTCGACCTCCGGCAAATACTGCGCCGGATGATGCTCGAGCTCCTCGAGATAGACGCCGTCCTTGGTGATCTTGCCGAGCACCTGGCGGTCGGCCGAGCAGGACACGCCGAGACCGATCGGCAAGCTCGCGCCGTGACGCGGCATGCGGATGACGCGGACGTCGTGGCAGAAATACTTGCCGCCGAACTGCGCGCCGACGCCGAGCGACTGCGTCATCTTGTGGATTTCCTGCTCCATCTCGAGATCGCGGAAGGCGTTGCCGTCCGGGGAGCCCTGCGTCGGCAGCGCGTCGAGATAACGGGCGGAGGCGAGCTTCACCGTCTTCATGCACAATTCAGCCGAGGTGCCGCCGATCACGATGGCGAGGTGATAGGGCGGGCATGCCGCGGTGCCGAGCGTCAGGATCTTCTCCTTCAGGAACGCCAGCAGCCGGTCCTTGGTCAGCACCGAGGGCGTCGCCTGGAACAGGAAACTCTTGTTGGCCGAGCCGCCGCCCTTGGCCATGAACATGAACTTGTAGGCGTCCTCGCCCTCGGCGTAGATCTCGGTCTGCGCCGGCATGTTGTTGGCGGTGTTCTTCTCTTCATACATCGACAGCGGCGCGACCTGCGAGTAGCGCAGGTTCCGGCGCAAGTATGCGTCGCGCGCGCCTTGGCTCAGCGCGGCCTCGTCGTCACCGTCGGTGATGACGTTGCAGCCCTTCTTGCCCATGATGATCGCGGTGCCAGTATCCTGGCACATCGGCAGCACGCCGCCGGCGGAGATGTTGGCATTCTTCAGGAAGTCGAGCGCGACGAACTTGTCGTTCGGGCTGGCCTCCGGATCCTCCAGGATGCTGCGCAGCTGCTTCAGATGGCCGGGGCGCAGGAAATGGTTGATCTCGCCGAACGCGGCCTCGGACAGCGTCCGCAACGCGTCGCGCGACACCACCAGCATGTCGCGGCCCAAGACATTCTCGACCCGCACGCCCTCGGCCGTGATCTTCTTGTAGGGCGTGGTGTCCGGCCCGAGCGGAAACAGCGGCGTGTGCTTGTAGGGCGGGACGGGCTTGGACTGGTCGGGGAAAGCGGTGGGCGCGTTCATGGAAGACTCGTGGGTTGAAGGGCCGGAAAACGCCTGTCCGAGGCACCCGGCGATAGAGCCGTTCTAAGCCCTTTTTGGGGAAAAGAAAGCGGCCGGACTGCGGATGGCGCCCATGCGGCTGGTCCGCAGCGGGGGGTGGTCCAGCGAGCCCAGGCGGGGGGCTTGACAAGGCTGATAGCCTGCAAGGCGAGAGCTGATCGAGACACGCTTCGACATCACATCGCGGAGGATCACCATGGCGACTTTTGTCCTCATTCCCGGCGGCTGGCGCGGCGGCTGCTGGTATGCCCCGCTCGCGGCGCGTCTCTGCCAGGCCGGTCATGCAGCCCATGCGATCACCCTGAGCGGGCTCGAGGAGACGCCTGCCCCGGGCGCGCACATCAACCTCGAGACGCATATCGCTGACGTGCTGGAGTTGTTGGCGGTCAAAGATCTCTCAGGTGTCATTCTCTGCGCGCACAGCTATGGCGGCATGGTGGCCTCGGGAGTCGCGGATCGCGCGCCGGAGCGGCTTGCCGCGCTGATCTACCTGGATGCGTTCGCGCCGGACGATGGTCAGGCCTGGTGGGACCTTGCCGGGGACGACTATCGACGGCTGGTGATCGCGCAGGCCGGACATGACGGGCTCACGGTGCTGCCGCGCGACGGTGTCGATCCCCGGTGCCGGCCGCATCCGCTCGGCACTTTCGTGCAGCGGCTTCGTCTGACGCGCCCTCATCCCGAGCTGCCGCGCGTCTTCGTCTACGCGACCGGATGGAGCGCGACACCGTTTACGGCGCAGTACGAGCGTCTGCGCAGTGATCCCGCCTGGACCGTGCGCACCGTCGCCTGCGCCCACGACGTGGTGAACTTGGCGCCTGATGAAACGTTCGAGGTGCTGATCGAGACAGCCCGGCAGATCGCCTCGGCGTAAAGCCGCCGCGGTTCGACGCCGTCACGAGCGAACGGCGAAATGAATTGAACCAGGGCAGCACCCTGCTAAACCTAAAGCTGTTGATCCATCCATTTGCGCCTGAGGTATCATGAAAAAGGGTCTGTTCTTTGCAATCACTTTCGCCCTAAGCCTCGCGACCATGCTCCCCGGCAGCGCCGGTGCGGTCGGTCCAGGTTATTTGTGCGGCGGCCTTAACGGCAACACCTGCAATTTCGGCCTGTTCTGCGACCTCCCGGTCGACCATTGTGGCCAGGGGTTCGTCCTAAGGGGCGTTTGCCGGGTGAAGCCGCGGGCCTGCCCTCGCATCTACAGGCCGGTCTGCGGCTGCAATTACCAAACCTATAATAGCGACTGTCAACGCCTGGCCGCCGGCGTAGAGCTGATGCGTCAGGGCCGCTGCTTATTCCAATAGACCGATCGCGCCGCTTTCGCCGACATCTGACTGCGTCTCCCGACTCGTGTCACACGCACGATGATCTTGTGCGGAGGCGGAGCATCGGCGCTTGCGTGATCTCCTCGCGCCGGGTTCAATGGCGCGGGGAGAATTCGAAATGCGTTCGTATCATTGCTCATTCGGCCGGGCGGCCCTGTTTGCCATCGTGTTTGCTCTGGGCGCGGCTCTGCTGCCGCAGCCCGCGCGCGCCGATCGCTGCGACGACATCGCCAAGGAATTGAGGAACGGCATCGACGGCGTCCGGATCGGACAGACCGCGGCGGGCACGGTCTATCTCGCCCACCCCAAAGCGCGCGAGTTCACGCTCGGCTGCTCGTCTAAGAACTTCAGCAATCAATTGTTCGGAAAAACCGACCGCAAGCCGCCGCCGGCCTTCATCGACCTGATGGCGAGCGCGGCGGCGATCGTGTTCACCTTGCCGAAGGACGACATGCAGCGCGGCGTCACACGCTGTTACCGCCGGCTCGGGATCTTCCGCGGCGACGACGTCGCCAGCCGCTACCGCCGGCTCGACATGCGCTGTGCCCGGACCAAGACCGAGTCCTCGATCACGATCAGCCGCAGCAAGGACCAATAGGCCGGGGTGACGCGACAGCCCTGTCGTTTCTGCGCCGGCGGCAGCGACCCGTTCACTATTCGCCGCGCCACCGACAGTTGCAGACAATTCGAGCGATCTGGTTGACGAAGTTTTCGTCAGGGATGGCCACGCTCATCGCAACACCAAGCGAGGAGCTGGACCATGTCCGTTTCGAGCGTTTCGTCGTCATCGCCGCCGCCCTCACCGCCGCCGGTCTCGACCGAGACGACCAAGCCGCAGACCCAAGACACGCAGACCCGGAATCAGACGCAGCAGAGCCAGGCCTTCAAGCCCGACAAGACCGGCGACGAAGCGGCCGCTGAAAAGCAGGCCTCCCGTCCGCCGCTGCCGCCCGGCCAGGGCACGCGCGTCGACATTCTCGCCTGACGATCCCACACCCTCAGGCCAACTTCGTATAGCGGCGGCGCCTCAGGCATCCGCCGCTATACGTGTGATGGCATCGCCGATCCGACTCCACCCCTGTCCCATGATGTCGAACTGAAACTTGTTGCCCGGGAAGACGAAGCCGTCATGGACCATCCGCAGATGCGTGCCGCCCTCGACCGGCGTCAACGTCCAGGTCACGACGCTGTCGAGCCGTAAGCCGTAGGCCGGGTTGGAGTCCGAACCGCCCTTCCAGGAATAGCTGAGCAGATGCGGCGGCTCACAGGCGAGCACCTCGCAGTGAACGACGCCATCCCAGTCGCCCACCGGCTTGGTGCGGAAGGTGAAGCGATGCCCGGTGGCCGCGACGAAGTCGTTCGGCATCAACCATTTCGCGATCAGGTCGCTCGTGGTCAGCGTGCGCCAGATCTTGCCGGGCGAATGGGGCAGATGCTTCTCCACCACGATCGCATGCGTCTCACCCATCACTCGGTCTCCTTCAACAGTGCCTCGAGGCCGGCAATACGCTCATGCCAGAATGCGCGGTAATGACCGAGCCAGTCGACCAGCGGCGCCAGCCCCTTTGGCGCGACGCTATAATAGTTGTGGCGGCCGTCGCGCCGTTCGCTGACCAGCCCGGCGTCGCGCAGCGCCTTGAGATGCTGTGAGATCGCCGGCTGCGACACGCGCGAGCCCTGCACCAGGCCGGTGGCCGCCACCTCCCCCTCTCGCGCGATGCGCTCGAACACGGCCCGCCGCGTCGGGTCGGCAAGCGTCTTCATGACGGATGTCAGCTGGGCTTCGACGATCATGCCAGATGTATAAGCCAATGCTTATACATCGTCAAGCGCGGCGCCGCAGGGCTTCGCCTTCACGCATCCAGCGCCTTGTAGTGGCGGAAGATGCCGTCCTCGTTGAAGGCGATGCGGCGCTCGCTGGCGAGATAGGCTGAGATGTTCGGTCTGCTGGCGACGCGGTCATGCAGCGCGACGAGGCTCGGGATGTTGCGCTCGAACGCCATCATGCGCTTCGGAAACGCGTAGCGCAGGCCGGCGACGATCTGGAACAGCGACAGGTCGACATAAGTGAGCCTGCGCCCGGTGACGTAGGCGCCACCGCTTTTCGACAGGAGCTGCTCGAAATAGCCGAGGAATTTCGGCACCCGCTCGCCCCAGAATTCGGCGGTGCGCTTCCTGGCCGGCGCGCGCTGGTCCTCGTAGTACAGCGTCGGCCCGAGCGGATGATGCGTGTCGTGGATCTCGACGACGAAGTCGGTCACGGTGAGCTGCAATTGATGCACCCAGAGCTGGCCGGCTTCGGCCTTGGGCGCAAGGCCATGGCGGCTGCCGAGAAACAGCAGGATGTTGGCGGTCTGGCCGATGACGCGGCGGCCCGCTCTCAGGAACGGTGGCGCGAAGGGCGGCGTGTCGCTGTCCGCCTCCATCATCGCCGTCATCGCACCGATGCCGTCCTCGCGCGCGACGTCGCGATAAGCGGCGCCCGCCTCCTCCAGCGCGAGACGCACATATTCGCCGCGGCCCTGGATCATGGGCCAGTAGTAGAGCTCGTAACGCATCGGCCATCCTCGCAGTGATGCGCCCACACGTTCGGCTCGGACGACGCAACGGACGCGGTGTTAGTTCGCCGCGAAGCAGTATAGCAGCCCGTCACCGCCCGTGCTCTTCAGATCGGCCTGGGAACAGCCGCCATCGGGCCCGCGAGAGATGGGAATTGTTCCACAAGCAAAGGCGCCGCGGATTGCTCCGCGGCGCCTGATGAGGGTCTCAAGTCAGGCTCAGCTGACCTGCTGGATTCCCGATAGCTGCCAATCGGCGCCGGCGTGGCGCAGGAAGGTCCAGATCTCGGTGACCTCCTGCGGCTGGTCGGAGCCGTCGACCACCCGGCCCGAGGCGCGCTCGATGGTCTTGTCGGCCAAGGTGAAGCGCATCGCGACCGTGGCGTAGTCCGCGCCATTCTCGCGCCAGGCTTCGGCGAGGTCACCCTGCAGCAGCTTCACGGCGCTGACCTTGTTGACCACGCCGCGGGCCTGGTTCTGCTCGAGATCGCGCTCGAAATACGAGGCCATCTCCGGCGTCGACAGCAGCCGCAGGCGGCCGACATCCTCGTTCGACCAGGCGGACTGGATCTCGCCGAGCAGCCGCTCGAACGCCTCGTAGTCGGCCGGCAGGATCTGCAGCGGCGGCGTGTTGCTGCCACCGCCGAAGCCACCGAAACCACCAAGGCCGCTCAGGCCCGAGCGGAGGCTCGGCTGGCCGTCGGTGGGCGACGGCGCCGGGCCGGCGGCATAGGCCGGCTGGTTGCGGCGCTGCCACCAGGCCATCGCCATGCGCACCAGGAACACCACCAGCAGGACCTGGAGGATCAGACCGATGATCGAGGCGAAGCCGCCGAGGCCGGAGAAGAGCCCGCCGCCGAACAGCATGCCGAACAGGCCGGCACCGAGGAAGCCGGCAGCGAGACCGCCGAGCAGGCCACCCGCGCGGCCGCCGAACAGCCCGCCACGCGACGGCGCAGCCGTGTTGAAGCCGCCGGGCTGGCCCGGCTGGGTGATGGTGCGGTTGAACTGCGACGCCGATCCCGGCGCGGTCGAGGTGGGAGGTGGCGCGGAGAAGGTGCGCGTGCCGCGGGAGCCCGAGCTGGAGCCGCCGCCGATCCGGGCGTCGGCCGCCGAGACGGCGAGCACCGTCGGCAGCGCCAGTGAAAGGGCCACGGCCATCGCCTTGAGGAGGCCGCTTTTGCGCTGCATGAAGCTCATCTGTGTTTCCCATAACTCCCCGGAATGGGGATGCCTGTAAGATGGGCACAACCGGCGAAAAGGGAAGGCGGCACGAGGCCGCGCGGCTGCGGCGCTGGGTCGCGGGATGAAGGCGCTCGGCCGCCTTGCCAAGGAACTTCCCAAGGAACTGCGGTAACCTATTGCGGCGCCATGGTTTCCTTGACCGCCGCCACGAGCTGGCTGAGCGTGAAGGGCTTCGGCAGGAACGCGAACTGCTGGTTCTCCGGCAGGCTCTTCTCGAACGCATCCTCGGCATAGCCCGAGACGAAGATGATCTTGATCTCCGGATTGCGCTCGCGCATCGCTTTAAGCAGCGTCGGCCCGTCCATCTCCGGCATCACCACGTCGGACACCACGAGATCGAGCACGCCATCGCACTCCTCCAGCGCCTCCATCGCCTCGACGCCATTCGACGCCTCGATGACGCTATAGCCGCGCGAGCGCAGGCCGCGCGCGTTCAGCGCCCGCAGGCCCTCCTCGTCCTCGACCAGCAGGATGGTGCCCTGCCCGGTCAGGTCGGCGCGCGGCTTCGACGCTTCCGCTGCGGCCGGCTCCTTGGCGGCGCCGTTGACCGCGTGCGGCTCGGTCTGGACCTCCGGAACGACGATGTGCCGCGGCAGGAAGATCTGGAACGAGGTCCCCTTGCCGACCTCGCTGTCGACATAGATGAAGCCGCCGGTCTGCTTGATGATGCCGTAAACGGTCGACAGGCCGAGGCCGGTGCCCTTGCCAACCTCCTTGGTCGAGAAGAACGGCTCGAAGATCTTTTCGCGGATCTCGGCCGGAATGCCGGTGCCGGTGTCGCTGATGTCGATGCGGACGTAGTCGGCGACCGGCATGCCCTTGTAGGCCGCCTGCGCGACCTCGTCGGCCGAGACGTTGGCGGTGCGGACCGAGAGCTTGCCGCCGTCGGGCATCGCATCGCGGGCGTTGACCGCGAGGTTGACGACCACCTGCTCGAACTGCGAGACGTCGACCTTGACCGGCCACAGGTCGCGGCCGTGCACGAGGTCGAGCTTGACCTTCTCGCCGATCAGCCGGCGCAGCAGCATGGTGAGGTCCGACAGCGCATCGCCGAGATCGAGCACCTGCGGCCGCAAGGTCTGGCGGCGCGAGAACGCCAGCAGCTGCCGCACCAGCGTGGCGGCGCGGGTGGCGTTCTGCTTGATCTGCATGATGTCCTGGAACGACGGGTCGGTCGGCTTGTGCGCGTTCAGCAGGAAGTCGTTGGCCATCATGATGGCCGAGAGCACGTTGTTGAAGTCGTGGGCGATGCCGCCGGCGAGCTGGCCGACCATCTCCATCTTCTGCGACTGGTTGATCTGGTTCTCCAGCGCGCGGCGCTCGGTGGTCTCGAGCAGATAGACGATCGCGGCTTCCGTCTCGCGCTCGTCCTCGTCGACGGCGGTGACGAAGAACTGGCCGAAGCGCTCCTTCGCGCCCTCCAGCATCACCTCGACCGGCGGAATGTCCGCCTGCCCTTCCGAGGCCTGGTTGATCGCGGCGATCAGGAGATGCCGGTCGCGCTGGCTGACGGTGCGGAAGATCGATTTCGCCGCAGCCACGTCGCCGCTGACGCTCTGCGCCAGCTTGGCATAGCGCGCATTGGCCCTGACGACGGCGCCGCCGCGGTCGACGGTCGCGATCGCCATCGGCGTGTGGTCGAAGAAGCGCATGAAGCGCACCTCGGCGGCGCGCTCCGGATCGGAGCGCTCGTCGCGGGCGCGGCTGATGACCAGGGTGCGCGACGACCCGGGCTTGCCATCGGCGCCGAAGGCGAGCTTGTGGTAGAGCCGCGCCGGCATGGTCTTGCCGCCGCGCATCTTCAGGTCGATGTCGAACACCTCGGTGCGGACCTCGCCGGGCACCGCCACGATCGAACTCAGCAAGGACGCGCCGTCGCCGGAGACGACGTCGGCGAGCTTCAGCCCGCCCGAGCCGATCTCGGCGAGATCGTAGTCGAGCCAGTTGGCGAGCGTGGCATTGACGTAGACGAGGCTGCCTTCCGGATTGACCGAGAAGAAGCCGCACGGCGCGTGGTCGAGATATTCGATCGCATGCTGCAGCTCCTGGAACACGTCCTCCTGGCGCTCGCGATCCCTGGTGATGTCGGCGATCGACCACACCGCGTAGCGGGCATGGCGCTTGGTCTGGCCGAGCGGGCGCACGCGCATCCGCAGCCAGCGCCCCTGCGCGCCTTCGGCCGCAGTGATGCGTACCTCCTCCTGCTGCCGCTTGCCCTCGCGCGCCGCCTTGAGCAGGCGGAACACCGCTTCGGAGACGTCGGGATTGCCGATGAAGACACGCTCGACGGGACGCGCTTCCTGCGCGGTCGCCGCTCCCGTCATGTTGAGATAGGCGGCGTTGGCGTAGACGACATGGCCGCGCGGATCGGTCACCGCGAGGCCATCGAAGGCGTGATCGGCGATCGCGCCCATCACCGGATCGTCGGTCGCCTTGTCGGCGAAGCGGACGATGCCGGCGGCGAACGCGAACAGATTGAACAGGCCGACGGTGGCGAGCAGCGACAGCAGCCCGAGAATGTAGGGCTGTGCCTGGGCGCGGCCGATCGTCATCAACGCGATCGCGACCGCGACGAGACCGAACGCCACCAGCAGGATCAGCAGAATGCTGCCGCTGCGGCGCGGCCGCTCCGGCAGGCCCACCTGATCCTGTAACCCATCGTTGTCGGAATCGGCGCTCATGGCTCGGGGACGCGACCTGTCGGCTGGGAGCCCCAGCCCGTTCGCGCGGCTCCCCCTTCCACCTGCCTGAATCGACGGGTCAAGCGCAAGCCCGTCAAGCCGATATTCCATGATTTATCCGTATTTTGCGGTCCGTCCGTGGACCGAATCGGTTGTCATCGCGGGCGCCCCGAGAGGTTGCGCCGCAGCCCCATCACGTAGCCGATGATCTCAGCGACGGCGTGATAATGTTCCACCGGGATCTCCTCGTCGATCTCGACCGTGGCGTAGAGCGCGCGCGCCAGCGGCACGTTCTCGACGATCGGGATGTCGTGCGCCTTGGCGACCTCCCGGATCTTGAAGGCGATGTTGTCGACGCCCTTGGCGACGCAGACCGGGGCCGACATGCCGCGCTCGTAAGACAGCGCGACCGAGTAGTGGGTCGGGTTGGTGATGATCACGGAGGCCTTTGGAACCGCAGCCATCATGCGCTTCTTCATGCGCTGCTGCCGGATCTGCCGGATGCGTCCCTTGACGTGCGGGTCGCCTTCCGACTGCTTGAACTCCTCCTTCATCTCCTGCACCGACATCTTCTGCCGCTCGTACCATTGCCGATACTGGAACAGGTAGTCGCCGATCGCGACCAGGGCGAGCAGCGCGACCACCGAGCCCATCAGATGCGTGGTCAGCGACATCGTGACGCCGAGCAGCTCGCTGACGTCCATGTGCAGCAGCGATTCGAGGCGCAGCCGCTCCGGCCACAGGATCATGACCATGACCGTGCCGAGCAGCACGAGCTTGAAGAGACCCTTGGCGAAGTTGGCCGCGGCCTGCTTGCCGAACAGGCGTTTGGCGCCGGCCAAGGGCGAGATCTTGCTCAGGCTCGGCTTCATCGGCTCGCCCGACCAGACCAGGCGATGCTGCATCATGTTGCCGGCGATCGCCGCCAGCATCACCATCAGGATCGGCACGCCGATCGCCGCGATCACGGCGAACGACAGGCTGCGCGCCAGCGCCAGCAGGCCGGCGCCGTCGGTGTGGATCATCCAGGAATTGGCGATCAGGTTGCGCATCGGCACCAGCACCGCGGTGCCGATCGAGCCCGAGAAGGTCGACATCACCAAGGTCGCGGAGGCGATTACGAACCAGGTGTTGAGCTCCTGACTCTTGACGACGTCGCCGCGCTCGAGCGCCTGGTCCAGCCGCTTTTGCGTCGGGTCTTCTGTTTTGTCTTCGGAATCGGCCTCATCGGACATCGATCGGCCCCCTCACCGCGGCATCATCTCGTGCATGACGCCTTCGAAATAGCCGAGAAACGTTCCCATCATCGCGGTCAGGACCAGCGCGAAGATCAGGAAGCCGATCAGGATCGAGAGCGGCGCACCGACGAAATAGACCTGCATCTGCGGCATCAACCGCGCCAGCACGCCGAGCCCGATGTTGAAGACCAGTCCGAACACCAGGAACGGCGCCGACAATTGCAGGCCGATCTTGAACGCCGTGGCAAAGGCCTTGGTCGCCAGCGAGGCGACGTCGCCGCTCGGGATCAATTCGCCCGGCGCGAAGATCTTGTAGCTGTCGCTGAGCGCCGCGATCACCAGGTGATGGCTGTCGGTCGAGAACAGCAGGGTCACGCCGAGCATGGTGAGGAAGTTGCCGATCAGGACGCCCTGCTGGCCCTGCGTCGGATCGACCGCGGTGACGAAACCGAGCCCCATCTGCTGCGCGATCACGGAGCCCGCGACCTGCAGCGCCGACAGCGTCACCCGCGCCGTTGCGCCGAGCACGATGCCGATCACGATCTCGTGCACCATCATCACCAAGAGCGGCGACAACGCCTGCAGGTCGACCTGATAGGCCTGACGGTGCAGCGGCAGCACGATCATCGTGAGCAGCAGCGCGGTCGCGAGCTTGATGCGGACGGGGATGTTGACCTCGCCGAGGCCCGGCAGCAGCATCACCATCGCACCGACGCGCGCGAAGGCCAGCATGAACACGGCGGCCAGCGCCGGAAGGAAGGAAATATCGATGCGCATCGTCCGCCGTCACGGCCCTTTCGACCGCATGCTGGTGCGGCACGACGGTCTTTGAAGAGACAGCCTGCGACGAGACAGCTTGCGAAGAGTTCGCCCGAAAGGCCGCCAGCTCACGGCCGAAAGCAGCAGCGCCCCCCGCACTGCTGCTCGCGACCGCTCGCAGCGCCCTCACGCAGGCTAGCCCTGCTGCCCCGGACATTGCCTCATCCGCCGATGATTCGCGACGAGATCCGCATCATGTGCGAATGCAGCGCATCGGCCATGAACGGCAGAGCCAGCAGCAGCGTCACGAAGATCGCAATGATCTTCGGCACGAACACCAGAGTCTGCTCCTGAATCTGCGTCAGCGCCTGAAACAGGGAGACGACCACGCCGACGACGAGGCCGACCACCATCAGCGGCGAGGAGACCAGCACGATGGTCCAGATCGCATCGCGCGCCACATCGAGCGTTTCAGCTCCCGTCATGTCCTGTCGTTCCTCACTATCGATCGGTTCCGGTTCGGCAACCGCCTCATCGCGCATCGCGCGCAGTCGCGGCAGACGGCAAATCCCTGATTCGTTACGAGCTGCGCCTAGATCGTCATCTTCATCACGTCTTCATAGGCCTGGATCACGCGGTCGCGCACCGACACCAGCGTCGATACCGCGACATCGGTTTCGGCGACCGCCGTGACGACATCCATGACGTTCGCCTTGCCCGCGGCCATCGCGACCGCCTGACTGTCCGACTTGCGTCCGGCCTCCATCACGCTGCCGATCGCATCCTTCAGCACCGCGCTGAAGGACGGACCACCCTTGTCGGCGCCGTTGCCGCTGCCTAGCACGTCGCGCACGCGCCCGAGGCTGCCGAAGGCACCGCTCGAGCCGCCGGCGTCGAGCACGCGGGCGGAATTCGCATAGGCATTAGCTGCGGAGATTGGGGAGGCCATGACTTTCGTTCCTGTCCTAGGTCTTCAGAATGTCGAGTGTGCGTTGGATCATGCGGCGCGTGGCGCCGATGATGTTCAAATTCGCCTCGTAGGACCGCTGTGCATCGCGCATGTCGGTCATCTCGATGAGCGGATTGACGTTGGGGTACTTGACATTGCCGGACGCGTCCGCGGCCGGGTTACTGGGGTCGTATTTGACGCGGAACGACGATTGATCGGGCACCACCTTGCCGAGTGCCACCACCTTGGCGTCGAGCGCACGGTCGAGCGCCGAGGTGAATGTCGGGACCTTGCGGCGATACGGATCGCCACCCGCTTTGGCGGCGGTCGAATCGGCATTGGCGATGTTCTCGGAAATGACGCGCATACGCCCCGCCTGCGCACGCAGGCCGGAGGTCGCAATGCTCATCGAGCGCAGAAAATCGCTGGAGTCGTTTGCCATGCTTGTCGGTCTCCGTCCTCAACTCCGGCTCAGGCCTTGCCGATCGCCGTCTTCAACAGATGCAGGCTCTTGCCGTACAACGAGGTTGCCGCGGCATAGTCCATCTGGTTGGCGGAGACCTTCAGCATCTCCTCTTCGAGGCTCACCGCGTTGCCGGCGGGCCTCGTCTGAAATCCGGCCTTGCGGTTCTGGTCGAAGCTCGCGCTCTCGCCCGACGACGGTGCGATGTGCGCGGTGCTGGTCCGGGTCAGCGACAGCGGCGCAAAGCCGCCGACCGCCTGGCCGGTTGAGTCGAACTTCGGCTCAACCAGATCCTTCGGCTTGAAGTTGGGCGTATCCGAATTGGACACGTTCTCCGACAGCACGCGCTGGCGCTCCTGGTGCCATTGCATCTTGGTCCGCAACGCCGACAACACGGGGAGATCGTTGATGGACATGGCGCTGCTCGGTTATGTCCGGCTACCGGACGGTTTGGGTAGGTAGAAATTGCCGTGCATATGGTTAACAAGGAGTTAAGAAACGGTGCGATGCCCACCGGGACATTCCCGGGGTTTTGACGATTTCTTAGGAAAGTGCCGGGGTCCCAGCCGACCGATGCATCATTACGGGACGGCGCGGCTCGCCAAGAAGTCGTTTTGGCCCGGCCGATTCATGGGTTATTAAGAGGCTAAGCGGCAGTTCCTGCCGTCATGCGTTAACAGGTTGGTTCCGGTTCTGAAGCTCCGTTCGCTGCCGGCGATGCGTTGGACAGACGAGAGACTTCGAAAGGACGCGGTATTTGCCGGGGACAGAGATGCAGGCACTGACGTTCTTTTTTGCATTCGTGGCGGTGCTGGCGCTGATCGGCCTCGCCGCGTGGCTGGTCCGTCGATTCGCGGGCAATCGTCTCGGCACCAACCCGAATCGCGGCCGCATGCCCCGGCTTGCCGTGATCGATGCCGCCGCCGTCGATGGCCGCCGCCGTCTCGTGCTCGTGCGCCGTGACAACATAGAGCATCTTTTGATGATCGGCGGGCCGACCGACATCGTGGTCGAATCCAACATCGTGCGCGCCATGCCGGCGCGCGAGCAATTGCCGCAGCGGCCGGGCATCAATGAAGAACGGCCGGCGGCGCGCATCGCGCCGCTGCCGGATGCGCCGTCCTGGGCCGACAACGAGCCGAAGACCGAGGCCGCCGAGCATGCCGAACCGCAGATGCCGGAGCCGCCGCAGCGCCCGATGCGGCCGTCGTTCATCGATGAGGTTCGCCGCACGGGGCCGGCTGCTGCTGAGCGGCGTGAGCCGGCACCGGCGTTCCCGCCGGAATCACCGCTCCCTCCGCGCCGTCCCGATCCCCGCCAGGACCTCCGGGCGGACGTCCGTGGAGAGCCGCGCGGCGGCGACGAAGCCCGCCTGGAGCCGCGCCCCGAGCGGGCGCCCCGCGGTGAACCGGTGATGCCGCGCCCGCTGCGCCCCGCCGAGCCGCAACGGCCGGCAGAGGCGCCGCGCCCCTCCGAGGGGCCCCGGCTGCCGCCGGTGCGGAGCGCTGAACGCGCAGCCGAGCGCGTCGAACGCGTGGCGGCGCCGCCGCTGCCGCCGATTGCGCAGATGCCACCGCCACCGCCCCCGCCGCCGGTTGCGCCGCCGCCCGCAGCGGCCGATCAGAGCGCCGAAGCCAATCTGGCCGAGATGGCGCAACGGCTCGAGGCCGCGCTGCGGCGTCCATCGGCCGATCCGTCGGCTGCTCCAGCCTCGGGTCCCCGGGCGGCCGCACGCAGCGAGCCGGCTCCGGCGCAAGCCGCGCCGGTCAAGACCAGCTTCGAGAATCTGGAGGACGAGATGGCCTCGCTGCTCGGACGTCCGAAGTCGTCTCAGTGAGATCGCTGCTTCCCCCGCGTAGAGTTGTCTTCATCGCTGTTCTGACTGCCGCCGGTTTACTGGCGGGACGTGCTGCTGCGCAGGACATCAGCATCAATCTCGGCGCCGGCGGTGGCGGCGTCACCGAACGCGCGGTCCAACTGATCGCGCTGCTCACGGTGCTGTCGATCGCGCCGTCGATCCTGATCATGATGACGTCGTTCACGCGCATCGTGGTCGTGCTGTCGCTGCTACGCACGGCGATGGGCACTGCGACCGCCCCGCCCAACTCGGTCATCATCGCGCTCGCGATGTTCCTGACCGCGTTCGTGATGGGGCCGGTGTTGCAGAAATCCTATGAGGACGGCATCCGGCCGCTGGTCGAGAACCAGATCGGCGTCGAGGACGCGCTGCAGCGCGCCTCGGTGCCGCTGCGCGGCTTCATGCAGAAGAACGTGCGTGAGAAGGACCTAAAGCTGTTCATGGACCTCTCGGGCGAGCCGCCGCCGGCGACGCCCGACGACCTGTCGCTGCGCATCCTGGTGCCGGCCTTCATGATCTCCGAGCTCAAGCGCGCCTTCGAGATCGGTTTCCTGCTGTTCCTGCCGTTCCTGATCATCGACCTCGTGGTCGCCTCGGTCTTGATGTCGATGGGCATGATGATGCTGCCGCCGGTCGTGGTGTCGCTGCCGTTCAAGCTGATCTTCTTCGTGCTGGTCGACGGCTGGTCGCTGGTCGCCGGCAGCCTGGTGCAGAGCTACGGCGGGTAGGTTTCACCTGTCATGATGAGCGAGAGGCAGTAGGTTCGTGTCTCCCATTGACGCGTACCCTCGATCAGTTCGCCCGGATTGGGCTTGCGACGGGGCGCGATGTGGAGGAGCCGCGCAACTCGACGCGAGCTCGCTGTATGATGTGCCAGCCACCGCTCAAACCAAGCGCGGCCATGATCGCCGCCACAATGAGATCCGGCCACGCCGTGCCGGTGCCGAACACACCGGCTGCGGCCGCGAGTACGGCGAGGTTGCCGAGCGCATCGTTCCGGGAGCAGATCCAGACCGACCTCATATTCGCGTCGCCGACACGGAACCGGTAGAGCATGACGGCCACGCCTGCATTGGCGACAAGAGCGAGCATGCCGACGACCCCCATCGTCCTCGCCTCCGGGAGGGTGCCTGCAATTGCGTGCCAGACAGTGGAGGCAAGGACAAGGACGCCAAGCAGGACGAGCGACCAGCCCTTCAGAAGGGCGGCGCGTGCTCGCCAGGTCAACGCGAGTCCCGCCACTCCGAGGCTGATCGCATAGTTGGCCGTATCACCGAGGAAGTCGATTGCGTCCGCCTGCAGCGAGGCCGACCCGGCCGCCACGCCTGCTGCGATCTCGGCCAAAAACATGGCTCCGTTGATGGCCAACGCAATCCAGAGCGCACGACGCCAGCGGGGGCTGTCCAGTTCCCTCGGAGGGGAAGATGAACAGCAGTCATCATGACAACCAGCCATATCGTCGCCTCTTACAAGATGATGCGACGTCATATATGGACCCTGTAGCCACTACAGGGTCAAGCCATGTCACGACTGACCATCGGAGACCTCGCGAAGCGGACCGGCACCAAGGTCGAAACGATCCGGTATTATGAGCGGATCGGTCTGCTACCGGTTCCGGCGAGAACCGAGGGCAACTACCGAGCCTATGACAACGACCAACTGGGGCGACTGAGCTTCATTCGGCGTGCCCGCGATTTGGGCTTCTCCATCGAGCAGGTCCGTGACCTGCTGGACCTTGCCGATCAGCGAGACCGCTCATGCGAAGCGGTCGACGTCATCGCGGGCCAACACCTCGCAGAGATCGAACGCAAGATCGCGGACCTCGTGGCGCTGCGTGACGAGCTTGCCGATGTCATAGGGCGCTGCAAGCACGGCACCGTTGCCGACTGCCGCATCATCGAAGCGCTTGCGCCGCACGGTTCTGACTGAACGAGCGCGACAATTGCCGATCTGCTGGCTTCGCAAAGCAGTCTCGAACTTTCGTCTTGGCGCGCTTCGGACGGATTCAGAATCGCTCACCCCGCGACGTCGTACTGCTTGCTCAGCTCGTCGCCGATCTTCACCAGCATCGACACGCTCTCCGGATAGCCGGTGCGCGTCGCCGTGCCGGGATCGGCCTTGGCGCAGAGCTCCCATTTGGTGCCCCAGCGGAGCACCGAGATCGCCATGCCGTCGCGACAACCGACCCGCGCCTTCAGCTCCGCCTTGGCCATCGCGATGAGCTCGGCTTCGGTCTTGGTCGGCTTCGTCATGTCGCCAGGTCCTCCGGCTCCACGCCTTGACGCACGACGTCATCGACCCGCGATCGCCTGCTTGACGCCCTGGATGCGCGGCAAGGCGCCGGTCGCCTCCGACGGGGCCTTCGCAGCATCCTTGGCGCCGTCCGGTCCTTTGCCGGTAGCATCCGGGAAGCGCGCCCGCATGTCGCGCAGGAAGCCGTCGAGCGTATCGACGCTCGACGCCATCTTCGCGATCTGGGCAAACTCGGCGCTGGAGCCGCTCGCCGGCTTGCTGGCGACGTCGAATGCGATCTTGTCGGCCTCGCCGGTCATCAGCGGCGCATATTTCTCGCGGAAGCGGGCGAGGCCGATGGCGTCGTCGGCGAGCGCATAGCCGACCACGGCGCGCAGGATGTCGCCGCGCTCCGCCGGATTAAGCGGGCGGAAATCGCGCCAGCGATCGCCGTAATAGAGCTCGATCTGCTCGGACGCCTCGCGCCAGCGCCGCGACGCCCAGTAGATGTCGGAGCGCAGCCGGATCGCCTCGCGGCCGCTGATGTTGCTGATGATGTCCAGTCCGAGGTCGTAACGCCCGATGTCGCTGTTGGCGCGGGCTTCCAGCAGCAGCCGCTGCTGGCGCAGCTCGCCCGCGAGATCGGCGATGCGCGTGGTGCGCAGCGCCTCGATGCCGCGTTCAGGCTTGCGGTTGGTGAGATAGACCATGGCGAGACGCGCGGCGACCTGGGCGCGCGCCGCGCCTTCGAGGCGGTGGTCGACCTGGTATTGCAGAAGCTCGGCGGCCTGATCGAGCAGATCGATGCCGACCAAGCGGTCGGCGAGCTTGCGGATCATCTCGTCGCCGCGGCGGCCGATCGGCGTCAGCTCGCGAAACCCGTAGAAGATGCTGAGCGCATCGACCGGTGGCAGCTCGTCGGCCTTGCCGTTCAAGAACAACTGCGAGAACAGGCGGGAGGCTGCATCCTGGGCCTGCCGCGCCAAATCGGAGTTGGGCATCAGGCGGGTGGCCTGACGCGCGGCCTCGAGCGAGTCCGCATAGCGCCCCGCCTCCTCGTAGAGCTGCGCCATCATCTGCAACGTCTGCACCTCGATGGCGTCGCCGCGCCAGATCGCCTGCAAGGTCTCCAGCTCCTTCAGCGCGTCCGGC
Source organism: Bradyrhizobium sp. SZCCHNPS1003 (assembly GCF_032381555.1). NCBI lineage: Bacteria > Pseudomonadati > Pseudomonadota > Alphaproteobacteria > Hyphomicrobiales > Nitrobacteraceae > Bradyrhizobium > Bradyrhizobium sp. SZCCHNPS1003. Next base: position 21,596 of record NZ_JAUHIU010000031.1, read on the forward strand.
GGCTTGATCTCGCCGCGCTTCTGCAGAAGCTTGATCTCCAGCAGCTTGGCCTCCGCGGCCGCCAGGCGGTCGTCGGAATTGACGGCGAAGCGATAGTCGTCGAGCGCATCCTTCTCCTGCGCCATCGCCTCGGCGAGCCGGCCGCGCAGCACGGCGATGTCGGGCTTCATGTCCGCGGGCACGCCGATCACGTCGAGCTCGGCGCGCCGCTTTGCGGCGCCGGCGAAATCCTTGATCTCGAGCGCCGACTTCATCGCATCCGCGATCACGACGCGCTGCAGGTCGAGCGGCAGCGAGGCGATGGCGAACTCGACGTTCTTCAGCTTCTCGCGCGCGTCGGCAAACTTGCCCTGGCGGGCGAAGGCGAGGCCCTTCCACATCTGCGAATCGAAATTATTGCCGATCGACGGAGTGGCGAGATCCTTGAGTCCCTGGTCCGGCCGGCCCATCAGGATGCTCGCCACCGCGTGGATCATCAGCATAGCGGTCTCGTCGGTGCGCGGGTCGGCGTCGGAGATCATCAGATTGGTGACGCCGCGCGCTTCCGGATACATCGCTCGCGCCATGTAGAAGCGCGCCAGCGCCAGCCGCGTCTGCGCCCGCCGCTCCGGCTCGGCGTTCGCCGCGGCCTTGATCAGCAGATCCTCGCGCGGCACGAACGGCTGGGTCTGGTTCTGCTGCCATTCGTCGATGTCGAACAGCGGCCGTACGGCGGTCGGCGCCCGCTCCGGCGAGAAGCCGATCGACGACAGCGTCAGCCCGCCCGGCCGGCCCAGGATCACCTTGTCGGGCGCGATCTCGACGGCGACGTCATCCGAATTCGGACGCACCGCGATGCCGTGGATCGAATCGAGCAGCGACAGGTCGACGAAATCCTGGCGCTTGATGAAGCCGCGGATCGGCGGCGGCGCCGTCACGACCAGCAGCGTGTCGCCGGCATCCGGGTCGGTCAGCCGGTGCAGCATGCCGGCTCCGGGATTGGCGAGCGGCACCATGACATTGGCGAGCGCGGGATCGGTGACGTTGCGCATCACCATCAGCGGCTGCTGATTGGTCAGGCCCTTGTCGGCGAATGACAGGGTCCAGCTGCGCCCGCCATCGTCGCTGCCGAGCGAATGCATCTGCGGGCGGTTGAGACGGATCCGGATCGCCTGCCCCTTGTCGAGCGGCATCCTGTTGACCTCGCCGATGATCGCGCCGCCCTTGGCGCGGATGGGCTCGACGTCGACGGGCTTGGTCGAATCGAACACCATCCATACCGTGTCGCCGCGGCGGAACAGCGCCGCCGGCGTGACCTGGCCGAAGCCGAAGGTGAGCCGCAGGCCCTCACTGTCGCGCAGGGCCTCCAGGGTGGCGGCTCCATTAGCTGCCTTCTCGGCCGGCTTGGTTTCGGCGGCCTTGGTTTCGGCAGACTTGATCTCGGCAGACTTGGTCTCGATAGGCTTGGCGGCTTCGGCTTTGCCCGCCTCCGACTTCATCGCCTCGGACTTCGCTGGCTCGGATTTGGCTGCTTCGGATTTGACAGCTGCAGGCGCAGCAGCTTCAGGCTTGGGGGCCTCGGGCGCGGCTTCGGCCTTCGCGGCGGCCGGCGCGGCAGCAGCCGCTGCCGACGGCGCAGGCTCGGCTGCGAGCTCGGTGGCTGGCGCCGCGACCGCAGGCTTGGTCTCCGTCTTCATCTCCTTGGCGATGGTGTCGGAGGTCGGCGGCACGATCTCGGGCTGCGCAGCCTGCTTCGGCTTGTCGCCATTGGGTTTGCTGCCGTTGGGCTTCTCGGCCGCGGCCGCCTTGGCGCCCGGCAGCGTGTCCGAGGAGACTGCGGAGACCTTCTTGTCCGGCTGCTGATAGGCGACGTCGATGTTGTAGTTCTTCTCCTCGCGGAAGGCGCGAACGTCGACCTCGCCGACCAGGCCGAGCTCGACGACGGTCCTGCTGCCGTCGATGCGCTGGTTGATCGCGGCGACGTTCGGCGGCGCGACGAGCTTGGCGTCGGCGAGATCGAAGGACAGCGGCGCGGTGAAGAACAGCGACAGCTTCTGGTCGTTGAGCACCGAGGAGATGCCGACACCGTCGGGGATCTCGAATACGAAGCGCACGAAGGTCGGCTGCACCAGCGCGCGCACGCGGATCGGCGGCCGCTTCTTCGATTCCGCCTCGGCGCGCTGCAGCCGCAGCGCCCGTTCGGCGGCGCGCGCTCGCTCGGCGAGCTCGCGCACGACCTCGGCCGGCAGCGGCGGCGGCGGGCCGGTCCAGCTGTCGGGCAACAGATCGATGAAGACGCGTTCGCCCGCGGTCATGGTGTTGACGCGGACCTTGCGCGACAGCGACAACCGCAGCGCCGAGCCGTCGGGGTCGCCGCGGGCCGACGAGATGTAGTCGGGCGCCGCGTCCACCCAGCGGTCGATCGGAACGGCGGCGGCGCGATCGAACCTTATCAGCAGAATCGAGCCGGCGGTGGTGACGTCGGCGTTGATGTCCTCGGAGAATTTCAGCACCAGCCGCGCATAGCCGTCCTGAGCCGACAGGCTCGCCTCGCCCGGCACCGGCGCAGCGCCTGCCGCGACCGTGGACAGCACCAGGCCGATGACGATGGCCGACAGCAGCGCAAGGCCAGCTCGCGCCCGTGCGCGGGCCTTCGACCGCAATCCAATGGGAGTCGTGCGCGCCATGGTCACAAGCTTCCGGTTCGACATCCGCAACTTGACGGATACGCCTGCCCCGCCACGCCGGAAATCTAGGTGTCGGCGTTTAAGGGCGCATTAAACATGCGGCTCAATTGCTCTTCACGGGCACGATCTTGCCTTCGATCTTCGGCAGCTCGGCGCTGGTCTCGGGCCTGTCGGCGCCGGCCCGGCGCGCCAGCTCGACGGTGAGCCGTTCGGCCGCCTCCGGCGTCATCAGTCCGAGAATGTCGGACATCTTGCGTGGCGCGATCTGCGAGGCGATCTCGATCAGCACCGACATCTCGAGCCGGTCGAACACCTTGGCGGCATCCTTCGGCTTCATGCCCTCGTACATCGTGACGATGCTCTTGAAGCGGGCGTTGTCGGCCTCGGTCTTGGCGGCCTGCGCGCCGGAGATGCGGCCCTCGATCGCCTTCATCTCCTCCGTCTTGGATTGGATGCGCTGCTCGGCGGCGCGCAACAGGCTCTCGCGGATGTCGATCTCTCTCGCGCGCGCGTCGAGCTCCTGGCGACGCGACTGCAGCCGCTCGAGGATCGCCTTCTCCGCCGGCGACACCTGCTGCTGGTTCTCCTCGGGCTTGATCACCACGCCCTCGGGCTTGGTGTCCGGAGCGGCGGGCTTGGGCGCCTCCTCCTTCTTCTCCTTCGGTGCGCCGTGCGTGGAGCCGGTGACGATGTCATTGTCCTCGCGGCCCGGATAGCCCAGGTTCTCCTGGGCCCAGGACCGCTTGGTCGGGTGAGGGTCATAGTCGAAAACGTAGCCGCCATCGATCACGAGGCCGGCCACCTTCAGGACCGCAAGGCAGGCCACCGCGATCAGGACGACGGGAATGACGCGGATGTTACGAAACGCATTCATGCGGCAAGGCCACCAGTCCTTCGACGTTCGGAGAATGCCTGGGCCGCGGCGGCAACCGCCTTGGCACCGGAGACGCGCACCGGCTCGGTCGTGATCGCCGGCACCGGCGCAGGCGCCGGCTCGGGCGCGGCTTCAGGCGAGGTGATGGGTCGCGCGGCACTGGCGATGCGCGACAGCCGGCGCACCACGCCGTCGCTCTCGGCGAGCTGCTTGCGCAACTGGTCGGACATCTGCGTCGCGGCGGCGAGCTGATTGCCGAGATTGTCGTTGACGTCGCGCACGGCGAGCTTGAGGCCGCCAATCGCCCGCTCGGCGATCTCGGTCGCGGTGATCAGCTCCGCGATCACGGCTTTGAGCGAATGCTCATCCGCCTTCAGCCGCTTCAGCCTGGAATTCAGCAGCATGCAATAGCCGATGGTCAGCACCAGAAGGACCGCCACCAGGCTTTCGATGATCAATCCGAGGGAGTGGTTCATTGGGCCTCCATCAACTTGTTCTGGCCTTCGGAGCCTTCGAACATCGCAAGCGTCGTATTCGGCTTGCGCAAATTCTTGGTGACACGGATCGCGACGCGGTCGCCGACCCGGCCCATCCGCCCTTCCGTCAGCATGGTGCTGCCGCAGCGGACCGCGACCAGCGCATCGGGACGGATGTCGAGCGGCAGGGTGTCACCGACCTTCAGCTTCATGAGCTGCTTCAGCGGCACGTCGGCCTCGTAGAGCACGGCGTCGACGGCGATCTCGGCCTTGGTGATCTCGGTGGCGAAGTGGCCTTCCCAGACGGGATCGCGGCCGAACTTCTCACCCATGAACATCTGCAACAGCACCGGCCGGATCGGCTCGATCGTCGCATAGGGCAGCAGCAGCTCGATGTTGCCGCCACGGTCTTCCATGTCGATCCGCAGCTTCACCAGGATCGCGGCGTTGGCGGGCCGGCTGATCGCGGCGAAACGCGGATTGGTCTCGAGCCGGTCGATGGTGAAGCGCACCGGCGACAGCGGCCGGAACGCCTGCTCGGCATCGCTCAGCACCACCTCGATCAGGCGCTTGACCAGGTTGGTCTCGATCGTCGTGTAGGGGCGGCCCTCGACGCGGAGCTGGGTGTTGCCGCGGCGGCCGCCGAGCAGCACGTCGATGATCGAATAGATCAGGGTCGAGTCGACGGTGGCGAGCCCGAAATTCTCCCACTCCTCCGCCTTGAACACCGACAGCACGGCCGGCAGCGGGATCGAGTTCATGTAGTCGCCGAAGCGCACCGAGGTGATGCGGTCGAGCGAAACTTCGACGTTGTCGGAGGTGAAGTTGCGCAAGGAGGTCGTCATCAGCCGCACCAGACGGTCGAAGACGATTTCGAGCATCGGCAGACGCTCGTAGGAAACCATCGCCGAATCGATGATGGCGCGAATGCCGGAATGGTCGTCGAGGCTGACCTCGCCGGCGGTGAAGCCGAGGAGATTGTCGATCTCCTCCTGCGACAGCACCCGCTCGCCGCCGTTCTTGGTGGCGCCGAAATCGCGGCTGCCGTCCTCGACCATCGCGGCCCATTGCAGGGCCATCGATTCGGTGAGTTCATTAGCTGCTGCGGCTTCCGCGGCCTCTGTGGGATCCTCCGAGTCGAGCGAGGCTTCCCATTGCGCGGCTATCGCATCTTGGTCGACTTGATCGTTGCCCGCCATGATCGTTGAGCTTCTTTGCCTTACTGGACCACGATTTCCTTGAACAACACCGCGTTGACCTGGTTCGGCGCCAGCGCGACGTTGACCCGCTTGGTGAGCTCCTCCTTGAGCCTGAACAGGCCCGCCGAGCCGTTGAGGTCGCTCGGCCGGAGCTCGCGCAGATAGGTCTGGAAGATGTCGGTGACGCGCGGCAGCGTCGGCTTGATCGTCTCGACCTGCTTCTCCTCCTTCACCTCCAGCACGATCTTCACTTTCAGGTATTGGACGCGATCGCCGGGATTGCCGACCAGGTTGACGAGAAGGTCCGGCACCTCGACGAAGGCCGGCGGCTTCGGCGGCGGCGCCGCCTCAGCGTGATGCTCGTCGTTCTTGTGGCTGAAGAAGAAGAAATAGGCCGCACCACCGACGCCGAGCAGCGCCAGCGCGCCGACGACCATGATGATCAGCTTGAGCTTGCTCTTCGGCGAGCCTGCTTGCTCCTCGCCTTCGCCTGCTCCGGCGTCGTTCTCGGCCATGGCTTTCGGATCCTTCCGGACAATCGAGCCGATGCCGCCAGAAAGCTTAATGACGCGAAACCAACGCTCCCAGCGCATCTGCGCTTTGTTGAGGGAACGCTACGGTAACAATGGTTAACGGAAGCTTTCTTTTGCCGAGGCGGTGGGAAAAACTTGCCGGGCAATTATGGTTAGCGAGACGTTATTGCCGGGCGTTCTGAACCCGGGCTTAAATCCAAATCATTGATTTATCGATAGATTCAGATTTGGCACGGCTTTCGCTGTACCCCTTGCGAACCCGCCGGCTTGGGAGAGCTGAACGGTTCGTTGAAGACCCGATCGAGACCGCCTTGGGAGAGGTGCCGCGAACGGGATTCGTTAAAAGGGGGAGATCGACCGGTGGAGAATGCGCTTCTCATCGGATTGTCGCGGCAGATGGTGCTGGAGCGGCAGCTCGACGTCGTTGCCAACAACGTCGCCAACGTCAACACCAACGGCTTCAAGGCCGATCAGCAGCTGTTCGAGGAGTATCTCTCCTCCGGCGCGCATGAAGACAATTTTCCGGGCGCCGCCCGCAGGGTGTCCTATGTCCAGGACCGCGGCACCTATCGCGACTTCTCGCAGGGCTCGATGCAGCGCACCGGCAACGCGCTCGACGTCGCCGTCACGGGCGCCGGCTTCCTGACGGTGCAGACCGCGGCCGGCGAGCGCTACACCCGCGACGGCAATCTGCACATGAACAATCTCGGCCAGCTCGTCACCTCCGCCGGTGACCTGGTGCTCGGCACCGGCGGTCCGATCGTGTTTCAGCCGACCGACCACGACATCAACATCTCGCCCGACGGCACCGTGACGGTGGTCGAGGGCGTCAACCGCACCGACTCGATCCGCGGCAAGCTGCGCATCGTCAACTTCGCCGATCCGCAGGCCGCGCAGAAGCAAAGCAACAACCTCTACGCCGCCGCCGCCGGCGCCACCCCGCAGCAGGACACCAAGTCGACCATCCAGCAGGGCTACATCGAGAAGTCGAACGTCAGCGCGGTCGGCGAGATGAGCAAGATGGTCGAAGTGATGCGCGCCTACACCCAGGTCGCCAACATGCTGCAGGTCCAGAGCGACCTGCGCAAGAACGCGATCGAGAAACTCGCCGACGTTCCGGCCTGACAGATCTTGAAGGAGACGTGACATGCAGGCGCTTCACACCGCTGCGACCGGAATGGCGGCCCAGGAACTCAACGTTCAGGTGATCTCCAACAACATCGCCAACCTCCGCACCACCGGCTTCAAGAAGCAGACGGTGGCGTTCCAGGACCTGATCTACGAGCATATGCGCCGCGTCGGCGCGCAGTCCTCCGACCAGGGCACGATCCTGCCCGTCGGCATCGACATCGGCGGCGGCGTCAAGACCGTCGGCACGCCGCGCTCGATGACGCAAGGCACGCTGTCGCAGACCGGCAACGATCTCGACCTCGCGATCTCGGGCGAGGGCTTCTTCAAGATCCTGATGCCCGACGGCACCTTCCAATACACCCGCGACGGCACCTTCCAGATGGACAATCAGGGCCGCATCGTCACCGCGCAGGGCAACCCGGTGCAGCCGACGATCACGATCCCGCAGAACGCCTCGGGCATCACCGTCAACGCCCAGGGCCAGGTCTCGGTGACGCTGCCGGGCTCGACCACCTCGAACATCATTGGCCAGCTCCAGGTCACCCGTTTCATCAACAAGGCCGGCCTGCAGCCGGTCGGCAACAACCAGTTCACCGACACGCCGTCGTCGGGCGCACCGCAGGACGGCGTCGCCAACCAGGATGGCCTCGGCAGCATCACCCAGGGCAGCCTGGAGCAGGCCAACGTCGATGTCGTCAGCGAGATGAGCGAGCTGATCGCCGCCCAACGCGCCTATGAGATGAACGCCAAGGTCATCTCGGCCGCCGACCAGATGCTGCAGTCGACCACTGCGCTGTTCCGCTGAGGTTCGAAGGGAGATCGCCATCATGACCCGCACCGTCCGTCCCTTCCTGCTCGCAGCCGCCCTGCTCGCCTCGACCGCGCTGTCGGCGCTGGCCGGCGAGGCCGACGACCAGATCAAGGCGCCCGTGCTGCGCTCCACCGTCAACGTCACCGGCGACATCGTGCGCGTCGGCGACCTGATCGACAATGCGGGCGTCGCGGCCAATATCGCCGTCTACCGCGCGCCCGATCTCGGCACGACCGGCGTGCTGCCGGCCGCGCAGGTGATCGCGACCCTGCGCACCCACCAGGTCATCGGCGTCGAGGTCCGCGACATCAAGGAGGTTGCGGTCACGCGGCTGGCCCGCGCCATCGACGCCAAGGAGATCAGCACGGCAGTGGCCCAGGCGCTCGATCACCGCAACGGACTTGGCGATGCCGCGAACCTCAGCATCAGCTTCGACCAGCCGGTGCAGGATCTCAAATTCGAGGCCTCGACGTCAGGCACGCTGGCGCCGACCAGCGCCCGCTTCGACCCCCGCAGCGGCCGCTTCGACATCACCTTCGAGCTCGGCCATGCCAATGGCGCGAGTCCGACCAAGCTGCGCTACACCGGCACGGCGATCGAGACCGTCGAGGCCGTGGTGCTGACCCGCAACATCGATCGCAACGAGATGATCCGCTCAGGCGACCTGCAGACCGAGCGGCGGCCGCGCGCCGAGCTCGGCGGCGGCGAGCCTGCCTCGCGCGAGCTCGCAGTGGGCATGCAGATGCGCCGCGCGGTGCGCGCCGGCCAGGCGCTGAAGACCACCGACCTCGCCAAGCCCGACCTCGTGCAGCGCGACCAGGCGGTCACGCTGATCTACCAGACCGCCGGCATCTATCTCACCACGCGCGGCAAGGCGCTGGAGTCGGGCACCGAAGGCGACGTCGTCAGCGTGCTCAATCTGCAGTCCAAGCGCACCGTGACCGGCCGCGTCTCGGGTCGCGGCCAGGTCTCCGTCGACATCGCCGTCGCCAAGCCGGCGCAGACCTCCGAGGCCGACATCGCCGCGCCCGTCGCCGTCGCCAGCCGCCTTCCCACCTCCGCCACCCCGAAAGCCGAGTAAGTTTCATGTCGAAGTTCAAGTTTGATGGTCGGGGCGCCTCGAGCCTGCGCCGGGTTGCGCTGGTCTCGGTCTCCTTCGCAGTGCTGTCGATCGCCGGCGGATGCTCCTCGATCGACCGCCTGTCGCAGATCGGCGAGCGGCCGAAGCTGACGGAGATCGACAACCCGACCACGCAGCCGGGCTACAAGCCGGTGCAGATGCCGATGCCCAAGCCCGAGACGGTGTCCTACGCGCCGAACTCGCTGTGGCGCAACGGCTCGCGCGCCTTCTTCAAGGACCAGCGCGCCCGTCAGGTCGGCGACCTCCTGACCGTCACGGTCAGCATCTCCGACAAGGCCAATTTCGCCAACGAGACCCAGCGCAGCCGCACCAACAAGGAGGATTCGGGCATCACCGACTTCATCGGCGCGAAGACGCTCGGCGTGCAGGCGCAGAAGGTGCTGCCCGGCCGCATCCTGACCGCCGACGGCACCTCGTCCTCCGACGGCAAGGGCACCATCCAGCGCTCGGAATCCCTGACCACCAGCGTCGCCGCGGTGGTGACGCAGGTGCTGCCGAACGGCAACCTCGTCGTCGAAGGCAAGCAGGAGATCCGGGTCAACTACGAGATCCGCGAGCTGATCGTGGCCGGCATCGTGCGGCCCGAGGACATCCAGAGCGACAACACCATCGACTCCACCAAGATCGCCCAGGCCCGTATCTCCTACGGCGGCCGCGGCCAGATCTCCGACGTCCAGCAGCCGCGCTACGGCCAGCAGGTGATGGACATCCTGCTGCCGTTCTGAGGCGAAGATCACATCGAAAGGCCGGGCGGATCCAACCACGCCCGGTCGCCGCGAAAGCTCCGACTTGAATGTCTTGGGTCGGCAATCGGACAAGGATGAAGAGACACGATGAAAATCCCTCCCCGGAGGGTCAGACAAGGACTTGGCCGAGCGCGACACTGGTCATGAGATGATCCGCAGCCGCCGCCCTTCTCTGAAAGCGAGCTCCCACATTGCCCAATACGAACCTAGGCGCAGCGGGCGATGTATACGCGGCCTCCGGTAGCTCCCCTGCCGGAGGCCGTGTTCGTTTACTTGCCTAGACAAGTGTCGTTCACTTGGCGATCAACTGAGAGCCTGCTCAGCATTTTCCCTGTTGCAGAACGTACCAAAAATGGTACATTTCAATGAAACGGCTACCGGCGTTCTTCTACGCGCTGCCATCCGGCCGCGAACCCGTCCGGGACTGGCTCAAGGAATTGCCTGCCGAGGATCGTCGGATCCTCGGCGAGGATATCAAGGACGTCGAGTTTGCTTGGCCGATCGGGCTTCCTCTGTGTCGGCCATTGAGTCATGGACTGTGGGAGGTTCGCAGCAGCCTCACGCAGGGCCGGATCGCCCGTGTGATCTTTTGCTTGCGAGACGGCCGGATGATCCTGCTCCATGCCTTCATCAAGAAGAGTCAGAAGACTCCGGCATCCGATATCGAATTGGCCGTCAAACGCATGAGAGACATTTCGTGATGCGCGCACCTAAGACTGCCGGCAAGGTCGGCTCTGCCTTCGACGACTTTCTGAAGGAGGACGGTCTCTACGAGACCGTGACGGCGCGCGCGATCAAGCGCGTGCTGGTACGGCAGCTCGAGGAGCTAATGAAGCGCGAGGCGATCTCCAAGACCGAGCTGGCGGCCCGCATGGAGACCAGCCGCGCCCAGCTCGACCGGCTGCTCGATCCCGACAATGAATCCGTCACGCTCGGCACGCTGGCGCGCGCCGCCAGAGCCGTAGGCCGTCATCTGCGCATGGAGCTCGTCTAGCTGGAGCGGAGCAACGCCCCGCTCAGAGATCGGCAGGTCTTCCTCGACGCGGGATCACATGAACGTCGCCTCGACCACACCGAGGCCGTCCAGCTCCATCCGCACCCGGTCGCCCGCGCTCAGCCATATCGTCTTGACCAGGCTGCCGGTCAGGACGAGCTGTCCGGCCTCGAGCCCGTCACCACCGGCGGCGAGATGATTGGCAAGCCAGGCCAGCGCGTGGACCGGATGTCCCAGCACATCCGCACCGGTGCCCTCGCCGACCAGGGTGCCGTTGACGATGGCACGGCCCTGCACCGCGGCCAAGTCCGCTACGGCAGCGCGCGGGAGCGCCGGGCCGAGGACGCAGCCGGCAGCAAAGAAATCGTCGGCGACGAGCGTCGGCGCCCCCAGCGTCTGCCATTGCACATAACGGTCGTCGACGATCTCGATCGCCGCATGACAGTCGCCGATCGCCTCGACGACGCGATCCATGGTGAACGGCGCGTCCAACGGCAGCAGGTCGTGCTTGAGCCGCACGGCGATCTCGCATTCGACGCCCACGCGGACGAAGTCGGCCGTGCGCAATCCGACCCCCGTCTGGTGAACGCCGCGCGCGAACACCCCGCCGGAGCAGGGATGCGGAATACCAAGATAGTCCTGCATCACCTTGCTGGTGCAGCCGATCTTGTAGCCAGCGAAGTCACCGGCCTGTTCGGCGAGCAGCCAATGGACTTCACGCTGGATCTCGTAGCCGGCAGCTTCATCCTTCGGCTGAAGCTGCGGCGGCAGAGCGCCCAAGGGCGCCCGCCGCTTGCGGGCATCTACAATCAGTTGCGCAGCGGCAAGGATCTCGTCTGCTCCCATGGCCCTTCAACTCCCCTGGCCCGCGGCCCGAACCGGCATCGCAGGATTTATGGTGAACGGATTGTTTATTAACGAGATTTTGGCTCCCATCTCAGCTTCATCAACAATTTGAGACGGCGCGGCCGCGGGCGCAAGCGGCACTTTCAACCGACCAGCCGCCCATAACCAGTACCTCGCTCATCGGAATTGCCGTCTCTGCGTCGATACCCCGGACGTGGGTATGGCAGAGCGCGATGGCGAGGCCATGTCAGGACCAGCCGAGCGGCGCTTCGCGCGCTGACGCTCAACTCGCCTCGCCCGTTGCGGCCATCGAGCTCTCGTCACGTGTCGTGAGCCAGGGCAGCTCGAACTGGCAGGTCAGCCCGCTCTCGGCAAATGTGCGCTGCAGATGCCTGACCGTGCGGGTCAGCAGCCGGCTGCCGAAGCCGACCACCGGCGGCTCGCGCGCCGGCGGGCCGCCGCTCTCCTGCCAACGGACATGCAGCGCGTCCTGGGCCAACGACCAGCTGACATCGACGTGACCGTTGGGCGTGGTGAGCGCGCCATATTTGCTGGCGTTGCAGGCCATCTCGTGGATGACGAGAGCCAGCTGCGTCGTCAGCTCGACCGGGACCAGGATGGAGGGGCCGCTGGTGGCGAGTTGATCCGGTGTGCTGGCGAACGGCGCGACCTGACTCCTGATGAGGGCGGCGAGATCGGCGCCCTGCCAGTCGTTCTCGGCAAGGCTCGTGTGCGCCGTCGCTAGCGCATGCAGGCGTGACGTGAAGTCGCGGACCTTGGCGTCGTGCCGCGGCAGCAGCTGATGCGCCAGCGATTGCACCACGGCGAGGCTGTTCTTGACGCGATGGGCCAGCTCATGCACGAGCAGCTCGCGCTTGCGGTCGGCTTCCTTCGCGGCGGTGACGTCGATGTTGACGCCGATCATGTACGGATCGCCGCCGCCCTCGCCGCCCAACATGCGGGCGCGCGCCTCGATCCACCGGATTGAGCCGTCGGGCAGCGCCACTCGCCACTCCGAATCGAGCTCGCCGGTGATCAGCGCCTGCTTGTTGTCCTGGTCGGCACGCGCCTGGTCCTCGGGATGCACCAGCGCCAGCCAGGCGTCATAGGTCCCTGGGAACGTGCCCGGCGCAAGCCCATAGAGTTCTTCGATCTCGTCGGACCAGTGGCTGGCGCCGGATCTGCCGTCCCAGGTAAAGGTGCCAAGCCGTCCATATTTCGCGGCGAGTTTGAGCTGCCCGGCCGTGCGCGACGCATCGTCCCTGGCTTGGGCGAGCATCCCGAAATTCTCCTGGATGACGCGCGCACTCTCCGCCTGCGCCTTTTCGGCCGCAGCCAGTCGGGCGTTGAGCGCCCGAACCTCCGGAGGATCGGAGGGCGCGGCCTCGCCTGGGATGGCGCTCTTGACGGCGATGCTTTCGAGCGGCCGGGCGATGCTTCGGCCGATGCCGGCCGCCAGCAGCAGCGCCAGGGCACAGATCGTCGTTGCCACGATGGTTGCGGTCTGCACCGTCGAGGAGATCGCCTGGGCGAAAGCCGCCTGCTTGATGCCGACGCCGACCGTCCACTCGCTCAGCTGGGGACGCGCATTGGCGTTGATGACACGATCGCCCTCGATCGACGGAAACTCCGCGATCCCCTCGGCCTTGGCAGTCGCCCGCCAGCCGGCCGACGCCGGCTGCCCGATCGTGGTGGCGTTCTTCGGAATGCGCGAGATGTAGCGGCCCTGGCCGTCCATGATGCCGACCAGCCAGTCGGCCGGCAGCTGCTGCTGGGCCAGCAGCCGGGTGTAGTTCGCGGCCGGCATGGCGATCGACAGGCAACGGAACGGCTTGCCATCCTTGACGACGGGGACATCGACGGTCGCCACCCACGCGCCTGAATTGGGACCGGTGAAGATGTCGGAGATCGATGGCCTTCCTGACTGAAAAGCGCGCTCCTGCGAGTGCCGGCCTTCGGGCGTACGCTCGCCGAGCGGCTTGCCCGGCGTCGCCCCGGTGTTGAGCAGGATGCGGCCGCTCGCGTCCGACACGATGATCCAGCCTTCGCCGCTGACCGCACCGACGCGGCGCGCCTCCGCCTCGAAGTCGCTGAGATCGGCCGCGCTGAGATCAGGAGACTTCGCCAGCACCTCGGCGAGCGCGATATAGCGCCGCAATTCGGCGTCGACAGCTCCGGAGATCGTCTGCGCGGCATAAGACAGGCCGTGCCGAATCGAGGCGTCGGCGGATTGCGCCATCGACACGATGACATAGGCAATCAGTCCGACGCAGGGCAGGAACAGAATGCCGGCCAGCAGAAGGAGGCGTCCCTTGATGCTCAGGGCGCCGTAGGAGCGCTGCATCGTCGCCAGCGCGCCTCTGGCTATGTCCGGCTCGCCCATGATTCCCCGCGGCGTTCCGAGATGGAACCGCAGTTAATTCAGCAGGCGCGAAAAAGTTCCTGACGTTCGGAAAACCAAAGGCGCTTGCGCTCGCTCCCGCACAGCCTGTGCGGATCGCACAAGCACCGTCTCAGCCGTCAACAGATACTGCGGCCGCACCCGGCAGGCGGCCGCAATCCCCGCTCGTTCAGGTCAGCGTCGCGACCTACTCGTCGCGATAGACCTTTTCACGCTTCTCGTGGCGTTCCTGCGCTTCCACCGACAGCGTCGCAATGGGCCGGGCCTCGAGCCGCTTCAGCGAAATCGGCTCGCCGGTCTCCTCGCAATAACCGTAGGTGTTGTCCTCGATGCGCTGGAGCGCCGCGTCGATCTTGGAGATCAGCTTGCGCTGGCGGTCACGGGCGCGAAGCTCGATCGCCCGGTCGGTCTCGGACGACGCGCGGTCGGCGAGGTCCGGATGGTTCACGTTCTCCTCCTGCAGAGCCTGCAGGGTGAGCTTCGATTCGCGCAGGATCTCCTCCTTCCATGCCAGCAGCTTGGCGCGGAAATAGTCGCGCTGGCGTTCGTTCATGAAAGGCTCTTTTTCGGAAGGTTTGTAGTTCTTCAACTTTTCCAAGGTCAGCCCATCTGTACGTGCTGGCGCCGGTCTCGGCACCGGCGGACGGAATACGCCCGTTCGCGGCCGCGTTATATAGCGGCCTCATGTGACAGACAATATTTCCATCGGCACGGGCGCCCCGCCGTTCGGGCCGTTGCACAGGCAAATTTGGCCGCAGCCGGCGGGACGCCGTGGACGGCCTCAGTAACCGACCGTGAAACGGGCCCGCCGGTGCGCCGGACGCTCGATTTCGTCGGCCATCGCGACCGCGAAGTCCTCGAAGGTGATGAAACTCTTGCCGTCGGCATCGACCAGCAACTGGTCCGTTCCGAGCCGGAACTTGCCCGTGCGGGCGCCGAAATCGATCATCGCCGAGGGCGACAGGAAGGTCCAGTCGAGCTCCTTCTCCTGGCGCAGACGATCGAGGAACGCGGCGCCCTTCTCCGCTTCGGCCTTGTAGGCGGCCGGAAAGCCGGGCGTCGTCACCAGCCGCACACCCGGCGCGACCTCGAGCGAGCCGGCGCCGCCGACCACGAGGTAACGCGATACGCCGGAGTCCTTGGCCGCCCCGATCAGGGTCTCGACATCGCTGGCCGAGAAATGGATCGCGCTGATCGCGACGTCATGGCCGGCCCAGAGCTTTGCCAGCGCGGCGCGGTCGTTGGCATCGCCCCGCACCGCCTTGACGTTGGCGTGACCGGCGATCTTCTCCGGGTTGCGGGCGATGCCAGTGACCTGGTGGCCGCGGCTGGCCAGCTCGGCGGTAATGCGGGACCCGGCACGGCCGGAGGCGCCGGCGACGGCGATCTTCATGGGGAGACTCCTATGTTCGAGATCACGAGGTCAGATCCGAGGTCTGGACGAAGCCGCCTCGGTATCCGATAGTGACTAGATAGCGGAACGAATGCTGGTGTTAAGAGCGCACTTTAAGATCACCTGGTCACGCCGGAGTAACCGATGAGAGCCGCGAACGTCTATTCGGCCGACTGCCCAACGCGACAGATCCTCGATCGCGTCGGCGACAAATGGGCCGTGCTGATCCTGATCCTGCTGCGCAACGAACCGTTGCGCTTCAATCAGTTGCGGCGGTCGATCGAAGGGATTTCGCAGAAGATGCTGTCCCAGGTGCTGAAGAGCCTGGAGCGCGACGGCCTGGTGCGGCGGCGCGCGATCGCGACCGTCCCGGTCACCGTCGAATATTCGATCACGCCGCTCGGGCTGACGCTCGCCGCCGCGGTCGATCCGCTGCGCGACTGGGCCGAGCGCCATCTCAAGGAGGTCACCGCCGCGCAGCGGCGCTACGACGCGCAACAGCCGTCGAAGGCGGCTTGAACGCGCGAAGCGTCTCAGCTCCGCCCGGCCTTGGCGAGCTCGACCTCGACGCGCAGCTCGATCTCGGAGAGGATCGCATCCAGTCCCGGGTCGCCCGAGGTCTGCTTCAGGTCGGCCGCGGCATCGCGCAGCCGCAGCGCCATCGCGGTGTCGAGCTTGCCGGACAGCAGTGTCAGCTTGAGATCATCGAGCACGTCGAGCGCGCGCTTGCCGCGCTGGACCGAGCGCTTGCGGCGCTCCGCCGGCTCCTCCTCGATACCCTGCAGCGCCAGCAGCGCATCGATGTTCGCAGTCTGCTTCGGCGCGAGCGTCGCGCGCGTGTCCTGCGTGGTGCCGACGTCAGGCAGCTTGAAGCCGCTGGACGAGGCCTTCCGCGTGCTGCTGGTCGACGAGCCCAGGGTCGTGCCGTTCGGTCCGTAGATGCGCATCGATGGCTCCCGCAAGCTTCGCGTGTCGAGCGGGAGATTGGCTCCGCCGTGGTTAACGGTGCGTAAACGGCCCGGCAAATTCTGCCGGGGCGGCAGCTTCGTTCCCCCCGAGCACCCCTGGACCGCGACAAAGCTTCGAGTCGATTTCACACTCTTTCAATGAGTTAGCCCGGAGCATCGCCGTGGCACGGCGCTCGCATAGTTAACGTCGATCATGCGGTCATGGGAGTGGCCGAGTGATCACTTGAAGAGTTCGAGGGGAGCATAGGATGCGACGCGTCCGAACCACGCGCCTGTTTCAGGTCGCCTGCGCCGCCGTGCTGGCGCTGGCATCTACCGTCATGTCTGCGAATGCGACCTCGCGGATCAAGGATCTCGCCAATATCGAGGGCGTGCGCCAGAACCAGTTGATCGGCTATGGCCTCGTGGTCGGCCTCAACGGCACCGGCGACACGCTGAACAACATCCCGTTCACCAAGCAGTCGCTGCAGGCGATGCTTGAGCGCATGGGCGTCAACATCCGCGGCGCCACCATCCGCACCGGCAACGTCGCCGCTGTCATGGTCACCGGCAACCTGCCGCCATTCGCGACGCAAGGCACGCGCATGGACGTCACGGTGTCCGCGCTCGGCGACGCCAAGAACCTGCAGGGCGGCACCCTGCTCGTCACCCCCCTGCTCGGCGCCGACGGCAACGTCTATGCGGTGGCGCAGGGCTCGCTCGCGATCTCCGGCTTCCAGGCCGAGGGCGAGGCCGCCAAGATCGTGCGCGGCGTGCCGACCGTCGGCCGCATCGCCAACGGCGCCATCATCGAGCGCGAGATCGAGTTCGCGCTGAACCGGCTGCCGAACGTGCGGCTGGCGCTGCGCAACGCCGACTTCACCACCGCAAAGCGCATCGCCGCCGCCATCAACGATTTCCTCGGCGTCAAGACCGCCGAGCCGATCGACCCTTCGACGGTGCAGCTCAGCGTTCCCGCCGAGTTCAAGGGCAACGTCGTCGCCTTCCTGACCGAGATCGAGCAGTTGCAGGTCGATCCTGATCTCGCCGCCAAGATCGTCATCGACGAGCGCTCCGGCATCATCGTGATGGGCCGCGACGTGCGCGTGGCGACCGTCGCCGTGGCGCAAGGCAACCTCACCGTCACGATCTCCGAAAGTCCGCAGGTCAGCCAGCCCAATCCACTGTCGCGCGGCCGCACCGTGGTCACACCGCGCACCAGCGTCGGTGTCACCGAGGAAGGCAAGAAGTTCGCGGTCGTCAAGGACGGCGTGTCCTTGCAGCAGCTGGTCGACGGCCTCAACGGCCTCGGCATCGGTCCCCGCGACCTGATCAGCATCCTGCAGGCCATCAAGGCGGCGGGTGCCATCGAAGCCGACATCGAGGTGATGTGATGGCGACGTCCTTCATCGACTCCTATCATGGCCGCGTCGCTCTCAACATGCCGACGGCCGCGGCCGTCACCGCGCCGCGCACCGATCTCGATCTCGCCGAGGCCCTGACCAAGGTCTCGCCCAAGGCGCAGGCCAGGGCCAAGGCGACGGCGACCGACTTCGAAGCGATGTTCCTCAACAGCATGTTTTCGCAGATGACCAGCGGCGTGAAGGGCGAAGGACCGTTCGGCGACACGCCGGGCACCGGCGTCTGGCGCTCGATGCTGACGGAGCAATATTCCAAGAACTTCGCCAAGGCCGGCGGCGTCGGCATCTCCAACGACGTCTTCCGCACTCTCATCCTGCAACAGGCCGGCAGCAGCTCCGGCGCCAACGGCAAAGCGTAGATGTTCGCGTGACACGCGCGTGGGCGGCAAGCGCTCACGCCAAGGGAGTTATGAAATGACCGCACAGGGCCAAGCGAAGAAGACGACCTACGCCGCCGCCACCAGCGCCGCAGAGGCACGCGCGCTCGCCGACGAGATGGTGAGCGTCATGAGCGAGCTGATCGCGGTCATCGAGCAGGAGACCGAGCTGGTCCGCGCCGGCAAGCTGCGCGAAGGCATGGCGTTCGGCCCGAAGAAGACCGAGCTGTCCCGCCACTACGTCACGACCGTGGGCCGCCTCAAGGCGAGCCAGGATTTCATGAAGCAGACCGCGCCGGAGCTGCTCGCCACCCTGCACCGTCACCACGACACCTTCCGCGCCCTGCTGCAGGTGAACCTGACCGTGCTGGCGACTGCGCACGCGATCTCGGAAAAGATCGTGCGCGGCGTCAATGCCGAGGTTCAGCGCAAGAACATCCCCAGCACGTATACCGCCGGCGGCCGCCGCGCCGCCCCGGGCGCACGGCACCTCACCCCGCTCGCCGTCAGCCGGACGCTCTGAGCCTCACCACTGGCACCCCCCACTGCATTGCAGCGCCGCGCCGCCTCGAGGGCCGCGCGGCCGTCGCCGTTTAACGCTCGGATAAGCTTAAAAGGCCCTGGCGAATCACAACGCGCCGTTCATCCTATTTCCTAACATAACGTTGATTGGTCATCGGCATAGTTGCAAGCGGGATGGGTTGGGAATTGACTCGATGGCCATGAGGAGGCTGCCATGAGTTCCGATTTCAGCGTAAGAGCGGTAGGGACGCCAGCGTCCGTTCCGATAATTCCGCCGTCGAGCCAGGCGGTGGTGAGCGCTGTTCCAACGGACCTTCCTCCCAGCCAGACCGTGACCGCGGCCGAGCCTGGCGCCTCCGTGCGCAACGACGTCCCGGTCAACGTCGCGAACGATCTGTCGGTGTCGCGGCAGGCCTATTACGATCGCGCCGCTGCCGCCCTGGTGTTCCAGGTGGTCAACCGCAAGACCGATCAGGTCGTGACCCAATATCCGGATGAGGCCGTGCTGCGCCGCCGGGCCTACTTCAACACGCTCGACCTTCAGAAGGATATGCAGAAGGCGGACGTGCCGCGCGTCGTGGCGACCGATCGCACCGCCTGAGCCCCCACGGGGCCGACCGCTTCATTCCGCCGCCGCCTGCACGCCGCCCCACCGGGCGGCGTTGCCGTATCGAGCGGCGCAGCTTTGGCGGATCAACTGCTCCGGGTCGCGTAGGCGGTGTCGAGATAGGTCTGGCCCGAGGCGGCGTCGGTGACCACGTTCTTGATCTGGGCCTTGCCGTTGCCGGTCAGCGTGAACTTCGTACCGCCGATCCTGAACGTATTATCCTTGATCAGCACGTCCTGATACTTGTTCACGCCCTCGCCCTGGTAGCGAACCTTGGCGTGAAAGCCCTTGACGTTGGAGACCGAGACCGTGAACGACTTCCCGTTGGCATATTTTCCGCTCCAGCCGCCCTGATAGAGCGTCGGATCGACGGCCACGTATTTGCTGTTGCTTCGCGCCGTACTGAGCAGGTTCGACTTGTAGGACGCAGACAGGATGCTGGTGATATCGGTCATCACGACGCGCCACCCGCCCCTGTCCCCGACGGTCAGCTCCGCCCGGACAATCCCGCGGCGATGTGGCAGTTGATGTCGATCAGCGACTTGAGCTTCGCCGGATCCGGATCCATCTGCATCTCGATCGTCTGCTTCATCACGAACACGCCGATGTTGGCGATGTTCTGGCGGATGTCGAGCGGATTCGGATTGTCGTCCGCCTCCATCGCGCTCATGAAGATCGTCCACAAGCGACGATTGAAGAGCAGAGCCTTGTACATGTTGCGATCAGGGCCGCTCCAATTGGCCTGGACTTCCTGCAGCTGCCGTGCCGCTTTCAACAGAGCCTGAGCTTCGATCTCCCGTGGTGATGCCGTCGTCTGCGACGTGCGGGCATAGGCTTGAGCGGCATATGACATCAACTACTCCGGACTGACGCAGGGACACGACCAAACTGCTCAGGTTTTGTACTTTGCGTGCCTTTAAAATATGGTTAGCGGCCGTTAGCGGAATTCGTTTCGTAGCGTCACGGAGCACCGCAAATCGCCTTGTTTGGTGCACCTCTTAATTTCTTGCGAACGCGATGATTCAAAATGTCCGGACGAGGATCGTACGTTGTTCATCACGCCTCGGCGGCGCGAACTACACGAACAACGGCGCCTTCACGCAGCTCACCCACCGACATCGAACGGAGACCCGCGCTGCCACGCACGGCATAGCCAAAAGCAGAAGCGGCGGGCATGGCCCGCCGCTTCGATGAGATATCATTCCAGCGCGTTCGCGCTCAGCGCAGGAGCTGCAGCACGCTCGCCTGCGACTGATTGGCCAGCGCTAGCGCGGAGACCGCGATCGACTGGCGGGTCGACAGCGCCTGGCTGTTGGCCGCCTCCTCGTTGGTGTCGGCCAAGGTCAGGTTCGACGAGCCGGTCTGCAGCACGTTGATCAGGTTCTTGTTGAAGTCCTGACGGATCTGCACGATCGAGAGGTTCGAACCGAGCGACGACGCTTCAGAGCGGATCGCAGTCGATGCACTGTTCAAGGTCGTGAGCACCTTGTTGGCCGAGTTGCTGTCGAGGAAGTCGCTTCCGACCACCAGCGCCGATAGGCCGAGACCGGTGCTGTTGAAGGTCACGCCGGTGATGTTCAGCGTGGACCGTCCGGTCTCGTTGAACACCAACTTGAGCGTGTCGCCGTTGAGCAGGTTGATGCCGTTGAACGAGGCGTCCTGCGCCGTGGTGTTGATCTGCGCCAGGACGTTGTTGTACTGCGCGATCAGGCCGGCACGCGTCGTCTGGGAGTTGGTGTCGGCCACCGGGGTCGATGCCGTCACGCCGTTAAAGGCCATGCTGGCCGCGGTCGAAGAGCCGGCGACCGCGCCGATCGTCGACGATGCCGCTTCGTTGGTGGTGAGGATCGTAAGCTGACCCGTCGTGCTCAGGCTGGCCTGCAGGTTGTTGGTCGCGAGAGCCGTATTGAGCTGTGCCAGCGTCGAGATCTGCGAAGCACCTGTGCCGAACGTTATGTTCGTTGCGACGCCGCCTCCTGTCGAGGCAATTGTCAGCGTCTGTCCTGTCAAGGCTGGCGGATTTCGTGTGGTCGTGCCGGCGGTCAATCCGAGCTTGGCCAGGGCCGTGCCCGATACTGTCAGATCCTGCGCCGTGCCTGTCGCCAGCTGGATCTTGCCGGCTGCCACCGTGGACGGCGTTGCGGTGGCTCCGGTCACCGAATCGATGGCAGCCAGGAGGTTGCTGACGGTGTCGCCGACGCCGATGTTGGTACCGGCCGAGACCGAGCCGGCCACGAAGGTGAACACGACACCGTTGACCACGAGCGTATCGCCGGTGGTGACGCTGCTCGCCAGGTCGTTCGAGGTCGAGCTCGCCGTACCCGACAGCCTGGTGGATCCGGTGATCGCAACGGCCGAGCTGAGGTTGTCGTTGTTGACCGCGCTGCCGGTCACGAAATTGTTTGAGGAGCTGCCGAGCAGGTTGTTCGCCGTCGCCCCTGAGATGACCGCGGAGGTCACGCTCGACTTGGTGGTGTACCCCGTCGGGGCCTGGAGGACCTGGCTTGCGATCGACTTGGCGCTATCGACGAGCTTCTGAAGCGAGGTGAGACCGGTATTCGCAGCCTGGAGAACCTGGACACCGTTGCCGATGCTGTCGAGCAGATTCGCAATGTCGCTCGCGCGGTTGTTGAGCGATTGCGAGGTGAAGAATTCGGTGGGGTTATCGAGCGCCGTGTTGACCTTGTTGCCGGTGGCCAGGTTGTTTTGAGTCGTGGCCAGCAGCGATGCGGTGTTTTGCAGCGCCAGCAGGTTTTGGCGAACCGAAGCCGAGAGAACGATACCGGACATATGTGTGAAACCTTCCTAGTTATTCACCAGGAGGTTCTAGTCCAGCCACTTTTAAAACATGGTTAATGGCGCTTTAAATTTCTTGCTTAACGACTGGTTGCGATCCTGGGCTCCACTCGCGTCCGGTTCCGTGCCAGTATTGATACGGGCCGGACGGCCAAACCAGGCGAAAAAAGCGGCGGGGTTTCCCCCGCCGCCTTGGTCGTCGAGATGCGATACTTGCGGATCAGCGCAGCAGCTGCAGCACGCTCGCCTGCGACTGGTTGGCGAGCGACAGCGCGGACACCGCGATCGACTGGCGGGTCGACAGCGC